>JAJFUP010000101.1 GCA_021372395.1 Deltaproteobacteria bacterium
AAAGATCAAGGATCCATCTAATAGATAGGAGATGATATGAACCTGGACAACGTAAAGAGGACCGATCCCCAAGTGTATGATGCCATCATGGATGAGCTCAGAAGGCAGCAGAACAAGCTCGAGCTCATCGCCTCGGAAAACATCGTGAGCAAGGCGGTGCTCGAGGCCCAGGGCAGCGTCATGACGAATAAGTATGCGGAAGGGTACCCCGGAAAGAGATATTATGGCGGCTGCGAATACGTGGACGTCGCGGAAGCCCTGGCCATCGAGCGGGCAAAGCAGCTCTTCGGCGCCGACCATGCCAATGTGCAGCCCCACTCGGGCTCACAGGCGAACATGGCGGTGTACTTCAGCGTCCTGGAGCCCGGAGACACCTACCTGGGCATGAGCCTCCCGCACGGCGGCCACCTCTCCATGGGCTCCCCGGTGAACTTCTCGGGCAAGCTCTACAAGGTCGTGGCCTACGGGGTGCGCAAGGACACGCACCGAATCGACTATGACGAGGTGAGGGACCTTGCAAAGAAGCACTCTCCCAAGCTCATCATCGCAGGCGCCAGCGCCTACCCCAGGATCATCGAGTACCGGATTTTCAAGGAGATCGCCGACGAAGTGGGTGCCCTTTTCATGGTGGACATGGCACACATAGCCGGTCTCGTTGCCGCAGGTCTGCACCCGAGCCCCGTGCCCCACGCCGATTTCGTGACCACCACCACGCACAAGACGCTGCGCGGTCCCCGTGGCGGCATGATCCTCTGCAAGGAACAGCACGCCAAGACGCTCAATTCCCGTGTATTCCCCGGGATGCAGGGCGGGCCGCTCATGCACGTGATCGCGGCCAAGGCGGTGGCGTTCAAGGAGGCCCTTGAGCCGTCATTCAAGGAATACCAGGCCCAGATTATCCGGAACGCACAGGCCATGGCCGATGAGCTTCTCTCTCTCGGGTTTACCCTGGTCTCCGGAGGCACGGACAACCATCTCCTGCTCGTGGACCTCACGAACAAGGACATCACGGGCAAGGATGCACAGGAATTCCTTGACCAGGCATGGATTACGGCAAACAAGAACACCATTCCCTTCGAGACCAAGAGCCCCATGGTGACTTCGGGCATTCGTCTCGGAACGCCTGCGCTGACCTCGCGTGGTATGAAGGAAAACGAGATGCGGATCGTGGCGCGCCTCATCGGGAAGGTGGTCGATTCCAAGGGTGCCCCGGAAGTGATCGAACAGGTGAGGAAAGAGGTCGGGGAACTCACGGACAGATTTCCCATCTACCAGGGGTAATCCTCCATGCGGTGCCCACGGTGTTCCGGGCTTGAAGACAAGGTGATACAGTCCAGGATCAGCCGGGACGGTACATCCATCAAGCGAAGGAGAGAGTGCACCAGCTGCTCTTACCGCTTCACCACCTACGAGCGGATCGAAGAGTTCCTGCCTGCGGTCATCAAGAAGGACGGCAGGAGGGAGCCCTTTGACCCGGCCAAAGTGGTTTCGGGGATCACCACCGCCTGCGAGAAGAGGCCGGTGAGCATGGAGGATATCGAGTCCATGCGGAGTACCCTCATCCAGGACATCCAGGCCAAGTGGGACAAGGAAGTCCCGTCATCCTACATCGGCGAGAAGGTCATGGAGGCCCTCCACAAACTCGACCCCGTTGCCTATGTGCGGTTCGCCTCCGTCTACCGGGAATTCAAGGACGTGAATGAATTCATGAAAGAGATCAAGGGGCTTCGCAAGGAAAAACATGGAAAGTGACGTCAGCTTCATGCAGGAGGCCCTCTCGCTTGCAAGGAAGGGCCTCGGCAGGACAGCCCCGAACCCGCCGGTGGGAGCTGTCGTCGTGAAAGACTCCCGCATCGTGGGCCGGGGATTTCATCCCCGGGCAGGCATGCCCCATGCCGAGGTCTATGCGCTTGGGGCCGCCTACGATGAGGCGAAAGGGGGGACCCTGTACGTGACGCTGGAGCCGTGCAATCACCACGGCAGGACCCCTCCGTGCACACAGGCTATCATCGAGGCAGGCATAAGCCGGGTGGTGGTGGGCACCATCGATCCGAACCCCAAAGTTGCAGGAAGAGGCATCGAGCGGCTTCGAGCGTCAGGGATAGTAGTGGACGTGGGGGTGTGCGAAGATGCATGCAAAGACCTTATCGCCTGGTACGCGACCTGGCTCGAGAAGGGGCGCCCCTATGTCATCCTGAAGGCGGCCATGACGCTGGACGGCAGGATCGCCACTGCCGGGGGAGACTCCCGCTGGATCAGCTCTGACGAGTCCCGCGCCCTCGTGCACGAGGTGCGTAACCACGTGGACGCCGTCATCGTAGGCATCGGTACGATGATCAAGGATGACCCGCTGCTCACCTGCCGGATCGAGGCCGGCCGGGACCCGCTCAAGGTAATCCTGGATGCGGATTTCCAGGTCTCCCCGCAGGCGAAATGCCTCGGGCCGGGAACGGTCCTGTTCACTGCAAAGCCTTCTGACTCCAGGCCCGAGATCGTGGAGCAGGGGGTGCAGGTGGTCCGGCTCCAACCCGATGCCTCCGGTAGGCTCCCCTGGGAGCAGGTGCTCTCCCACCTGGGCGGCATGGGGTTGCATGCGGCCATGGTGGAAGGCGGGAGCGGCGTGTACTCCAGCCTGCTCGCGAGCAGGTGCCTGGATTCCCTCATGGTTTTCATCGCCCCGAAGATCCTGGGCGGGGGCATACCCATGGTGGACATGGGATCGCCCGAGAGCATTGCGCAGTCCGTGAGACTCGTGATAACAGGGGTGAGGAGGACCGGGACGGATGTCCTCGTTACCGCGGTCCTGGAGGAGTAAATGTTCACAGGGATCATCGAGTCTGTGGGCCGTATCGTCTCACGGCGGCCGCTGGGGCAGGGGATCGAGTTCGAGATCGACACGGGCTTCGATCTTACGTCGGATGCCATCGGCGACAGCGTTGCCGTCGACGGGGTGTGCCTCACCATCACCAGGATTAAAGGCAGCATCTTCACGGCCGATGCATCCTCCGAGACGCTGACCCGCACCACCCTCGGCCAGATGAGACCCGGAGGGAGGGTGAACATCGAGCGGGCCCTCACGCTTCAGACGCGCCTGGGAGGCCACCTGGTCCTCGGTCACGTGGACACGGTGGGAACGCTGCTCAGGAAAGAGTCTAAGGGCGAGTCGATCTCCCTTTCGGTGCGCTATGAAAGGGCCTTCTCCAAATATCTCGTAGAAAAAGGATCCATTGCCATCGACGGCGTCTCGCTGACCATAAACGAGGTGCCGCAGGATACTTTCACCGTGAACATCATACCGCATACGGCCGTATCCACTTCCTTGACACTCAAATCCTCGGGTGATAGGGTGAACCTCGAATTTGACGTACTTGGAAAATACGTGGAAAACCTGCTGCACAAGGACAGAACCGGCAACCTGGAAGACCTTCTCAAAAAGCAGGGATTTTTCGCAAAGGAGTAGCAGCTATGCCGACGTGCACCGTGGAAGAAGCCGTAGAAGACCTCAAGCAGGGAAAGATGATCATCCTCGTGGATGACGAGGATCGCGAAAACGAAGGAGATCTCACCATGGCTGCGGAGTTTATCACCCCCGAAGCCATTAATTTCATGGCCAGATATGGCAGAGGACTCGTGTGCCTCGCCCTTGAACCGGGCATCGTGGACAGGCTCGACCTGCCGATGATGGTCAGGGACAACACGAGCAAGTTCGGGACCGGCTTCACTGTTTCCGTCGAGGCCAAGAAGGGGGTCACCACCGGCATATCCGCAGCAGACAGGGCTGTAACCATCCGGACCGCCATCGCCGAAGGGGCGAGAGCGGAAGACCTCGCCCGGCCCGGCCATGTCTTCCCAATCAGGGCCAAGGAAGGTGGCGTGCTGGTCCGGACCGGACAGACCGAAGGCTCCGTGGACATGTGCAAGATCGCGGGCTTACGGCCAGGCGCAGTGATCTGTGAGGTCATGAATGAAGACGGGACCATGGCGCGCAGGCCGCAGCTCGAAGCCTTTTCGAAAGAGCACGGGCTCAAGATCTGCACCATCGCCGATGTCATCGCCTACCGGATCAAGCACGAGATGCTGGTGCGCGAGGTGGTCCGTGCAAAGCTGCCTACGGCGTACGGGGTCTTTGACCTTGTCGGGTTCAACAACGACATCGATCACAAGGAGCACATCGCACTCGTCAAGGGAGACATCGACCCGGAAGTGCCTGTGCTGGCGCGGGTGCATTCCGAATGCCTCACCGGGGATCTCTTCCACTCGCTCCGATGCGACTGCGGCGATCAGCTTCTCCGGGCCATGGAGATGATCGAGGAAGAGGGCAGGGGGGTCATCGTCTACATGCGGCAGGAAGGCCGAGGCATTGGGCTGATCAACAAGCTCAAGGCCTATCACCTCCAGGACAAGGGCAGGGATACGGTTGAGGCGAATATCGAACTCGGGTTTGCCCCGGACCTCAGGGACTACGGGATCGGTGCTCAGATACTCGTGTACCTGGGTGTACGGAAGATGAAGCTCATGACGAACAACCCCAAGAAGATCATCGGGCTCGAGGGATACGGCCTCGAGATCGTCGAGCGGGTTCCGATCGAGATACCCCCTACCAAGGAGAACCAGAGGTACCTGCGGACCAAGAAAGACAAGATGGGACACATTCTGGAGGTTGTATAAATGGCGCATGTCATTGAAGGCAAGTTAGTCGGCAAGAGCAGGAAGGTTTCGATCGTGGCCAGCAGGTTCAACGACTTCATCACCTCCCGGCTCATGGAAGGGGCGCTGGATGCGCTCACCAGGCATGGGGTTTCCGACAAGGACATCACCATCTACCGGGTCCCCGGCGCCTACGAGATCCCGTCGGTCGTCAAGAAGCTTGCATCCGGAGGGAACACCGACGGCATCATCGCCCTGGGCGCAGTCATCAGAGGCTCGACGCCACATTTCGACTACATAGCAGCCGAGGTGAGCAAGGGCATTGCCCAGGTGGCGATCGAAGCGAAGATCCCGGTGATCTTCGGCGTGCTCACTACCGACACCATCGAACAGGCCATCGAACGAGCGGGCACGAAATCCGGAAACAAGGGGTTCGATGCGGCCATGTCACTGCTTGAGATGATGGACCTTTACGCCCAGATCTGAACCCGTCCATGAGACTCAGGACGCAAGCGCGAGAGGTAGCACTCCAGTACCTCTATCAGATCGACATCACCAGCAGCCACAGCGACAAGACAGTAGGTGATTTTTTCAATCACTTCGTCGATGAAAAGGATCTCATTCCCTATGCCAGGGAGGTGATCGAAGGGGTGTGCAGGCACCTTTCCGAGATCGATTCCCTCATCGACGAGGCGTCGAAGAACTGGAAGGTGCGCCGCATGTCCAGCACCGATAGGAATATCCTGCGCATCTCCACCTACGAGATCGTCTTCCGGGATGACGTGCCGCACAAGGTGGCCATCAACGAGGGCATCGAGCTGGCGAAACGGTTCGGGTCCCCCAGGCTGCCATCCTTTGCCAACGGAGTGCTGGACCGCATCCGGAGCGAGCTCTCACCCCGTGAGCCGTCATCGTGAGGCTTCTTTTCTTGAAAATGCAGTGAACATGAACGGGTGGTACAATGAGCGTACTCATCGTCGGGGCAGGCGAAGTCGGCTTCATGATCGCGAAAAGGCTCACCGAGGAAAGCATTGATGTCTACCTCGTGGAAAAGGATGAGGCGAAGGTAAACAAGCTCTCCAAGATGCTCGATGCCAAGGTCATCTGGGGCAGCGGCTCCAGCCTGAGAGACCTGAAAAAGGCTGACCTCGAGCATGCCGAGATGCTCATTGCCATCACCGACTCGGACGAGGTGAACCTCGTGGCTGCGTACATCGCCGGCAGTTTTTCCAGCATACCCACCAAGATCGTCAGGCTCAGGAACCCGGATTACGAGGCGGCGGGAAAGATATTCGAGAAGGAGCGCCTGGACATCGATCTCATCATCAATCCCGAGCTCGAGGCCACGGTCGCTATCGATAACCTCCTCTCCATTCCGGGATCCCAGGACACCGTGCAGGTGGCCGACGGACGGGTGAGGTTCGGGGGCTTCAAGGTCACCCCCGGGTCTCCGCTCATAAACAGAAACCTCATCGAGATCTCCCAGTCCAGCAACAGCATCAATCTTCTCATTGCAGCAATACTGAGAAAGGGCGAACTGCTCATCCCCCGCGGGAAGGACCAGATCCTCCTGGGAGACAGGGTTTACGTGGTGCTGGACCGGCAGGACAACCGGGAGATCCTCTCGTTTCTCAGGCAGACGGAAAGACCGTCGCGCAACGTGGTGATCTACGGCGGGAGCATGACCGGCGAGATGCTCGCCACCAGACTCGAGAAGAAGGACTGCAACGTAAAGCTCATCGAGCACTCCGAGGAGCGGTGCGTCGATCTCAGCGAGAAGCTCCTCAGGACCACGGTGCTGAACCTGCCGGCCATAAACAGGGATCTCCTCGAGGCGGAGCGTATCCCGCAGCACGATGCCTTTGTCGCCGTTTCCGACGACGAGGAGGCAAATATCCTCTCCTCCCTGCTGGCCAAGCGCATGGGGTGCCCCCACGTGATCTCTGTCGTCAACAACCTCGACTACATCTCCCTGGTGAGCGATATCGGCGTCGATGCCGTCGTGAACCCGAGAATGGTTGCCGTGGCGAAGATCCTCCAGTTCATCAGGAAAGGCAAGATCTTCTCGCTGACAAGCCTTTCGGATGTCGATGCAGAGGTCATCGAAGTGGAGGCCATGGAGACCTCCGACCTGGTGGAACACCCCATCAAGGACATCAAGTGGCCGCGGGATGCCATCATTGCAGGGGTGATCGATGCAGAACGGGACAGTTTTACCGTTCCGCGTGGCGACACCAGGATAAATCCCGGGGATCGGGTGATCATCTTTGCCAAAAGAGGGGCAATGCCCGCGGTGGAGAAGATCTTGAGCGTGAAGCTGAATTATTTTTAAATGACATGAATATCCGCATGGTCGTGAATATCCTCGGAAAGGGGCTGTTTTTCATGTCCCTGTCACTGCTGATTCCCTTGTGTGCCTCCGTGTATTACCAGGAAGACGATCTTTCGTCGCTCGCGCTGGGCGCTCTGATCTGCGGTGTTGCCGGTGCGGTCATGGTTTTTCTGAGCCGCAGGCCCGAGGGGGAATTGAGGCACCGGGAGGGTTTTCTCGTTGTCACCCTTGCCTGGACTCTGGCAGGGCTTTTCGGTGCCATTCCTTTCCGCCTCTCCGGTTATTTCGCGAGCTACATCGATGCCGTGTTCGAGACCGTCTCGGGGTTCACCACCACAGGGGCGACCGTGCTCACCAACGTGGAGGTGCTTCCCCACGGGTTGCTCCTGTGGAGGGCGCTGACCCACTGGCTCGGCGGGATGGGCATCATCGTGCTCACCATCGCCATCCTCCCGTACCTGGGCGTGGGCGGCATGCAGATATTCAATGCCGAATCGCCGGGGCCCACGGTGGACAAGCTGAAACCCAGGATAACGGAAACCGCGAAGCTGCTGTGGGGCATTTACGTGGGGCTCACGGTCCTCGAGGCAATACTCCTGCTGGCAGGAGGCATGGGCGCGTTCGATGCGGTGTGCCACTCCTTCGCCACCATGGCGACCGGCGGATTCTCCACGAAGAACGCGAGCATCGGGGCCTATGCAAGCCCCTACATCGATGCCGTGGTGACCGTGTTCATGCTCATTGCCGGGGCCAACTTCGCCCTGCACTATGCCGCCCTCACGGGGAACGTAAAGGCGTATCTCCATAGCCACGAGTTCCGGTGGTACCTGGCGATCTATTCCCTGGCATGTCTCTTCATCATGTGGAACACCAGAGATCTGTACCCCTCGTTTCTCCAGCTTCTTCGCTACGTGACCTTCCAGGTCTCATCGATTTTGACCACCACGGGCTTTGCCACCTACGACTTCATCAAGTGGCCTGTGGCGGCCCAGATCATGCTGGTCCTCCTCATGGTCATCGGCGGTTGCGCGGGGTCGACGTCCGGCGGAGTAAAGGTGATGAGGCTCGGTATCCTCATCAAGTTTGCCCATCGGGAGATCTTCAAGCTGGTCCACCCTCATGCCGTGAAGTCCATCAAGTGGGACGGTCATACGGTTCAGCCAGACGTGCTTCAGTCCATCCTCGGGTTCTCCATCTTCTATGCCCTCATTCTTCTGGTCGGGACACTGCTCATCAGCATGCTGGGCATCGACTTCACCTCGTCGGTGTCCTCGGTCATTGCGTGCACGGGCAACGTGGGACCGGGGCTCGCCAGCGTAGGCCCCATGGGGAACTTCGCGCACATTCCCCCGGCTGGCAAGGTGATCCTGACGTTCTGCATGCTGGTGGGAAGGCTCGAGGTCTACACGATCCTCGTGGTCCTGAGCCCTGCGTTCTGGACCCGCTGAAGGCATGTGCGCACAGGACTCCTCTCGGGTCATTCCCGCCTGGTGAGGGACCGACGGAGACACACTCCTCTGCGTTCGGGATGACAAAACATGAAAGTAGCCGGGTGG
Organism: Deltaproteobacteria bacterium; assembly: GCA_021372395.1. Taxonomy (GTDB): domain Bacteria; phylum Desulfobacterota; class Desulfomonilia; order UBA1062; family UBA1062; genus MWEI01. The sequence continues at coordinate 8,536 of JAJFUP010000101.1, forward strand.
TTATTCTGAGGACACGTCTGAAATAAATTACCGCGTGAGCCCGACGATCTTGGCCCGGTCCAGTGTTATGTTGCGCTGGGAGCTCCCCGTGATGTCGAGGTTCTGTGCCTTTATGAGGGTCAGATCCACCCGCTCGAGCACCGAGTTCAGGATCTGGACGTCCTCTAAGGCACTGCCGGTGAAGGAGGTGAGCGTGAGGTTGGCTTTGTCCAGGAGGGTCTTGCGGAAGCGGGAGAGCCCGAAGTTGGACCCGGTCAGGTCGCACTCGCTTAAAGTACAGCACTCCATGAGGCAGAACAGTATCTTCATGTTCTCGAGTCTGGAGCCCGTCAGGTCGAGGTCCTTCAGGGTGCAGTAGATCAGCGAGGCCCCGGAGAGGTTCGCTTTTCTGAGATCCCCACCCAGGATGGAGACGTGCGTGAAGGAGCTGTTCACGGCCGTGATTCTGCTCAGGGTGCACGAGCTCAGGTCCACGTCCGTCAGGGTGACTTCCGACAGGTGTGCCCCGGTGAGGTTCGTGTTTTTCAGGGTTGCGCCCTCCAGAGTGACCCTGTCCAGGTGGGACTCCTCGAGGTTGGTGTCCGTGAGGTTCGCGTTGTTGAGGTCCGAGCCCCTGAGGTTGGCGCCCCCCAGGTCGAGCCCCGAGAGGTCGAGGCCCCGCAGGTGTTCCCCCTCCACGGGGGTGCCCACGGAGATGGCGTCATAGAGGGATTGCCTGTCGTAGAGATCCATCAATCCGACTCCAGAAATTTTCTGATCTCGGGTATCATGACGAATTCCGACTCCACCATCTCCTTTTCCTGGAGAGAGAAGTGCACCGTTGCCCGGGCATGGGTGATCTTTCTGGATAACGGGCCGATGTCGACGCTGGTTCCTTCGTTTATGATCCCCTCGATGTAGATGTTGCCCGCATAGGTCTTGTTGATCTTCTCCGTGATGTCCATGATCTGAGATTCGTGCTGGGCCAGGGTCGCTCCGATACTCTCGATGGTATCGAGTATCTTGTTGTAGAGGTTTTCCTGCTGCTGATTCATCTGCCCCATTGCCTTGAGGGTCCTGAGCTTCGAAAGAGAGGACTGGAGCTTGAGGAAGTCGTCGACCTTCCGGATGATCTCATCTTTGAGTCGCGAGCGTTCCTTGTTGAGCACCGGGCTGTGGCCGATGCTGAGATTCGTCGTTGCGGCAGAGGTCTCATACCCGATGGTGGGGCAGTAGATCCAGCGCTCCGAGGAGACGCTGCTCGTGTCTATCCACCCGTTCTGGTTTTTTACCGCCACGGGGCCCTCGGCAGATACCACGCTGTTGCGGATGTAGTCATCCACCAGGATGCCTCCGCCTGCCTTCACCTGGGCATCCTGGATGAAGCGGACGCGGATGTTCCCCTCTGCGGTGATGGTGCCGGTATCCTGGCCCAGGATGCCGCCTGCGATCCTGATGTTGCCCTTTGCGTTCAGCACCACCCGGCCCACGCTCATGGCAATGGTGATGTTCTCGCCTGCATGGATCTCGTAGCCGTCACCCACCTCTCCGTTGACCACGACAGACCCGTTGAACCGGATATTGCCGACATTCGCGTCCACCGTGTCCACCACGTAGACGGGGTCCACGATGATGGTGTTGTCCACCCAGGTGACCATGCCGTCGAGGGCAGAAAAAAGCCGGGAGTGGTCGGCCGATAAGGTCACATTCTGTCCCGGGGGCAGCTTTGACGGCGCCCCCGGCTTTCCGGGTATCTCCTCGCCCTTGACGGTCATGCCGCTCGCACCCATCTCGGGGGGGATGACCTCGCAGAGGGTGTCCCCCTTCTTCACGTTCTGGATGAGGTTCAGGTCCCTGATGTTCACCCTGCCCGATGCGTCCTCCTGCAGCCTCGCCCGGGGGCCTTCGGTACTGAAGGAGAACTTGACGTAGCCGTCCCTGCCCTGGGAAGGCTCGGTCCCGCGTGCAATGGTCGCCCACGTGCCGGTGATCTTCTCCCGAACGATCTGCTCCACCACCTCGGGGAGGATGCCGTAGGTTATGCCTTCAGCCTGAAGGGCCGCCAGGAGGTCCTCGGTATTCAGTGCAGGAATTTCTTCCCCTGTGGGGACGATCCTCACGTCTGCTGCAAGGCCTCCCTTCGTGATGATGAACTCGATGCGAAAATCTTTCTCCACAGATTGACGGTTCGGATTGCAAGACACAAAACTTTACACATTCCGGAGCATTTCCGCGTCGCGGTCACAGCAGGGGATGAAACGGGCTGATGTCTGATATGAGGAGTCTTTTTCCTTGACTCGCGACCGTCCCTTACGTACTCCTGAGCAAAAGGTTTTTTTGACAGGCGGAGGAGACATGGATGTATCTCAGATCGATGCCCTTGAGGTGAAAGGGTTCCTCGATGCAGGCGAGGGAATGAAACTCTATGAACTCGCGCTGGGAGCGAGCAGGCTCGGCCCCATCCTCGAGATCGGAGGCTACTGCGGGAAGTCGACCCTCTACCTCGGCCTTGCATGCAGGGAGACCGGCGGGGTCCTCTATTCCATCGATCATCACCGGGGGTCCGAGGAGCAGCAGCCAGGCCAGGAATACTTCGATCCGGAGCTCTACGACGAGACCGAGGGGAGGGTGGACACCTTCCGGTTGTTCCGCAGGACCATCGAGGGTGCAGGCCTCCTCGATACCGTGGTCCCCATTGTGGCGTCCTCAGCACTTGCCGGCCGCATGTGGTGCACGCCGCTGAGCATGGTGTTCATCGACGGCGGGCATGCCTATGCGTCCGCGTTTGCAGACTACACCTCATGGTCGCCCCACATCGTCCCGGGGGGCATCCTTGCGATCCACGACCTGTTCTGCGACCCGGCAAAGGGCGGTCAGGCGCCGTACTTTGTCTACAAGCTGGCCCTTGCGTCAGGGCTCTATGCAGAGATGCCCATGGTCGGGACGCTCGGGATCCTGCGGCGGCTTGCCGTCGGAGAAGTGCCCGAAGAGATCCGCTCAAGACGCGACTGGTAGCCTGTCGATGGCCCGGTTGTGTGTCCAGTGGTACTGCAGGGTACCGCCGTTGAGCTCGTGCCTGAGAAAGCCCGCATCGAAGAAGCTTCTGATCACCTTGAGGGTGAAGGCCTTATCGGTGAGCGTCCTGTCGGCGATGGAAGCCGAAAGCAGCTCTACCGGGTCCAAGCCGTCCTTCGGCGTGCAGCAGGTCTCCTCAATGATGTCTTCGGACAGGACCTTGTAGACGAGGTTCATCTTCCGGCGGCCCAGCACGAGAAGGTACTCGTGATCGGTGCAGGTGCCTTCCTGGACCCGTCTCTCCGTGTCCTCCCAGAGCTCGGTATGCATCCGGTCGTACTTGGCCACGAACGAGATCATCTCCTCCGGGGAAAGCTTCGAGGTTCTCACCACCGGACGGTTGGCGTCGTACTGCTTCCAGTCGTCGGTCAGGATGGTAAGGTCGTAGTTCTCGATCTCCTCTCTGGCCGTTGTGCCGGGGAAGGGGGCGAAGAAGTGGTAGCCGTACGAGATGTCCAAATCCTGAGCGAACCGGGACGTTTCCTCGAGTATCTCGGGTGAGTCTCCGGGCAGGCCCACCATGAAGGAGGCATGCGTGAGTATACCCGCATCCTTGCAGCACGCAACCGCCTTGCGAACCTGGTCTAAGGTGATGCCCTTCCTGACCCTTTTGAGCGTCTCGGGGTTGCCGGATTCGATGCCGAAGCTCACGCAGTCGCAGCCCGCATCCCTCATGACGGCAAGCATCTCTGAGTCCACGGTATTCACACGGGCAAAGGCGGTCCATCCGAAATTCACGTCTCTTCGCTTGATCTCTCCGCAGAGCTCTCTGACCCGCTCCTTGTTCGCCGTGAAGAGGTCGTCTGCGACGTTGATCCTGGTGAAACCCAGAGAGATGATGTGCTCGATCTCGTCCACCACAAGGGAGGCTTTTCTGAAGCGTCCCTTGTAGCCCACCATGCGCCTGCCGAGGCAGAAGATGCACTTGTTGGGGCACCCCCTGCTCGTGATGATGCTCACGGGATAGCCGAGCGCCTGGTAGCGGGAGATGGGCAGCAGGTGCCTGGCGGGAAGCGGCAGGCTGTCCAGGTCTTCTATGAGCTCCCTTTGATCGGTTGTCACGATCTCGTCACCATCACGGAAGGCGATGCCCTTGATGCTGCTCCATGCGTCCTTGTCCTTGATCACAGGGGCGAGCTCCAGCAGGGTCTGTTCTCCCTCGCCCACCACGATGAGGTCGAGCTCGGGGAGCACCCGGAAGGACCCTTCGATGTCGAAGGACACGTGAGGTCCGCCCATCATGGTGATGAGGGAGGGCCGGTACTGCTTCGCATCCCGCAGGATACGGGCTGCATCGGGGAAGTTCATGGTTACGGGCCCGGCGCCAACCACATCCGGTTTGAAGGCATCGAGGGCGGCATGGAGCTTCTCGGGTGAATACTTGCTCACGATGTAGTCGAAGATGCGCACCGTTGCTCCTGCAGCCTCGCAAGCAGCCGCGGCGTATGTGAGCCCGAGCGGTGGTGAGGGCGCCTCTTCCAGGGGATATGGTGTGGCGATGAACGCGATTCTCATGGGGGGTCCTTTAATTGCCTTTTCCGGGAAAGAATACGGATTTCAGCCATCCCGCAAACGTGTTGTCCTTGAGCATGTCCTTGTCAATCCCGATGATGTCCGATTCGAGCTTTTCGGGATCCATGAACCACTCTGCCCGTGTCCTCATCGGGAGGTCGGGATCGAGCTCTCTGATCACCCTGGCAGGGTTGCCCGCGACGATCGAGTTTGCAGGGATGTCCCTGGGGACCACGGATCCTGCGCCGATGATGCTGTTGTCGCCGATGCGCACACCCTTGCAGACGATGGCGCTGTCTCCTATCCAGACATTGTTGCCTATCCGCACCGGCGCGCTGCTGCCGATGTAGTCGAGCCGGTCATAGATCCCGTGCCAGTCCGAGTCGGTTATGTAGACGCTGCTGGCCATCATGCAGCTGTCGCCGATGGTGATTTCGGTGGCGGCGCTGATCCTCACGCCGGGGCAGATCAGGCAGTATTTTCCGATGCTGATGAACCCCTCGCCTTGGGTGCGGCCCCACACGGTGAGCCTCACCCGGTGGTCCGGGGTGGTGATCACGTTGGCAAAGTCTCCCAGGTCGATGGGCCAGCCGAAGACCTGGACGTGCCAGGGCTTCATAAAGGTGCACCCCTTGCCCAGGTGCCTGAACTGGGGCTTCAGGAAGTGCTGCGCGTACCACTCGCGGAACGTAAGGTCGAGCCTCTTGATGTAGTAGGGCCGGTAGTCCTTTCTCAAGGTGCTAGATCCTCATGTCCTTCGCGTCTGAATAGAATGCGTCCCTGATGTTGAAAACCGGGTGATACTTCTTGAGGAACCGGTACATGTGTGGTCTTGTCTTCTCGCCCACCTCCCAGAAGGAATGGTTGAAGAGCTGGGATGCAGGGGTGATGTGATAGACGGCGTCGGCGGCCATCATCACCGCGGCGTTCGTCCAGGCGAGTTTCTCCTCTGTCCAGATGACCATGTCGGGGAAGGTGAAGCCGCACCAGAAGGTCCCGTCTTCGTGTCTCTTGTTGACGATCCAACCGAGAACGGTCCTGGCTTTTTCGTACTCGCCCATGGCAGCGAGCGTCAGGATGAGCTCCGAGGTCTCGGCGATGGTCACCCACGGGTTGTCGGACACGCACCTCGTGCCGAGCCCTTCCACCATGAATCTGTTCCAGGAGCGATCCAGCCTCTTCTTTGCCTCCGCTCCCGTAATGGTGCCGCAGAGCACCGGGTAGAACCAGTCCATGGAGTAGCGGGACTTGGTCTTGTCGAAGAGGTGGGGGCGGTACCGGATGGCATCCCCGAGCCTCATGAGGGCCTCCTGCCACGAAGGCTTGCTCTCGCCCAGGAGCAGTGCCAGGACCAGGGCGCATTTCAGGCTCATGAAGATGGAGCTGCACGCGGTGAGCAGGGCCACCGGATCCACCTGGCCGTGGGGGTTCTTGGCCCAGTAGATTTCGCCTCCCGGGGCCTGCAGGGAGGTCGTGAAGTCCATGGCCTTGCACACGGTGGGCCAGATGTGCTCGAGGAACGGCCTGTCCTGGGTGATGAGGTAGTGGTGAAAGACACCCACCGCGATGTAGGACGCCATGTTGGATTCCCTCGTGAGGTCCTCGGGCTTACCGTCACGGTAGGCCGAATACCAGCCTCCGTCCTCGAGCTGGGTTGATGCCAGCCATGCGAAGGCATTCCTCGCCTCTTCGTGGTATCCACCGATGGTGAGCCCGATGGCTGCCTCCACGTGATCCCACGGGTCTGTCTTCCCTCCCTCATGCCAGGGGATCTCTCCGGTGCTTCGCTGGGTTTTTGCGATGGATGCGGCAAGCAAATCGATATCTATGGGCAGGGAGAGCTTTGAGGGGGACATGTCACGTTCCATACTGATCACCTTTCTTGAGATAGAGTACGATGCTCTTGGCTATGAGGGGGTTCAGGAGCCTGTCCAGCGTTCGTGTCAGCAGGGGTTTCTTGATGATGTCCCAGACGAGGAACTTATGATAGAGTTTTACCACGGTGGAGTCTTCATTCTTGTGGCCCACCATGCACTTGATCCACCAGTAGGGGCTGTGCAGCGCATGGGCAAGGCCCGTGTCGATGCATTTCACGCCGGCCTTTTCCAGCAGGGAAATGAGTGCCTTCTTCCGGTAGATCCTGATGTGTCCGCCTTTTTCCATGTGATAGTCTTCGGAGAGAGCCCAGCAGATTCGCTCGGGCAGATACCGGGGCACGCTCACCACCAGCGATTTGCCCGGCTTGAGCACGCGGATGATCTCGGCCATGGCTTTTTTGTGGTCAGGGATGTGCTCGAGCACCTCGGAGCAGATGACGATGTCAAACGACCCATCGTCGAAGGGCAGGCGCGTGATGTCGCTTACGAGCACGAGCGAGCCCCCCCCGCCGTCTTCGCCTTTATGGCGCATGATCTTCATGGTGTTGTGGGCCTTGAGCGCATCGGCCTTGCTGAGGTCGAAGCCCACGACGTGCACGCCTCTGGAGCGGAAGGCCTGACTCAGGTGTCTGCCGCCGCCGCATCCTGCGTCGAGAACCCGGGTGCCGGGCTTGAGGTCGAGCCTCTTGAAATCAACCGTGAGCAACGATGGCCTCCCGGTATACCTCGACCACCTGTTTCGCGGTGCTGAGCCAGGTGAAGTTTTTCCTCACCCTTTCGTAACCGGCATCGGCAAGCCGGGTCCTCTTGTCCCGGTTGTCCAGAAGATCGAGGATGGCATGTTCGAGGGCCTTGGCATCTCCTGGCGGGACCAGCACGCCGGCATCGCCCACCACCTCGGGCAGCGCCCCTCCGGTGGTGCTGATCACCGGGACCTTGCAGGCCATGGCCTCCCCTGCAGGCAGCCCGAATCCCTCGTAGATGGAGGGCACCACGGCGATGGTGGTCAGGGCATAGTATCGGGCGAACTCGTCGTCCTCGATTCTGCCGGTGAAGGTGATGTAGTCGTGGGCATTCAGCGAGTTCACCAGTTTGTCTATGACGCCGTCGGTCTTGGGCGCACCGATGACGGTAAGGTGGACGTCGCGCGTCCTGCGGATACTCGATACGGCCTCGATGAGGAAACGCAGCCCCTTGAGTGGGGTGTCGGCGCTGTTGGTCACCATGATGCGGTTCTCGAGCCGTTCCACCTCCGGCATGGGGTGAAAGATATCCGTGTTGATGCCGTTGGCCACGACCCGGAACCGGTCGGCGGGGATGGAGAAGGCGCGGCCGATGTCGGCCTTGCTCGCTTCGGATACCGTGATGATGTGGGAGAGCTTCCGGGAGACACGGGCCTGCATCCCGAGGAAGGAGTACCACCACCTCACCTTGAGCTTCCGCCAGAGGGGCTTCACCGAGGCCACCTCCACATCGCGGTCCACCGTGATGGGGTGGTGGATGGTTGCCACCGTCGGGATGCCCAGGGCCTTGATGCCGAGGATGCCGTACCCGAGGCACTGGTTGTCGTGGACCACGTCGTAGCGGTGCGCATTGTCCCGCATGAAGGCGAAGTACCGGATGGAGTTGGTCAGCGGCTCGGGGAACCCGCCGCTGGACACGCCGAGCCACTCGAGGAGGTTCACGGGAGACTTGAGCTCGGTCAAGCTCGGGACCCGGAAGAGGTCGTCCGGGTTGTAGAGATCGAGGCTCGGGAGCCTGTGGAGCACGATGTCGTCGTCGATGATCGGGTACGGGGGGCCGGAGACCACCTCCACGTTGTGTCCCAGGTCTGTGAGCGCCCGGCTCAACCTCTTGATGTACACCCCCTGGCCGCCGCTGGTGGGCTTGCCCCGGTAGGTGTAGAGACAGATGTTGAGCGGGATGTCTTCGACGATCGTTCGTACCCCTGGTGTGAAAGTCGCCCTTGTCGCAGTCGTGGATGACATGGTATCAGTTTATCCCTCTCTCAAGAAAAATACCCGAACGTGTCAATCGGCCTGCCGTCCTGTAATGCAAAAAGATACATTACCAGTAAGACACCAATAAATCAAGGAAATATCTCGATCTCATGCCGTATACCGGCATGAGAAGCCGGTATTCACGGCACAGCATTCACCGGCAGCACTGCCCGTGCGGGCACGTCATCGGGGTGTCGGGTTCTCTTGAACGCGCGAAGACACGTAGAGCGCTCCGGGATGGATCCGTAAAAGCAGTGCGCCCTGGCGGCTCTTCCCTGTCAGTGACTGGAGAAGAACCGCTGGAGCAGCATCGCCTTGAGCCGATCCATCGCCTCGGGGCTCACGCAGCAGGGCTGTTCAATCCTTCCGGACAGCTGTATGGTAAGTGAGTAGGTCTTGAAGCACACCCTGCATCTCTCGCAGAGCTCGATGTGACTGCGCAGCTCGTCCATCAGGTCCTGCGAGATCGTATTTTCCAGGTATTCCTGGAAGAGAGACGAACATATCCTGCAATTCATGCATCTTCCCCGGAAGGAACAGTGTATTTGCGGAAGTAATCGGAGAGCACATCCCTCAGGATGAGCCTTCCCCTGTGCAACCTGGACTTTACGGCGGGAACGCTCAGGCTTAAGGCCTGGGCGACCTCCTCGTTGGAGAAACCCTCCACGTCCTTCATTATGACCACCGCCCGCATGGTCTCGGGCAGGGAATCGATAGAGTCCTTCAGGATATTCCTGCTCTCCTCCGAGAGCAGGATGTCATCCGGCAGGTTCGACCAGTCGTGTTCGAACTCGATGGAGGGTTCCTGGTCGATCTCGTCGCTCACGGTCTGCTCCGAGAATTTCTTCTCCTTGCGGAGGAATCCGTAGGAGGCGTTCGTTGCGACACGGTAAAGCCAGGTGGAGAAGTACGAGTTGTGCTCGAGGGTGCCTATCTTGGATATTACGGTGAGGAATACCTCCTGCATGATCTCTTCGGCAGCAGATGCATCACGCGTCAGGTGATAAGCAAGATTGTATATCTTGTTGGAGTAACGCCTCACTATCTCCTCCATGGCCTTTTCTTCGCCATGCTTCAGAGAGGTTACAAGCATTCCATCGGTGATGTGATCTTTTCTTTTACCCATTTAGATACCCGTCTTCTCAGGATGGATTCAGATCGTTCCATGTCAGCACGAGGTTCCGGGCTGCCCAGACCTCGTCCACCCGGCCACAGGGCATCCCCCGCGGGGTCTCGTGCAGATCCTCCGGGCGTTTTCCGGCCGCCAGCGCGATGGCCTCCATGGCATCGGCGAATCTCGTGAGCTCGGAGACAGGCTCGCTTTCCGTGGGTTCTATCATGAGTGCGCCCTGTACCACGAGCGGAAAATATACGGTGGGAGGGTGGAAACCGAACTCCATGAGGGCCTTTGCGATGTCGAGCGTCGAGACTCCCTGTGGTTTCTGGTTTTTGTCGGTGAGCACGAACTCGTGCAGGGTCGGCGTTGCATACGGGAGGGCGAAGGTCTTTTTCAGCCTGTTCTTGAGGTAGTTCGCGTTCAGACAGGCCCGCACCGTCGCGTCTTTCAGTCCCTCTCCGCCGAGGCTCAGGATGTAGACGAGGGCCCTCACGAGGACTGCGACATTGCCCAGGAGAGAGTGGACTTGCCCGATGCTTTCGGGGCAATCTCCCATGAGGCTCACCTGACCCGACTCGTCCTGCACGATCCGGGGCCTGGGCAGGAACGGCTCCAGCTCCTTTTTCACCAGGACCGGACCGCTTCCCGGGCCTCCTCCGCCGTGGGGGGTGCCGAAGGTCTTGTGGAGGTTCAGATGCATGCAGTCCACCCCCATGTCGCCTGGCCGGGCGATACCCACGAGTGCGTTCATGTTCGCGCCGTCCATATAGAGGAAAGACCCGTTCTCGTGCAGCAGTCGTGCGATCTCGGTGATCTCCTGTTCGAAGATCCCGAGCGTGTTGGGGTTCGTGATCATGAGTGCCGCCACATCGCTGTCGAGGAAGCCCTTGAGGTCACTGGCCAGGAGAAAGCCGTCTCTGCCCGAAGGGATGCTCGCCGTGGTGAACCCTGCAATGGTACACGACGAGGGGTTGGTGCCGTGGGCGGTGTCGGGGACGAGCACCTTCGTGCGTGTCTGCCCTCGTGCGCTGAGCGCCTCCTTGATGACGAGCATGCCGGTGAGTTCGCCGTGCGCCCCTGCAGCGGGCCACAGGCAGCACCCATCCATGCCGCAGATCTCCTGGAGGCAGGTCTTGAGCGTGAAGAGGTGCTTCAGGACAGGCGAGAAGGCCCTGCGGTCACAAGGGTGCACCGGAGCAAGACGGGAAGCGATCTCGTCGGCGATCTTGGGATTGTACTTCATGGTGCATGAGCCCAGCGGGTACATGCCCTGGTCAATGCCGAAATTGAGCCGGGAGAGCCTCGTGAAGTGGCGCACCGTCTCCACCTCGGAGACCTCCGGCAGAGCCGGCAGCAAGGAGGGGACATCGACGTCGGTGCACCGGGACACATCGAAAGGTGTCGGGACGAGCATCCCGTTTCTGCCGGGACCGCTCATCTCCGAAAGCAGGGGCTCCCGGAGCACGGGGAAGTTCACGACAGGGCTTCGATCAGACATCTGATATCCTCGTTCGTGTTCATCTCGGTCACGGTCATGAGCAGGCCGTCGGGAACCTCCGGGTAGTGTTCGCCGATGGGGATGCCGGGTACGATGCCGGTATCCTCGAGGCGTTGCCGGGTACGTTCGTCCATCCTGACGACGAATTCGTTGAACACGGGTGCGGAAAAGACCGGGGCAATGCCCAGGTCTTTCAGGGCATCCGTGAGGGCATGAGCGCCTGAAGCGCACTGGAGAGCTACTTCCCGGAGCCCTCTGGGCCCCAGGGAGGAGAGATAGACGGCTGCCTTGAGCGCACACAGGCTCTGGTTTGAACAGATGTTGGACGTGGCCTTCTCCCTGCGGATGTGCTGCTCCCGGGTTGCGAGCGTCAGGCAGAACGCCCTTTCCCCCGCATTATCCCTGCTGAGGCCCACGATCCTGCCGGGCATCCGGCGGAGGTGCTCTTTCCTGGTGCAGAAGAACCCCAGCAGGGGCCCGCCTGCGTTTGCCTGGTTGCCCAACGACTGCGCCTCGCCCGCCACCACGTCGCAGCCGTAGGTGCCCGGCGGTTTCAAGAGCCCCAGGGACATGGCCTCGCTTACCACAACGCCCCAGAAGGAGGCCTTCCGGGCGAAGCGGGATACGGCATCGAGGGGCTCCATGACCCCGAAGAAGTTGGGCTGCTGGATGAAGAACGCGGCATCCTCGGCCACGAGCTTTTCCAGCACCGGGAGGTCCACCTGCCCGGTCTCCCGGTCAAAGGGAGCCTCCACGACCTCGACGCCTTGACTGTTGCGGAAGTACGTCTTGAGCACGCCCCGGTACGCAGGGTGCGTACCCCGGGTGATCACGATGCGGTGCAGGTCCTTGGCCCTCGTTGCCATGAGGGCTGCCTCCGCCAGCGAGGTGGCACCGTCGTACATCGAGGCGTTCGAGGCATCCATGCCGGTGAGAGAGGCCATCATGCTCTGAAACTCGAACATGGCCTGGAGCGTCCCCTGGCTGATTTCGGGCTGGTACGGGGTGTATGCCGTCAGGAATTCCTGCCGGGAGGTTATGGCATCGACGACGGAAGGGATGTAGTGGCGGTAGATCCCCCCTCCTGCGAAGACGACCCGGGAGGCGGCCATGGGGAAAAGGCTCCTCAGGGAATGTTCGTCCAGCGGACCCTCGACCTTCAGGGTGCCCCGGTACCGGGCGTGAGCAGGGATGCTCGCGAAGAGCTCCTCCTCGCCCGGTATGCCGATGGCCTCCAGCAGCCTCCGGCGATCTTCATCGCTGGTGGGAAGGAACGGCATCTATTTTGCCTCGGCAGAGAGGTATTCCTCGTAGTCCTTCGCGTCCATGAGGGCCTCAAGATCCTGTGCATCCTCAAAGGCGATGACGACCATCCAGCCCTGCCCGTAGCTGTCCTGGTTCACGAGCTCGGGGCTCTGCTCCAGGGCCGCGTTCGTCTCGATGATCGTTCCGGAGACAGGCGCAAAGACCTCGGACACCGCCTTCACCGACTCCACGGTACCCACGGGATCACCCTTTTCCACCTTGGTGCCTGTCGGCTTGAGGTCCACGTAGACCACGTCGCCCATCTCGTGCTGCGCATAGTCAGTGATGCCTACCCGCAGGGTGTTGTCCTCGATCTTCGCCCACTCGTGATCTTTCGTGTACCGTAACTGCTCGGGTATGTTCATATCTCTCCTCGCATCAATTGGGAATACGGTGCTACAGGGTCCCGCTGACGAACGGCGGCTTCTTCACGCGGGCCTTGAGGTGTTTTCCCCTCACATCGACACTGATGTCCTCTCCCTCCTTCACCGAGGCGTCCAGGTAGCCGAGCGCGATGCCCATGCCGGTGACCGGAGAGATGCTGCCCGACGTGACGATACCCACGACACTGTCGTGCTTCAGGCACAGGCAGCCTTCCCGGGGTACGCCCCTCTCGAGCACTTCCATGCCGGTGAGCCTCCGGGTCACCCCCCGCTGATGCTGCACCAGCAGGGCCTGTTTCCCGATGAAATCGGGTTTCTGAAGGTTTACGGCGAACCCAAGGCCTGCCTCCAGGGGCGTGGTGGTCTCGCTGAGGTCGTTGCCGTGCAGCGGGTAGCCCATCTCGAGCCGCAGGGTATCCCGGGCGCCGAGCCCGCAGGGTACGGCGCCCTCGGCGATGAATGCCTGCCAGAGGCCGGTGGCCCCATTGGGGGAGAGGAAGATCTCCACCCCGCCCGCGCCGGTGTACCCGGTACGCGAGATCAGGAACTCCCCGTACGCCGGGCTCGTGGCCATGCTGAAGTGGAAGGAACGGATGTCCTCCAGGTCGAACCCGAGGCATGAATGAAGTATCGCCCCTGATGCCGGGCCCTGCAGGGCGAGCATGGCGAATGCGTCGCTGGCGTCCTCGATGACTGCGCCGAGACTGTTCTGCTCGTTCAGCCAGGCATAGTCCCTGTCTTTGTTGGACGAATTCACGCAGAGCATGAAGCGTCTTTTGGGCTCCAGGCAGTAGACGATGAGGTCGTCGATGATGCCGCCGGCATTGTTCAGGAGGAAGGTGTACAGGGCACCTCCCTGCTCCATGGAGGAGATATCCCTCGTGAGGACACGCTCGAGAAAAGGCAGGCTCTCATCGGCGCTCACGTAGATCTCGCCCATGTGGCAGATGTCGAACAGGCCAGCAGAGCGCCTGGTGGCCAGGTGCTCCTCCTTGATCCCGGTGTACCACACGGGCATCTCCCACCCATGAAAGTCCACTATCTTTGCATGCAGCTTTTCGTGCTCGTGAAAAAGCGGGGTTCTCATAGCAGCCTCTCCGGTCATTTCATCAGCGCAAAAGTCGAACGGGTTCTATGTATCATGCCGAGCCTGCTCGTGCAATACCTTCGAGGCTGTCAGGAGACATCGCCAAGAGCGGGGATGGACGGGCCGATCACACAGGGAAACGCAGTGCAAGGCGATATGTGCATCCCCCTGAGGAACCGCAAAACAGGGATGCGGTACCCGCCATCACGATACGTGGCTTTTTGCCGCGCGTAACGTGTTGTCCAGGAGCATGGTGATGGTCATGGGCCCCACGCCACCAGGCACGGGCGTGATGAGCGATGCGTGATTCTTCGCTTCCTCGAATTCCACATCGCCCTTGAGGCCTGCATCGGTCCGGTTCATGCCCACGTCGATCACCACGGCGCCGTCCCTGATCCACGAGCCCCTGATCAGGTCCGGCTTGCCGATGGCCGCCACCACGATGTCCGCTGCCTTGACTTTCCTGTCCAGATCACGGGTGCGGGAATGGCAGATGGTGACCGTGGCATGTTCCATCATGAGCAGCAGTGCCATGGGCTTGCCCACGATATTGCTCCTGCCCACCACCACGGCATCCTTGCCCTTGAGCTCGACCTGGTACTCCCTGAACATGCACATGATACCGGCAGGCGTGCAGGGTACGAGGGTTGGTTCTCCCGTGAGAAGGCGTCCCATGTTGTAAGGGTGGAACCCGTCCACGTCCTTGCCCGGATCGATGGCGAGCAGGATCTCCTGGCTGTCCAGGTGAGCAGGCAGGGGAAGCTGCACGAGGATGCCGTCCACCTCAGGGTCACCATTGAGCTGCTTCACCAGGCTCAGGAGCTCTTCCCGGCCGGTAGCCACATCGAGGTGATAATCGAAGGACCGTATCCCGGTGTTCTCGCATGCCTTCTTCTTGTTCCTCACGTATATGGCCGAGGCGGGGTCCTCGCCCACGAGCACGACGGCGAGGCCGGCGGGCCTGCTGTAGCGGGTCGCGAAAGATGCAGCCTGTTCCTTTATGTCCTCCCGTTTCTTCCGGGAAAGTTCGTTTCCGTCGATAATGATAGCCACGGAAGTGTCTCCTTTCTTGCTCTCAGCTCTTGTACACCCATTTGACGGGCAACGGAGAGAAGGTGATCGCATTCATCTTGGGAAGAACCATTTCACTGTCGATCGCAAGCCAGGCATAGTCGGGCTTGAGGATCCTCAGCTTGCCGTCGGCAGGCGGCATTCCCCACTCGGGGTGCTCATATCTCACGAACAGGATGACGTCAAACCGGTCCCCCGATTCCCCGAGCACATACCCCTTGCGGAAGTCTGCCTCGGTGAGGCGGTTGTTCTCCATGATGAGCCCTGCGTATTCCCTGTCGAGCTCGATGACGGCATACCTGCACATGCCCTTTTCCGAGTAGCTGGTGATGGTCTTGGTCTCGGCGCTGCTGACGTAGACCGTGGTCAGGTAGGGGACGTTCTTGAAGTACTGGGCCGCGATCAGCGCTGCCGAGCGGCGGCCACCCGTTGCCTGGTGGTGACAGCCGTAGTACTCGAAGAGCTTCTGCTGGAGGATCTCCGCGTATCGCGGCCCTTTTTCATAGAGGCTCTTGGAAATGTACCTGAGCTCCTTTGCCAGGCTCTCGGCTGCGTCCGAGATGGGCCAGTCGATCTTCACGTGGAAATGGGTGAGGCAGTAGCGGTTCTGTTTCCGGTACCGGCTGTCCCTCTGGATGAGGAGACTGTAGTCCACGTCCAGGAGCTGCTCGAGGAGTTCGAAGAACGAATCGCGCTGGAAGAAGCGCGCCGTGGAGTAGAAGGACCGGTGCAGCGTCAGGTCCGGGATCAGGGTCAGCGTGTCTTTCTTCACCCGGTTGGACTCCGAGAAGCGGATATATTTCTGGTGGGCATCGTCGATGGTGTCCTCGCAGAAGATGACGATGAACGGCCGGGACACCTCGGACTCCTTGAGGAATTCCTTCTTCTTCGGCCGCAGTTCTGCGGGCTCGACATAGGGATAGGGCACATTGTTTTCCAGGCAGACGTGGTAGGGGGTCTCCAGCGCGATGGACCTCAGCCTGCGCTCAAGCTCGTCCCGGAGATGGACGTAGATGGAGCGCCTGATCTTTTCCACGTGGCCTAGCTCGAATCTCGATTTCTTTTCCATCAAAGGATCCAGTACAATTCACATAGCAAAGGCTGAAATGGGCTGAAGCAGCGCATAAGCCGGGTTTTGTTCCCGGGGCGGGTTACCCTGCTCCGGGCGGTAATCATTCATCTAGGGCTGCAGTTGCCTGCAGCCTCGAGCGACCTACCCAGGGGCGGGACGGGCAGTCCTTGATAGCCCCTCTATTGGCCTTGCTCCGGGTGGGGTTTGCCTAGCTTCCCCGGTCACCCGGGGAACTGGTGAGCTCTTACCTCGCCGTTTCACCCTTACTACCGCTTACGGGTAGCGGTTTGTTTTCTGTGGCACTGTCCCTGGGGTCACCCCCGGTCGCCATTAACGACCACCCTTGCCCTGCGGAGCCCGGACTTTCCTCTCGTGCCATAAAGACACCAGCGATTACCTGCGCTCCTTCAACCCGTACTCAAGGCTGTGTACCGTATGTATGATGCGAATTCAAGCGGGAAATACCCATGAACAGCCCTGCACAAGGCCCTCGATGACCTCATTTGTCTGTTTGTATTTGCCGATCTGTAGTACTATATTGATAGCATTGATGATCACAGAAAGAATCCGAGGAGGATGACCGTGGACAAGGCTCCGGAATTTCTGAACCTGTATCGCCACGGCTTCGTGCGTCTCGCCGCGTGCATCCCCGAGCTGAAGGTGAGCGACCCGCAGCACAATGCGGAAAAGACTATCGAGCTCGCCCGCAGGGCTTACGCGCAGAATGCCGTGCTGGCGGTCTTCCCGGAGATGGGCATATCAGGCTATTCCAACGAGGACCTGTTCTTTCAGGACGCCTTGCAGCGCTCGGTACTCATCGGACTGGGAAAGGTTCTGGAAGCCACGTCGGCCTTTGACATGGCCGTGGTGGCGGGCGCGCCGCTCAAGATCATGGACGCGCTGTTCAACTGTGCCGTGGTCATGCACCAAGGGGCTATCCTCGGCATCGCCGTCAAGAGCTTCCTGCCGAACTACCGGGAGTTTTACGAGCTGCGGCAGTTCAGGCCCGCCAGCGAGCTTCCCGTCGAGAGGGTGGACCTCCTGAGCCAGAGAGATATCCCCATTGGGGCCGACCTCATCTTCGAGGCGGAAAACATCCCGGGCTTCAGGCTGTTCTGCGAGATCTGCGAAGACCTCTGGACACCGATTCCCCCGTCGAGCCATGCCTGCCTGAACGGGGCCACCATCGTCGCGAACCTGTCGGCATCCAACATCACCATGGGCAAGGAAGAATACCGGCATGACCTCGCATCGAACCAGTCCGCCCGGTGCATCGCGGCGTACCTGTACACGGCGGCCGGGCCGGGCGAGTCCACCACCGACCTTGCCTGGGACGGCCACGCCATCGTCTACGAAAACGGGGGCCTCATCGCCGAGTCGAAACGCTTCTCCTGGGAGCCCCAGGTGATCATCGCGGATATCGATCTCGGCAGGCTCGGCAAAGACCGCATGATCATGACGAGCTTTACCGGGAGCGGGTATGCATCCGAGCACCGCGGCCGTCCCTTCAGGAGGGTGAGGCTCCCCCTGAATCCCCCCTTGGGAAGGATCCTGCCTGTCCGCGAGATTCCCCGGTTCCCCTACGTCCCCGTGGACCCGGATCTCAGGGAGAGGCGGTGCTACGAGATCTACAACATCCAGGTCCAGGGGCTCGCCAAGAGGATGAAGGCAACGGGGCTCGAAAACCTCGTCATCGGGGTCTCGGGGGGGCTTGACTCCACCCATGCGCTCATCGTGTGCGCGAGGACCGTGGACATGCTGGGGCTGCCGAGGAAGAACATCAAGGCCTACACGCTGCCCGGCTTCGCCACCTCGGAGAAGACCTATGCCAACGCAAACAACCTCATGGCCTCCCTCGGGGTGGATGCCTCCGAGATCGACATACGACCGAGCTGCACCCAGATGATGAAGGACATCGCCCACCCCTTTGCCGAGGGCAGGGAGGTCTACGATGTGACCTTCGAGAACGTCCAGGCCGGCCAGAGGACCTCGATCCTCTTCAGGCTCGCGAACCAGAGGCAGGCCATGGTGGTGGGCACCGGTGACCTGAGCGAGCTCGCACTCGGGTGGTGCACCTACGGGGTGGGCGATCATATGTCCCACTACAGCGTGAACGCGAGCGTGCCCAAGACGCTCATCCAGTACATCATCCGCTGGGTGGCGTCCGGCAGGATCCTGGGCCCGGAGGTTTCCTCCTTTCTCGAAGACATCCTCGATACCGAGATCAGCCCCGAGCTCATCCCGGGGACGTACGGCGACCAGCCTGCCCAGAGCACCGAAGCCGTCATCGGGCCCTACGAGCTCCAGGACTTCAACACCTTCTACATCACGCGCTACGGGTACCTCCCGTCCAAGGTGGCATTCCTCGCCTGGTGTGCTTGGCAGGATGCAGGCAAGGGAAGCTGGCCCGACATCCCCTCTGGCAAGAGGCACCAGTATACTTTGTCCGAGATCAGACGCTGGCTTGCGGTCTTCATCCACCGCTTCTTCAAGCTCAGCCAGTACAAGCGGTCGTGCATCCCGAACGGTCCCAAGGTGGGCTCGGGCGGGTCGCTGTCTCCCCGGGGCGATTACCGGGCCCCCAGCGACAGCGAGGAGGCACCCTGGATGGAGGATCTGCAGAACATCCCGGACAAAGCCATCTGACGGTGAGCCCTCATGAGGCCCACCTTTCTCGCCAGGCTCGTCAATGGCACGCTCTTCGATCCCGTCGTCTTCGTGCGCCTCTTGAACCAGGGACGCGCCATCCTCTTCGACTGCGGAAGGACCGGGGCTCTGTCCAACAGAGAGATCCTCTCGCTGGACGAGGTCTTCATCAGCCACCCCCACATGGACCATCTCATGGGCCTCGACCAGGTGCTGCGGGTCATCCTCCACCGCAGGCAGCCGATGCACCTCTACGGTCCGGAGGGGATCACGGACAAGGTGATCTCCCGGCTCGCCTCCTACACGTGGAACCTCACCCGCGACTACAGTTTCGCGTTCGTCCTCCACGAGGTCAGGGAGCGGGAGATCCTCACGAGCACTGCGCGGGCCTGCGAGGGCTTCCAGCGATCGCAGGCGGTCATCTCGGTGCGCCATGGCGCCACCATCGCGTCCCACCCGCGCTACAGTGTGGATGCGGTCATCCTCGACCACAACATAAAGTGTCTGGGCTTTGTGATCAGAGAGCCGTTTCACGTCAACATCAGGGGAGATGCCGTCTCAAAGCGGGGCTACCGGAAAGGGCCATGGATCTCCGAGCTCAAGGATTGCCTCATGAAGGGAGGCAGGGAGGGGCACCTCCTCGTCGAAACCCAAGCAGGGCCGAGGGAAATCGAGGTGAGCGAGCTTGCGGACGAGCTCGTGGTCACGTCTTCGGGCCAGAAGATCGCCTATGTCACGGATATCCGGTACTCCGAGGAGAACATCGCGCGCATAGCGGGCATCGCCCAGGGCGCGGACGTCCTGTTCATCGAGGCCTACTACCTGAGTGAGAGGGAGGCTCAGGCGTACGAAAAGGCCCACCTCACGGCCCGCCAGGCAGGCTCGCTCGCTAGGATGCTGAGTGCGAAGAAGGTGGTTCCCATGCACATCTCGCCTCGGTACCACGACCGGGCAGAGGAGGTTCTCCTGGAGCTGGAGGGCGTGTGACGCCCGCTTCAGGCCACTGGGCTTGATCTCTTGCCTCCTTTTGAGGTACACAACCCAATAACCATGAACAGAAAGGAGGGTCCATGAAGCTCATCCCCACCGATCTCGAGGGGGCATTCATCGTGGAGCAGACCCTCTACCGGGACAGCCGCGGGTCCTTCCTGGAGATCTTCAGTCAAAAGGCCTTCGCGGAATGCGGCATCCCCGTGGAGTTCGTCCAGGACAACAGCTCCTTTTCGAAGGACGCGGGCGTCATCAGAGGACTGCATTTCCAGAATTCACCCCATGCGCAGGCCAAGCTTGTCTGGGTGGTCGCAGGCGCTGTCCGGGACGTGATCGTGGACCTGCGGGAAGGCTCTCAGAGCTTCGCGAAGTGGACAGCCGTCGAGCTCTCCAGCGATGAGCCCCGGATGCTCTTCGTGCCCCGGGGTTTTGCCCACGGGTTCTGCACCCTTGTGCCGCAGACACGGGTCTTCTACAAGGTGGATTCCCCGTACGCCCCCCAGGCCGAGGGCGGCGTCCGCTTCGACGACCCGGGCCTCGCCATCCCCTGGCCCACGGCCTCACCCGTCGTCTCCGACAAGGACAGGGCGTTGCCGCTGCTCAAGGACCTGGGAGTGAGAAGGTAGGCATACCCGCCTTCTCATATTGTTTGCTCCACACTTCTCTTTATGTTTATCAGTAACTGCATTCTTTTCGGACTGATTCTGCGCCAGCCGATGTGGAGTGAGGCATGGTGCCGGTAGTCATCTTCGAGCTTTTTTTCAGGTTCGTGTTCATCCGTGCACGCATACACGGTTTTTGCAGGTTCAAGGTCGGGAACGGCCTTGCTGATTACGGAAAGCTTCCACCTGTTCTTTGTCCTCGCGGCCCTGTATGTGTGGCTTGTCACCTGAATATGGGCATATGCAGTTGCGGCTGCTGCTGCCCGTGGGTACGTACACCATTCGAGGCATGATCCATGGGTGGCCGAGTGAGGTACAGCTCGAATTTCAGACGCGTGAAGATGCTTCATGTCTGCCCTGCCAGGAAAAGTGACTCACCCGCACCGGTTGGCACATGCTGGAATGAACCGGATGATCTTGAGGATCGTTGTTCCTGATATTCAGTTTTCCAACACCCCGAAACCGAGAAGAAATCGCAGAAATAAATGGTTCATAATCTGGGACTGGGGCCAGCAATTTTTTGAAGAAATGATCAATATGGGCAAAGCGGAGATTTTGGCACGGGATCATCAGGCTGGAAGCCCACGGGGCCTCGATGGTGACGCTATGAAATCAGGTTGAGACGAACCTAAATAGTCACAGTTAGTCTTAGAAGACGTGCACTTCTCTTCCATGAAGCGCAGATACAACGATCTGCAGGACATCCTCCGAAGATGTGACACTCAAGGCATCTCTGACGGTGACTTCCATCTGTTCGAGATTTATCTGCTGTAGAACGTGGCATACGCGTGAGGCATAAAATGGGTTCATGCTGAGAGCCCTGACACCCATTCCCACCAGCAGGCAAGCAGACACCGGATTTCCTGCCGCTTCTCCACATACAGTTAGACCTATCCCATGCTTCATGGTAGCCCGGACCACTAGCTCTGTCGCTCGCAAAACACATGGATGCAGGAACGAATGCACACTAGAAGAATTCTGTGATTGGCGGTCCGAGGCCAGTATAAAGTGGGCGAGATCGTTGGTCCCGATGGATACAAAATCTACAATCTTCACAATCTCATCGATATCAAACACTGCTGCAGGAGTCTCGATCATGGCCCCAATGGAAGGCCGCTTGGCGAGTTTCTCAGTTTTGACCACCTCGTCGACTATATTGCATGCTTCTTTCAGGTCGGCCACACCCATGACCAGGGGAAACATGATCCGCACATCATCCTCTTGCGTAGCTCGGACGATCGCTTGAAGTTGGGTGCGAAACATCGTCTTTTCGGCCAGGGAAAAAGCTAAGCCACGTTTACCCAAACGTAGGGCCAGGTCGCTTTCTGCGTGATTGAAACATGGGATCTTGTCCCCGCCGAGATCCATAGTGCGAATAACAACGGGCCGTGGACTGAGTATTTTCGCCACAGCAGTATAGACCGTATACTGTGTATCCAGGTCCGGTGGTTGCTTGACATCTAGAAAGAGAAACTCAGACCTGAACAGGCCTACACCATCCAGCCCATACTCTAAGGCCAGGTGTGCTTCATCTGTTCTGCTGATATTCGCATATAACCCAATGTGGATACCATCCTCTGTAGTGCATTTCTGGGAAGCATCCAGTGCCCTTGCAGGCTCGATTGTGGCATATTGACTACTGCGCGCCGCGAAGCTCGCTGTCTGTACTTTGGTCGGTGCCACAGTAACCGTGCCGGCCTCTGCATCCACCAACAAACGGTCACCTGTCACCAGCAGCGAAGCAACATCTTTGACATCGCTTACCGAAGGAATGTGTTTGGTCCGCGCCAGGATTGCGACATGTGACGCAGGGCCGTTGCGCTCGGTTACCAGGGCTGCCAGATTGGTTTGATCCAATTGCAATAAATCTGACAGTAAGAGCTCCTTTGCGACGAGAATCGTATTTGGTGGGAGAGACACCTGCTGGCCTGGAGACACCTGGCCGGAGTTCCTGATATTCCGCAAAACTCGACGGCCGATATCACGGATATCAGCACTGTGTTCCCGCATGCTTTCCTGCTTTAATCCCTCCAGCATCGCCGCCAACTCCCGAACCTCTTCTGTAACCGCCTGCTCAACCTTGACCAGGTCCTTCCATACGCGCTGCTTGCATTTGCCCCAAAACTCGACGTCCTTGAGCATGGCCAGGTGCACATCCAGCAAAGAATGCTCCGTAGTAACTTTGTCACCTATGAACTGTTTCTGAGCGTTTTCCAGTTCACTGATCGTTGCCGCCAGGGCACAATCGAGCCTGCTGATCTCTTCCTTCACTTCACTTTGTGCAATGGCCTGATGCCCGGAGGTCAATTCGTTTTCCGGCGACTGGTAGATCAGCGCCACTCCTTCAACCATTCCAGGGGAGATTCCCGTGCCTTGCAGTGGTATACTCGTATTCTTGGCAAAGGCCCGCAGTCGGCTTATCTCCAGTTCCCTTGTTGCAATCGTTTTCTGTAACCGACTAACGCGCAGCAGAGAAATATACGTTATGATGATAACGGCTAATGCAACGACAAGAATTGACGCAGTTTCCAGGATGTATTCCTGAGGCCTGTATGGTGTCGGTGGTGCTCCAAGCAAAAGGTAAGGAAGATCAACAAACTCGTCAAACCATATGACTGCAGTGACAATGAAGAACAAGCCTGTTTCGCCTGCAATCAGCAGCCAGTCCCTAGTCCTTAATTTCTTCACAACAGGTCGTATTCCTCAATAATAGGCACGTGAACATTGGTCTGTGACTGGCCAAAATAAACGAGAAGGGCAGATCCAGCCCGTTGATGTCCTAGACCGGCTTTACGGATAGAGCTATCAGGAACCCTTCTTTGGATGTAATGTACTGCACCCTCACCATCCTATCCTTTGCCATCTTGCCGAGGGTTATGGCCTTCCACCCTGGGCCGTAAATTGTCGTGGTGGTCCCCACCAGAAAGGTGCAGTGCTTCCCGTCTTCGTAGATCAGGGCTATCTTAGGCCGGATGCCTTTGGTCGGTTCAGCGAGGATTACCGAATCCACCCTCCCTTTAACTTCCAGCGGGACCGCAGCCTTCCGAGGAAAAGCGGGATGGGGGGTTCTCCCTTTCTGCTGGGCCAGGAACAGTTCCTGTCCGAAGCAGGCAGAGGACAGAACCCCCAAGGCACAAATCATGAGTGCAACCTTTTTCATCCCCCAGATACCCCTGTGGTGATTCCGGTCTTATTCAGCCTTCTTATCCGCCGGTTTCTCTTTGGCCTTCACTTCCTTCTTCACGATCTTCTTTGCTTTGATGATCTCGATCTTCTCGGCATTGTTGGTTCCGGTAGCCAGGGTAACCTTAACATTTTCACCTTTCTTCAACTTGGCGATCTCTCCTGCCTTCACAAGGATGGCCTTACCCTTTACCAAGATCTCACCTTTTGTGGTGTCAATCTTGGTGATCTTGCCAATGACGACATCGGCCTTGGCAGGCTCTGCCTTTGCCATTGCAGGTGCAGCTGCGGTTGCAGTTGTTGCGGGTTTAACGGCATCGGCCTTCGGTGCGCCGGAGGCAAATACCATCGTGGTAAAGCATACCAGGGCCAATACTGCTACAAAGCTGACAAGTTTCTTCATGGTTCTTTCCTCCAAATGGTTATTTGATGATACGTCTATACACCGGGGAAGATTAGACTATGATTAGAACAAGGTTAAAAAATTCTCATGTTGTGCTTGTGGACGCTTCTGTCGGAGATTTTTGCTCCAGTGTGGGAGTACCCATTGGAAGGGGGATGAAGACGGTCGTCCCCCACGAGGTCAGGGAGCGGGAGATCCTCACGAGCACTGCGAGGGCTTCCAGCGGTCGCAGGCGCTGTCCGGGACGTGATCGTGGACCTGCGGGAAGGCTCTCAGAGCTTCGCGAAGTGGACGGCCGTCGAGCTCTCCGGCGATGAGCCCCGGATGCTCTTCGTGCCCCGGGGTTTTGCCCACGGGTTCTGCACCCTGGTGCCGCAGACACGGGTCTTCTACAAGGTGGATTCTCCCTATGCCCCCCAGGCCGAGGGCGGCGTCCGCTTCGACGACCCCGACCTCGCCATCCCCTGGCCCACGTCTTTGCCCATTGTCTCCGGCAAGGACAGGGCATTGCCGCTGCTCAAGGACCTGGGAGTGAGAAGGTAGGCATACCTGCCTTCTCGTATTGTTTGCTCCGCACTTCTCTTTATATTTACCAGGAACAGCACTTGCTTCGGACCGATTATGCGCCAGCCGATGTGGAGTGAGGCATGGTGCCGGTAGTCGTCTTCGAGCTTTTTCTCAGGTTCGTGTTCATCCGTGCACGCATACACGGTTTTGCAGGCTCAAGGTCGGGAACGGTCCTGCTGATTACGGAAAGCTTCCACCTGATTTCCGGAATCCTATCAATGCTCAAACAATTTTATTGGCTTGAATCATACGTTTAAAAAGGCCGAGGTGAGTATGTAATCTCACCCCAGCCAACTCATTGTTAAATTGTTACTTGGGTACTTTAAATTGCATATCTGCTACTACGCCGGCATGATCAGACGGCCAGAGGTAATCACCAGCATAATCCCTCGGATAGGGATAGGTATTGAGAACCATGTCAGACACTTCATTACCCACGACATCGCATTTAACTCTATCTACTCTTAGATCCAGTAGATTCAGGAAGATCAAATCGATGCGTGTATCAAGTAAAGCCGGGTCCGGGTCACTCACAAACTCGTCAAAGCCGCTGGTATAGCCCTCATCATGTTTTTTGTTTTGCAGGAGCCATGAATCAAGGTATCCGGCATATACTGCTTCCAAATATGGCGGTATATAGGGAGTGGGTTGAATTGGCCCTGTACCATCAGGATCATACGTACCTGGAACATCATCTGGGGCGCTATTGAAATCGCCGACCATGATAATTGGTTTAGGATCAGAATCAGATAACGTAGCTAAAGTACCTAGTAATTCATACATCTGTGCTGACTGGACGACTCGAAAGACGCTACTCGTAGCGCTGCGCACTTCAAGATGGGTGCAAGCTATACGGTAGTCTTCGCCCTTCACATTTACATCAACAACAAGATAACCCCTCTTGAAATTAACGGTAGTACCCCCAAGCGGCAATGACAAATATACGTCATAATTTTTCCCGAACACCTGAGCGGCAGCGTTATTTTTTCGCACCAGTATATAATCATGATCTACCATGCGCACATAAGACAGACCTGTTGGAGATGCTGGATCAACCATGGGCATTGTTATATCGGCATTGGTGACCGAAAACGCCTGGTAATCCATCCCACGTTCCTTCAAGGCGGCGTTAAGAATCGTATAGAAGTCAATGACAGTCGTTACCTGACCTGAAGATGTCAACTTGACGAAAGTTTCAACTTCATTCAGTCCAATCGCTTGCGGTTTATTGGCGGCGATTTCGTCTGCAATGGCCTCGGCTCGCGCCGAGAAATTGGTTTCAAGCATTATCTGATACACCTGAGCAACCGCCATTGGAACAGCATAGGGGTTCGGATCCTGAGCCGCATCAACCACCCTGAAGATATCCGCTCCTAGGTACAGGTTGCGAGTCATAACTGTTACCTTAGAGTTTGCTGCAAACGCCGATGAGAGCGGTGCAGCAATGACCAGTACCCCTACAAAGATGCACAGAACGTTCAACATCTTGAATTCGCTGATGACTGATAATATTCCTCTTTTCATAAGTTAACCTCCTTGTAATTGATTATACGCCTGACAATCGATAGGAATCGATTGCTTTACCTCAACGTCATGAATAAACAATGAAATTATAGTAGGAGAGAATATCATTCATGACACATCCATTTCTTTTCATCGTGCGTTCGTGGTGAGGTTACAGGTTCATCGTGATAAATTAAATATAATCGGTAAGTTCATAGAATCAATGTTTGCTGGAATTCTTTCAAAGTATTTTGATATGTCACCTGACCAGTTAAAAAAAGTTTCCTTGCCATAGAGGTTTCTGCGATTTCTTATAGGTTGAAAATGCAGGAAAACTCAAGATATTTGGCTGAAACATACGCAAGAGGACATGTCATATCAACGCGGGTCAAGTGGCACGCACATTACACAGAGGCATCATATTTCAAACTCCACAGTTCGGCATGGAATCTACAGATTAGCCTCTCATGTACTGAATAGAGATTGCGCCCCTGAGCGAGCCACGAGCAATTAATTACGAAGCAGGAATATACTTTACAATATGGTACGTATCAGTATTATATGTATAAAACGAGAACGGAAAAAGGAAATGAAAAAAGAAAAGACGTGCGATTATAAGTTCTTCACATCGAATCCCAAGGATTGCCCCTACTACCTGGTAACCCGTGTCTCTCTGGCAGCCACGTCCGTCTTCAAGAAGGTATTTGCCGAGGCCGGGCTCATGGAATTGAAGCCCGCATACCTCGGCACACTCATGAGCCTGTGGAACGAAGACGGACTGAAGGTCATCGAGCTGGGACGCAGGGCCGGACTGGAACCTTCCACCATGACCGGCCTCATCGACCGGATGGAGCGGGACGGCCTGGTGAAACGGTTCCCCGATCCGGAAGATCGGAGGGTGCTGAAGATCTTCCTCACTGATGCGGGACGCACCATACAGGACACCGTGGCCTCGAAAGTCGATCATGTCATGGCTCAGATTCTCTCGGGGGTTGATGATAATGATGTCAGGCACCTGAAGGAAACCCTGCGCAAGGTGCTTGCCAATGTCCATGAGGAGAATATCGATGAGCAGTCTGAAAAATGAGATGATCGGGTATGCCCGTTCGCATACCCCGCTTGCGCTTCTTTGTGCGGCAAATTACCACCCGCACCGGAGGCGCCCTTTCACGGAGTGCCGGGACCGGGCAGAACTTCACCTCAACGACAACCTGTGCCCCCATGTGAAGCGTATCCTTGACCGGGCCATGGGTGACGACCTTTCGGAGCGTAAGGGGAGGATCTTCATGAGCAGCTGCGATGCCACAAGGAATGGAGGAATACGATGAACGAGGGAGCAAAGGATAAGATAAAGAATTTTGCATTGAACCTTGGCGTGGAGGATGTGGGCTTTGGTGCGGTTTCTGCTTATAACAGCCCGTTGTCCCCCAAGATTGAAACGATCTTCCCCAAGGCGAAGAGCCTCGTCGTCCTGGCCTTCAGGGAGCTGTCCAACTGCGAGAGTGAAAACAAGAGGATCGCCATGGGCGGCAGGCTCGACTCCATGGAATTCGCACGATCATGCATTTATAAGGTTTCACGGTTCATCGAGAAAGAGTTTGACACAAAGGCAATGTCCACACCTTTGTCATATCCCCTGAACATGAAGCCCGAGAACAGATTCGGCCTGATAGCCGATTTCTCCCAGCGGCATGCAGCCATTGCTGCGGGGTTGGGGAACTGGGGACGGCACAATCTCGTGATCCATCCGCGATTGGGTTCCCGGGTGATCTTTTCCACAATCCTGACCGAACTGGAACTGCCGCCTGATCCTCCGGTCACCGAGGACCTCTGCATTCACTGCAACATCTGTGTGGAGATCTGTCCCGGCCATGCCCTGGATGAAGAACGAAAGACCGATGAGTTCAAGTGCATGAAATACTCACAGCCGTATGGCCTCGGTGGAAACATCAAATTCTGGATGAAATTTATCACCAGCAGTCCTGAAGAGCAGAAACAGATGATGATCAGCCCTGATTACATGAGCCTGTATCAGGCGGCGTTCATCGGTTTCGAATACCACTGTTTCAAGTGTTACCTGTCGTGTCCCGTCGGCAGGGAACAGAACCAATGAAGGGGGGAAGCACAATGAAAGACAGACTCCGGCTTGCGGCACCCTGCGGACTTTACTGTGGAGCATGTGGGATTTATGCAGCCCACCGTGACAATGATCAGAAGCTCAAGGAAAAACTGGCTGCTGTTTACGGCTTGAACTCGGAAGATATCAGATGTGAGGGATGTCTGTCCGAGTCTGATCATGTTTTCTTCTATTGCCGGGTCTGTGCCATAAAGAATTGCACGAGAGAAAAGGGATTCGAGGGGTGTTATCAGTGCACGGAGTTCCCCTGTAAGATCATTGATGACTTTCCTGTCCCTGTTGGAAAGAAAGTGATGCTGCGGTCTGTTCCTGCCTGGCGTGAACTCGGTACCGAGAAATGGATGGATGAGGAAGAAAGAAGATACTCTTGCCCGCACTGCGGCGGAAAACTCTTCCGGGGTGCGAAGCGATGCAGGACCTGCAAGGAAGCAGTCGAGATGGATTGAAAAAAGTAACCGGGCATCAGCTATCTCAAGGAAAGGGGCATCGTATGGACAGAAAGATCCTCTATGAAAATCTTGCAAAGCATCTCCACCAGGGCATCATCGGGGCACCCATGTCTTTGTCCCTCAGGGGAATCCTGGAGATCATGTTCACGGAGGAGGAGGCAGCGATTGCATGCAGGCTCCCCTTTGAAAACAAGACGCTCGAAGATCTCAAAGGATTACTGCCGGAAAAGGCTGAATCCCTGGAATCCATTCTCACTGCCATGGCAAAAAATGGTACCGTGTTTACCCAACAGAAACCAGGGAAGGAAAGGATATATCGTCTCTTACCAACGGTCGTAGGGTTTGCGGAAGCCCCTTACTGGGCAGGGATGGATACGGAAAAGGCCAGAAAGCTTGCGCCGCTCTGGATTGAATACCGGAATGAAGGCTTCGGGAAAGAGCTGGCCAGGAATATCCCGACGGTGAGGGTCATTCCCATTGATCATTCGCTCAAGAACAAGTCGGAGATCCTCCCGTTCGATCAGCTCAGAGAAAAGATGCTTACCCTGAAGTATTTTGCCGTGAGCAAATGCCCGTGCAGGCAGATGATGGCCTACGAGGGGAAGGGATGCAGCCACTCCATAGACAACTGTCTGCACTTCAACGACATGGGACGTTACGTCGTGGAGCAGGGCATGGGAAGGGAGATCACGAAGGAAGAGGCAATAGCCATACTGGAGGAGGCGGACAAGGAAGGGCTTGTCCATGCCATAGAAAACCTTGACGGATATCTATCCATGATCTGCAACTGCTGCGGGTGCTGCTGCGTATTCCTCCAGACACAGAAACTGCTGAAACTGAATATGATATCTTCCTCAAACTATGTCTCGTGTGTCGATGAAGAAGTGTGCATCGGTTGTGGTACCTGTGAAGAAAGGTGCCCCATGGATGCGATTGCCGTAGGAGATGACGAGAATGCCCATGTCGATCCGGCATGCTGCATCGGCTGCGGTATCTGTGTCCCGACCTGTCCGGCTACAGCCGTCGCTCTGGTTCTGCGAGAAACCATCACACCGCCACCGAACATCAATGAGTTTTTTACGAAACGATACCTTGCGCCAGAGCCATGAGGATATGCTTGGATGGTCTCATGATCCGAGTGAGGAGCTCTCGTTCTATTTTTTCATGATATCCAGTTGAAGGGGAATACTATGGTTGGGATGAATGAGGAGAAGATATATCGCAGGTTGGGGCAGAAGATCGATGATCTCAGAGCCAAAGCCCCCTGGAGCGTGAGCTCTGCACCTTCTTGAAGGAGCTCTATACCCCCGAAGAAGCCGAATTGCTGGTCAAGATGCCCTACACACTCTCCACCATTGCTGCAAGTGTTGCTGGAATTCAGTTCATTGCCTCTGGCACATTACATATGATTTTAGCACCAACAAGATAATCGAGGTATTTGCAAAAGTTTCGGTATGTCGTTCCTGCGGAAGATGGAACCCATTGAATATAATGTATTATGGACCCCCGCTTTCGCGGGGTGACGGTTTTTCGAGTTTTGCAATTGGCTCAAGTATAGTTATTGCAATAATAACGGTGGAGACCCAGTTTTCTTGCATGGTGGGTTATCTAAGAAATCTCCAGCAGATTAATAGCAACCATTCCACTTCCCTGAAGGGCCATCAATGTTTTTCCCACAATACATGGAATCATATAGCTGCCAAATCTGCCTTTGCTAAAGCTTCCTGTTTATGTGAAGCTGCAAATACAGGACGGTCGATAGGAGCTGTTTTTTCGTTGAAAATATCCCACGACCGTGAGGATATAACACATAATCATCCGGCAACCGAATGCCGATGAAATGTAACGAAGGTCCCTTTCCCGATGCATCCAAAAGGATTCCGGACCTTGATTGCATGAGACAGAAACCAACATCTAGAGGGAGGAGCAACGAAGATGAGAAACAGTCGTGCGTCTGTCTTGGGAATGTTTGTTGTTATCACTGCTGTTATTTTCAGCGGTTGCACCTCGACACGGTATACCAGCACTCTGAAACCTTCGGGAGACAAAGCACTGCAAATGGGCGACGTGCGCTTCAGCATCGTGACCCCGGGCGGCAAACCCGGCACGCCCGATCCCTTTGCAGAGCGGTCCCTGAAGCTCTATCCCAACCTGTTTACCGACGACTGGACAGGTGTGCCGGTGCTGGTCAAGATCGATGTGAAAACGGATTCGACCGCAGGCACGTCGGCCTTTCTGACAGGCTTTTTCACCTTGGGGCTCATCCCCTTTCCCGGCTCGGAGAAGTCCATGTACGACGTGGAGACCAGCCTTGTAAATGCCCGGGGGGAACGTGTGCCGGCGGGAAAGATCCCCTTCGAATTCGACAAGGTCAGCTGGACCACCGTGTCCAGCCCGCTGGGCCTTCTGCCGGTCGCCGGACCCTCGGATCTGCCGAGGGACTCCATAAGTATCCTCTCTGCAGATGTGGGAACTTTTCAGAAACAGATCAGCAAGACTTCCGACTACATCAACGACTGCCAGATCGAGGCGGTCGTACAGGCGCTGCGAACAGCCGATCAGGCCAGGCTGGCGGACGACTATCGGGCGCGCAAGGCGTATCTGCAGGAGGTCATGATCGACGGGAAACCCTGCTGGAGCTTTCTTGACAGGGTGTTCTCCCTGAAGCAGGACCGGGTGGAAAGTTATATGGCGCTCATATATCAGGATTATCCCAAGCGGGGAGTGAAGCCGCTGGATCAGGTGGTGGTAGCCCGGACTGACGGGTCCGGCCGCTGGCATCCGGTGACCGGATATCTGCATCACACCCGTACGCTGACCTCCGTTAGCTCCCTGATGGACGGCGGTGTCCCTGCAAGGGTGGCGGTAAGAACCATTGAGACGCCGCCAATGGAGGATTTCATCGATACCCCGGATCTGACTTCCGAAGATGGAGCGGATGTCCTGCGGTGGAGCAACTCTGTGCTGCTGGAAGCCAAGAACCGGTCCATGGTCAAGATCCTGCAGGAGGAAAGCGGTAGTGAGCTGCTGGGCCTTGCAACCCGTATCGAGCGGTCGATCCTGGACCTGAACGAGCAGGCTGAGAAGGCCAAGGACCGCGCCCAGGCCAAGGTAGAGAAGGGCCAGGGCGACCCTGCGCCGGACAGGGAACTGTCAGTCCTGTGCCGCCAGCGTATGGAGATACTCAAGCCCATCCTGGCGGCGGTGAAGCAGTCGGCAGCTGGAAAACAATAAAAGACGATCAGGCTTCAGATGAAAGAGAGGAGCAGCGATGAATAAATTTCGGGCATCTTTGCAATGGATGACAGTATGTCTGATGATCATGTTTTTGAGCGGGTGCGCTTCCGTGCGGACGGCAAGCACCCTGAA
>JAJFUP010000108.1 GCA_021372395.1 Deltaproteobacteria bacterium
GCACCCTGGCGGTATCATTCGCTCTGCGTTTATCTCTCCTGGTGCTCGAGTGTCTTCTCTTTGGTAATGGCATTGCAGTCTCCTACCTCCTGAGTTTGTTCTTGAATTCTGATAATACCTGGAATCTGGGATCATCGTTCGCCTGGCACGTACACTGACCCGTATTGAGGTTTGCGCCGCAACCCGCGCACAGCCCCCTGCACTGCTCTGTGCACAGGTAGATGAAGGGCAGCGAAAGGACCAGTTCGGATATGATGTACTCTCCCAGCAGAATTGCGTTGCGGAAATATCCCGTCTCCGCACTCAGCCTCTCGGCCTCCACCTGAGCGGACACCTCTGGAGGGGCAGGCATGTAGTCGCTCTCCAGGTGGAGGTCCACGGTGTGGGTCATGGGGGAGAGGCAGCGGGCACACAGGGTGGACACCTCGCCTTTTACCTCCACGCGCACGTGGAGCGTTTCGAGGTGCCGGGTTACCTCGTAGTGGATGGTGAAGGGCGAGGTCACCTGGAGGTCCTCATTGGCAAGGGTTGCCGTCATGACCTCGGGATCGATCCGGACCTCGCGCTCCATACCCGCTTCCCCGATAAACTCGGGGATAATGCGTATCTCGTCAATGGCTTTGATTCTTTCCATAACTGTAGCACATGCTACTATTTCATACGGATAGTTTTGTCAAGATAAGAGGGGGCAGGCCTGGAACAGTTTTCCTGTACCGGAATTTCTGTGCGTCCAGGGGTTGTCAGGACAGGGATGAATACCTTTGAGCTATTCTTCGTCTCTTCATTTGCTTCATATCGCGTGCGATATGAAGCAAATGAAGAGACGAAGCCCCCCCTTGCCGCATGAGGAGGCACAGAACCAGGAACGAATTCCCTCACGAAAGGCGGCCCTGTTCTGTCTCATGGGTGCTCGAGCTAGTTGAATCCTCCTTAAGATATTGACACTCCCTTGAGCACGTACTAGGGATATCCCAATGAGCGACACAAAATTTGCATGGATCGACGGAAATCTCATCGACTGGAGGGACGCGCAGGTATCGCTGCTCTCCCACAGCTTCAGCAGGGCTTCGGCCATCTTCGAAGTGATGGCCATCGTGGCCTCACGAAAGGGCCCGGCCCTGTTCTGCCTCGATGACCACATGGACAGGTTCTTCTCCAGCGCAAACCGCACCTACATGACACTACCCTTCAGCAGGGAGGTGCTCAAGGAGGCCACCGTATCTACGGCCCGGGCCAACGGGGTGCACAACGGCGTGGCAAAGCTCTATGCCTACTACCCGGACATCGAGCTCGGCTCGGAGGCACCGGACAACGTTTCCATAGCCATATTCTGCGTTGACTACCAGACTCTCGACATCTCGGTGGACAGCTTCAGCGGGCCCGTGAGCGTGGGCATTTCGCAGTTCAGAAAGCTCCACCCTCAGACCGCTGCGGTCCATGCCAAGGTGGTGGGCAACTACGTGAACGGGTTCCTGGCAAAGACCGAGGTGCGCCGGAAGGGGTATGACGAGGCCCTGATGCTGGACACCGACGGGTTTGTCGCAGAAGGCCCCACCTCCAACATCTTCCTCGTCAGGAAAGGCTGCGTGGAGACCCCCACCAAGGAGAACGTGCTGCCCGGAATCACCCGGGACGTCGTCATAAATGTGCTCCGCGAGATGGGCCACCTGGTAAGTGAATCGCGCATCCTTCCGCAGGACCTGTGCGAGTACGACGAGGCCTTCTTCTCAGGCACGCTCAGACAGGTCCAGCCCATCAGGAGAATCGAGAGCCACGACCTCCCCTGCCCCGGGCCCATCACCCAGGCACTCATCGCCAGGATGCGCAAGGTTTTTTCAGGCTCCCTCGAGCCCTACCAGAAGCTCCTCACGTTCGTGGAAACGCAGGGCAACGAGTGATCGGAGGGGATGTTTCCCTTCCCCGGCGGCATGTGGCATTCTTACTTGACAAGAGGGCAAATCACGGCTATCAAATTAGTCCAATAAATATTCCTCGGTAGCTCAATAGGTAGAGCGGGTGGCTGTTAACCACTAGGTCGCAGGTTCGAGTCCTGCCCGGGGAGCCAGAGACAGCAGGGGCTTACAGGTCAACAGCCTGTAAGCCCTTTTCACGTTGCAGATGATACGCAGGCAGCCCCCACAGAGTCACCCCATGGCAGCGAACATACGACCTCACACCCCCACCACGCCTACTACTGCACGGGGAATTTTGCCTATTGCCCGGGAGTTCGTTTGCCGATAATGAGGGTGGAATGGAACAGATCGTGCGCTTTGAAGACATTGCCTTTCCCCTCGTGATGAAGGATGTCACCGACACCCTGTTCACGGGCATCCTCTTCGTATCCCACAACACGTACAAGAAGGGGCTCATATTCAACGAGGGAAGGCTCTGCGCCATCCAGTCCAACCGGATCGACGAGCTCCTCGGAAATATCCTTGTGGACATGGGCATCATCTCCCTGGAAGAGAACCTGAGATCGCTGGCCACCACGCGCCTGGAACGGCGCAAACAGGGGGTGGTCCTGCTGGAGATGGGCTTGGTACAGCCCAGGGAGATCGCCGAAGCGGTCAGGCTGCAGACGGAAAAACGCTTCCTCGATATCTTCTCGTGGGAGAGTGGGACTGTTCAGAAGGTTGCCAAGACCGAGATCAACAAGCATCCGGAGCTCGGCAAGAACGACCTCACCCTGCTCATCAGAAAAGGGATTATGGAATACGCCCCGTTTTCCGTCGTGATCGCAGCGCTCTCACCCTTCGCCGAAACCATCCCCAAGGTGATGGTGGACAACCTGCCCGGCGATTCCGGCATCGACATGGACTATATCCGGCGCTACACTGTCTCGGAGATCCTCCTTCTCGGCCAGGATCCTCCGCGGGCCCTGCTCGGCCTCTACTGTTCCGGGGTGGTGAGCTTCGAGGAGAGCACCTTCAAGGACCTCACCGAGACGCTGCGGCAGAAACTGAAGGACATCAAGGACAAGGACCCCTTCGAGGTCCTCGGGGTGGATCGCCAGATCAGCGAGGGAGGGCTGAAGAGGGCCTATATCAAGACCGTCAAGGCAAACCATCCCGATACCTATGCCTATGCCGACGACCCCGAGGTGAAACGCCTGGCCAACGAGGTGTTCACCGAAATCCAGAAGGCCTACACCCACATCAATAAAATCAGAGAAGGCAAGCCGATCGAGGAGCCCAAGGGGATAGACGAGAGCCTCCAGGCCGAGATCCTGTTCAGCAGGGCCACCGAGTTCCTCAAGTCCAGGGACTACCAGAATGCCCTCGACCACTTCAAGCTCGCAGTGACCTTGATGCCGGAGGAGCGGATCTTCAAGGAGTCATACGTGAAGACGCTGTATCTCCGGTTTCAGAACACCGGGTCAGGCAATCCCCTCGAGATCAAGTCGGCCATCCGGGAGGGGCTGCAGCGCTTCCCCAACTCGGACACCCTCTATGTGATCTATGGCTGGCTCCTCAAGAAAGAGGGCTCCAGAAAGGCCCTCGATGCATTCCAGCGGGCTCTGGATATCAACAGGGACAATATCGATGCCCAGCGGGAGCTTCGCCTGTATCAGATGAGAGACAACAGATAGCCCCCGGTCACGACCGTTCCTCGGCTTTCGACAGAACAATCCGTCCTTGAGATACCTGGCGAGCTTGATGGTTTCTCCGGTAAATCTATTGTCATAAGACCATAAGCCCTGTATACTTTCATGCAAAATCCCACGGAGGGAAGGGCATGATCGTATCGGGGATCGGAAACACCTCTCTCAACGCCTATCTGGTGGATCTTCTGAACACTCAGGATGATACTTCTTCGGGAACGCTCCCGTCCCTTGCTTCCGTTTCCAGCCAGTCGCCGTACCAGCGGGAATCTCTTCACGTGGAACTCTCCCTCAAGGACGGGACCAGTCTGAGCATTGACTACGAGTACGTGGGCACTGAAAAGAAGACCTCCTATGAGCTGTCTCGCTTTGCCGGCTACACATATGGGAACGACCTCTTCAGCCCGGAGAACACCGCCGGGCGTATCCTCGACTTCGCCGGGTCACTCTGGGACGGCTCAGAGGAAAAGCTCACCCTGCTCTCGGATGCCATAGACAAGGGCATCGGCCAGGCACGCTCAACCCTGGGCACCATGCCTTCGTGGCTCGACACCCTCATCAGCCGTACCGAGGACCTGCTGCACAAGGGCCTCGATAACATGAAGGCAGGCATTCAAGCAGCTGCGTAGAAGTACGGCCTTTTCGTCTCAGGTTTCAGGCAGAGGCGCTACCTGAATCCGCATACTCTTCTCAATCAAATGCCTGACTTTGGGAGGCAGATAGGTTTTGTCCACATCGGTCTTCCCGATGGCATCGAGGATCAGCCTGTTCTTTTCGTGATAGGGTGCATGCTCGTCAAAGATCACGTGGATACGTCCATCGAGCCTGCATACCCCTCCCCTTCGGTTCAGAGTGTCCTCGATGACTTCGATCCCCGCAGACGTTGCCGTTTCATAGAGGATGGCAAAGAGCTCCCTGTCTTTTCTCTCTTCCATGTGTC
>JAJFUP010000143.1 GCA_021372395.1 Deltaproteobacteria bacterium
CGGCTTCGGGAGGCTCGTGACGGCTTTGGCCGCGGAGCAGGGGCAAACCTCGCGAACCATCCTCGAGAAGGCCCGGGCCTCGGGCATCGAAGCAGGGGAAGATCTTTCCGGGTTCTTCCGGGAGATCCTCATCATGCTCGAAAAGAGCGGAAAAACATCAGGTGAGCAGGTCCTGGTGCCCACAGGGTATGCGCGCCTGATCACCGATCTCGGAAAGAAATCCGAAGAGGCCTTAAGTATCCCCGTCCTCATTCCTCCCCTCAAGGATATCCACTTCGACGGGTCTGCCGAGGACCTCCTGGAGGGTTTCCTGCCTGTATCGCTCGCCTGCAGGGCCCTGGATACAACCGATGCGGTGAATTTCCGCCAGGGCGAGCTCGGCATCACAAAGCGCATGAAGATACTCAGGGGCTATGCCGGCCCCTGGATCAAGGCCACCCTGATTCTTCTCCTGGTCTGGACCGCAGGCCTGGTCTTGGATGTCTCCCTGAAGGCGCACCTCGACAGGGGTCTCACGGCAAAGATCAATGCCGAGTTTGCCTCCGTCATGCCCAAGGGGACTCCCCTGGTGGACCCGGCCAAACAGATGGAGCAGTACCTCGGCAGGCTCTCGGGACAGACCGGAACGCTCGAAGGGGGCGGCAGGGACACACCGCTGGAGATCCTCCGCGACCTCAGTGCCGGCATCCCCGCCACCCTGGATGTGACCTTTGATTCAGTCAACATCGACGAGACCGGCATCACCCTGACGGGCAGCACAGGCTCGTATGAAAACGTGGAGCGGATCCAGGCCGTCCTGTCCGGGTTGCCCTACGTGAAAGAGGTGAAGATCGTCCAGGCGAACGTGGACAAGACAGACCAGAAGGTGAAGCTGAAGCTGGTATGCAGAACATGAAGATAAAATTCAAGATGCCGGCCCTGCCACCACAGGTGAAGGGTCTTGTGGCCCCTTTGAAGCTGGCCATGGAACAGGCATTGGGCCGCGTGATGCCGTACATGATGAGGCTGTCTCCCCGTGAACGGCTCATCGTGGCCGGGGGGGCTGTTTTCGTGGCCCTGTTTATCCTGATCGTCGGAATCATTACCCCGCTCCTGCACGCCGGGGCAAGCCTGGAGAAGGACATTGTCTCGAAGGACCAGCAGCTGAAGAAGATCTATATCATGTCCGCCGGCATCAAGGGATTCCAGTCCGTGGCAAAGACGAACCCTTCCACCCCGGGCAAGCAGTTTACGCTGTTCGGCTACCTCGAGGAGCTGTCCAAACAGCTCGGCATCAACGACAGGATCGAGTACATGAAGCCGATCAGCGACACCGCCGAGATCAGCCGCGAATCCGTGGAGGTCAAGATCCGGGGGCTCTACCAGGATGATCTCATCGGCCTGCTCTTCGGAATCGAGAGCACCCCGCATCCCGTGAAGATCAAGCGGCTCAGCCTCAAAAAGGAGGAGAAGGACGGGGTTCTCGATGTAACGTTTCAGGTGATCTTCTATGGCTAGGACAAGGGCTGATCATCCCCTCTGGCTCAAGATCGGGTTCGGCCTGTACGCATGTCTGTGCCTTGTTCTGTTCGTTTACCAGCGCTTCCCCTATGACAGGCTCAAGGCTTCGGTGGAGGAAGACCTCACCCGGGCCATCGGCGCACAAGTCACCCTTGGCCACATCCGGCCGGGCATCCTGTGGGGGTTCATCGTGGAGGGACTCGATGTCAAGGGCACCAGGGTCGCCAGGGAGCTCTCGGTTTCCCCGAACCTCTTGAGCCTCCTTACCGGCAGGCTGGGCTTGAGCTTCAGCGCCGTCATGACATCGACAGGCGGAGGTGAGGGGTATGCGAGGCTGCCTTTCGAGACAAGCAAGAAACCCATGGTGGTGTCGCTCAGTGTCACGAACATGGACATGTCCTCCCTGGCTGCGCTCTTTCCACCGACCGCCAAGCCCAAGGGGAGCGTGACCGGCGAGTTCTCCCTCATCACGCCCCGGGATTCATTCGGCCAGGCAACGGGGAGCGTGACGCTGACCTGGAAGAAAGGCACCCTGCCGCTCAACATCGACGCGCTTCCCTTGGATGTGATCACCTTCGAGACCCTGGATCTCGATGCGCGCATCGACAAGGGCATACTCTCCATCAGAAAGGCGGACTTTGCGGGCGAGATGTCCGGCAGCATGAGGGGAAACATACGGTTTTTCAACGAAATAAACAGGTCCCGGTTGAACCTCACCGGGGAGCTCACCCTGCCCGAGTCCATGAAGAGCACACTCGGGGCAGGGGCGGATATCTCGGGACGGGCCACGAGGTTCAGCTTGAGGGGAAGCCTCGACATGCCGAAGTTCAGGGTGATCACCCCTCTTGGATCCCGCATATCATCCCTGGTGAGGCCCTCGCAGCAGGCCCCTGCGGCTCAGCAGCAGACGCCGGCCGCACCACAGCAGGCCACTGCGGCACAGCAGGCCCCTGCAGTACAGCAGGATACGGCGAAACAGCAGGACAATGGAACCGAAGAAACAGCGGTACCTGAAGGTGGGAGAAATGAATGATCTGAACAGGTTCAAGAAGCATTTTCCCCTGGCGATCCGGCTTTCCTGGGATGAGGTCGAGGAACTCCTGTGGCAGATCGTCCTCGACCTGAAGTCTTCGGGCTACGACCCCGATGTGGTGGTGGGCGTGGCCAGGGGAGGGTTGGCACCGGCACGGATCCTCGTGGATTACCTGCACAAGAAGTACATCTGCACCTTTCAGATGGGTCACTGGGAAGGGGAGACGAACTTGACGGAGAAGCCGAGGATCATCTTCCCCCTGCCCGAGGTGGACCTCTCCAGCAGGAAGGTCCTCGTGGTGGATGACGTATGCGACGAGGGCGGCACCATGGAGGAAGTGGTGACCTACCTGGGGCCCAGGGTCGGAGATATCCGCACCGCGGTCCTGGTGAGCAAGGCGGACTCCCGCGTCATGGCCGATTACCGGGCAAAGACCATGAGCGAGTGGAGATGGGTGCTTTTCCCGTGGTCCAGACACGAAGATCTGCTGGCCTTCACCGAGAAGACGCTCCAGCTCACGGGCGGTGCGACCATTGAAGAGATCATCCGTATCCTGGAGGAATCCATGAGCGTCGAGATCGCCAGGAACGAGATCGAAAAGGTCCTCTCCGACATGCACCAGGCCCACGAGATAGCAGAGGACTCGCACAAGGTATGGACGTTGATATAGGGACACTCGAGGCGGTACTCTCCCCATACATCGTGCTTCTGAAGGGCTCGGGGGTTGAATACGTGAGTGATGCGCTGGCCAGGCGTCTCGGCGTGGTGACCGACCACCTCATGGAGACCCTGAGCCGTCAGGGAGAGTTCTTCTCCCCGTCCCGGGGAGACCGCGCGACGATTTCGTTCACATCCACGGGAAACGACCCGGTGTTTTCCTATACCGATATCCCGCTTCGGGGGGTACGGGTCATTGCCCTGTCCGAGGAGGCCGCTAAGCCGCCGTTACCCATGGATCAGGGGACCCACGAGAACTGCCCCAGGATGCTCGAAGGGTCCGGGGCCTCCTGCCTCATGGTGGACAAAGGCCGCATCGTGTATGCAAACGAGCGGTTCTGCACGCTTGTGGGCCAAGCATTGAAGCAGGTGGTGGGCAGGCAGGTCATCGAGCTTGTCTCGAGGAGCAGCCGGGCGGGTTTTCTCCATGCGTGCGAAGCGTTGGCCTCCGGTGACGAAGAGGCTTTGCTGGAGCAGGAGGTCATTTTCACCTCGACGAAAGGACCACGCATCCATTTCATGATAGCAGGCGGGTGGATCAAGCGTGGCGATCATGATCTCCTCTGGTTCGTCATGCGGAACGTCACCGAGGTCAAGGTACTCGAGAGGGCACTCAAGGAGCGGCAGAGGAAAATTTTCGAGCTCTTCGAGAGGCCGCCCATGGGCATCCTCTACATCAGCACCCGGGGAAAGGTCGTCGAGTGCAACGAGTTCGCGGCCGCCTTTATGGGTTACCCGAAAGAGAAGATCAAAGGCAGCCCGTTCACTGCCTTTGTTTCACCGGAACAGGTCAAAACCCTCAATGAGGAGTTCCATCGGCTCTTCACCGAAGGCTCTGAGATCAAGAGGCGCGAGTGCGTGCTCAAGACTGGGCTGAACACCATGGTGACCATCGAGTACAGCGCGCAGGTGATCTCCCGGAGGGGACACCCCACCAAGGCACTCATGATATGCACCGACATCACGGACAAGAAGGCTCTCGAACTGGAGCTCCTCGAGAAGAACGCCGAGATGGAAAGGACGCTGTGGGACATGGCCGAGGTGAAGGACGCCCTCGAGGCGCGGGCAGGAGAGCTCAACAAGGCCACCGAGGACCTCAAGCAGCTCAACGAGAAGCTGAGCCAGCTCTCCATAACCGACGGGCTTACCGAGATCTACAACCACCGGCATTTTCAGGACAGGCTTTCCGAAGAGGTGGAACGCCTTCGCCGCCAGAAGGACTCGGTGCTGTCGCTGCTGCTCCTTGACATCGACGATTTCAAACACTTCAACGACACCTACGGTCACCAGTGCGGCGACATGGTCCTCAAGCAGCTCGCGGTCCTCCTGAAGGGCTCGATACGCAGCATCGACATCCTGGCCCGCTACGGAGGGGAGGAGTTTGCCGTCATCCTGCCGGGCACCGGCACGCAGCCCGCGGTGATTGTGGCCGAGAGGATCTGCGAGACTATCCGGTCTACCCCGTTCACCTTTGCAGAGGGGACCACGGTCAAGGTCACCGTGAGCATCGGGGTGGGGACGATCACCGGCAGCACGGCAGATAAGCCCCAGCTCATCAAGAAGGCGGACAGCGCGCTGTACGCGGCAAAGGCCAAGTGGAAGG
Organism: Deltaproteobacteria bacterium; assembly: GCA_021372395.1. Taxonomy (GTDB): domain Bacteria; phylum Desulfobacterota; class Desulfomonilia; order UBA1062; family UBA1062; genus MWEI01. The sequence goes on from JAJFUP010000143.1 coordinate 4,854, forward strand.
ACCGGGTGGAGGTATGGGAAGAGGACTGAGCGTCTCCCTGGACCTCGACGGGACCCTGACCGACCTGGCCTTTGTGGACGGCGTCTGGAACGAGGGCCTGC
>JAJFUP010000153.1 GCA_021372395.1 Deltaproteobacteria bacterium
AGCCTGTCCGGGTCGACCCAGATGCGCATGGCATACCCGCTGCCGAAGACCGCCACCTCGCCGACGCCCGGCACCCGCGCCAGGATCTTTTCGATGTTGGCCTTTGCATAGTCCTGCAGGTCGTTCCTGTCCATGCTGCCGTCTTCCGAGATGAAGGCCACGAGCATCAGGTAGTTCCGGGTGGACTTGCTCACCTGGACCCCCTGGCTCTTGACTCCTTCAGGCAGACCCGCCATGGCAAGCTGGAGCTTGTTCTGCACCTGAGACCAGGCCAGGTCCGGGTCGGTCCCTGCCTCGAAGGTCAGCTCGATGCGGGAGGCTCCGGCCGAATCGCTGGTGGCGGACATGTACAGCATGTTGTCGAAGCCGGTCATCTTCGACTCGATGACCTGGGTCACGCTGTTTTCCACGGTCTCGGCCGAAGCGCCGGGGTAGAAGGCGTCAATTGCGATGGACGGAGGCGCGATGGGCGGGTACTGGGATATGGGCAGGTTGTAGATGGCGAGCAGGCCGGCGGCCATGATGATGATGGCGATGACCCACGCGAAGACCGGGCGTTCCAGGAAGAATTTCGAGAGCATGAGTGGCCTCCGTCACTTCGCCGGCGCTGCCGGCTGGTTTGCCTTTTCTGCAGCAGGGTTCGGCGTGCCGGTCTCGTCTGCTGGGACAGCCTTTGCCGGTGCGCCGGGCTTAACCTTCTGCATGCCCTCGACGATGACCTTTTCGCCCGGGGCAAGGCCTGCGGTCACCAGCCACTGGTTGCCGACTGCCCGGTCGATGGTGAGCTGTCGCTGCACGACCTTCCCGTCCGTGCCCACGAGCAGGGCGAGCGGGTTGCCTTTGGGATCTCGCGAAACGGCATGCTGGGGGATGAGGATGGCCTTCTTGTTGACCCCTTCCTGCGCCACCCCCCGGACGAACATGCCGGGCAGAAGGACGCCTTCGGGGTTGGGGAAGACGGCCCGCAGGATGACGCTCCCGGTGGTCCGGTCGACCGTGACATCCTGGAACTGCAGGGTCCCTTCCCATGAATATGGCTTCCCGTCTTCCAGGTTGAGCCGGACCTTTCTCTGGCTCGTCCCGCTCCGATCCAGGGTGCCGCTCTCGATGCGGCGCTTCAGGCGCAGAAGCTCTGCGGTGGACTGGGGGACATCCACGTAGATGGGGTCGAGCTGCTGGATGGTGGCCATGGCCACCGGCTGGTTCGCGGTCACCAGTGCCCCCACGGTTATGTTCGATCTGCCGATGCGGCCCGAGATGGGCGCCTTGACTTTCGTGTATCCCAGGTTGATGCCGGCGGTCTGCACGGCCGCCTTCCAGTAGACGACTTCGGCCTCTGCCTGCCTGAGGGCGGAGTCCACATCGTCGAAGTCTTGCCGGCTCACGGCCTTGTCGACAAGCAGATCCCGGTAGCGCTCAGCCCGTGAGCGGATGGCAGGGATATTGGCCTGTGCCCTCGCCAGGGAGGCGCCTGCGCTGTCGTATGCCGCCTGGAACGGGGCCGGGTCAATCTGGTAGAGGACAGCGCCCTTCCTGACCATGGAACCTTCTTCGAACAGGCGCTTCTGGATGATGCCGCTCACCTGCGGCCTGACCTCGGCGATCAGGTATGGAGACGTCCGGCCCGGCAGCTCGGTGGTCAGGACCACCTCCTGCTCCCTGACCGTCACCGTCCCCACTTCCGGAGTCGGAGGCATCTGCTGGGGCTTCTGCCGGTTGCATGCGCTCAAGAGGAAGGCGGTCGCCAGAATGAGCAGAAGGGACGTTGCGGCGGTTCGAACAGGCTTGCTACGGATCTTCATGAAACACCTCCGGTTCTTTCAATGACACACACGTGCTGGCAGACCGAAACGGCGCACATCACCGGTCCACCAGGCCTTTGAAAAGGATGTTCAGGATGGTTTCCGGATCTTCCGGGTACGGGTGAAGATCGGGCGCTTCAATCCATCGGAAGAGAAAGGCACTGATAATTCCGTCGAGGGATATCGCCAGATAGTATGGATCGGAGATTCCCTTGAACCGGTTTTTCCGGATCCCTCCGGCAAAGACAGACGTGAGGTTTTGCAGGAATTCTTCATGCCGTTTCCGGAGCTCGGAATCGAGTCCTGCCATCAGGTTAAAGCTGGCTCCGTGGGTCTCGGAGAAGTAGAGTCGAATCGCGGGGACGTGGGCACGAAAGACTTCACCTATGGTCTTGACGTAATTTCGGAGCTTTTCCACTTCGTCCTCATGCTCTTCAATGGCCTTTCGGACTTCCGCGTGGAACTCTCCGCTCTTTTCCAGCATGAGTTCCCGGTACAGGTCCTCCTTGTTCTTGAAGAACTTGTACAGCGTGCCGATGGCAAACTCGGCTTTCCCGGCGATCTCGTGCATGGTGACGTTGTGGTAGCCCTTTTCCGAGAACAGGCTCAAGGCCGCTTCCAGCATCTCCTGACGCTGCCTTTCCTTCTCCCTTTCCCGTCTTGGGAGCTTCGTCTCTTCCATCAGGTGATCTCCCATGGTGAAGCAACCGCATCCAATATGAATGTTGCGTCACGTCATAGAATGGCGTGTCACGTCAGTCAAGACATTTTTCCAGGTGTTCCTCGGGGCTGGTAGTTTTCCAGGCCTTTATCCATGCTTCCCCTGGCCCTTTCGGCATTTGGCAGCAGCCGCACCTGCATCTTTTCCTGAAATAATTGCGAAAGTTCCGGTATGTCGTTCCCGCGGAAGCGGGAACCCAGCAAATTTAATGTGTTGTGGACCCCCGCTCTCGCGGGGGTGACGGGTTGCGAGTGAATCCCATGCCGATCATGAACCCTGGATCCACGCTTTCGTGGGGGTGACGGTTTTCCCGGGTTTTGCAATTGGCTCTTCCTGAAAGGGTTCTTTTTCGAAAATCAATGGAGAAGCAGGGAATATCACCCGACCGCAAGACCCAGCCGTCGCTGCGCGAAAGCAGCCTGTCCTTTTTACGGATCTCGTGCTCACTCGCCCATGGTCACCCGGACGCGGACGATGCGGTTGCCCCGCATGCGCTCGATGCGGAACTGCATGTCCTCGAAGGTCACGGAGTCGCCCTCCTCGGGGATGCGGTCGAGCTGGGCATAGATGAGCCCGGACAGCGTGTCGTAGTCGGCGGGGAACTCCCTGCCCAGCGAGCGCTCCAGGTCCAGCAGGCCCATGCTGCCCGTGACGATGAAGCTCTTCCCGCTCACCGGCACGAGCGGGGGCCTGATGATGTCGTGCTCGTCCGCGATGTCGCCCGTGATCTCCTCGATGATGTCCTCCAGGGTGATGCCGCCCTTCACCGTGCCGTACTCGTCCACGACAAAGGCCATGTGGAGGTGCATGTTCTGGAAGTCGATGAGCTGCGTGAGGATGGACTTGGTCTCGGGCACGAAGTGGGCCTCCCTCATGCACTCCCTGACCTTGAACTCGCGGCGCTTCTCGATGAAGGGCCACATGTCGCGGATGTGCAGGTAGCCCACGATGTTGTCCCGCCTGTCCTTGTACACCGGGTACCTGCTGTGGTTCCTGGTGGTGACGGTCTTTATCACGTCTTCGAACGAGCTCGCCAGCGAAATGAACACCATCTCGTTCATGGGCAGCATGATCTTGCGCACCGGCACCGAGTCCATGTCCATGATGCCGATGAGCATCTTGGCCTTGGTCTCGGGGATGAACCCCTCCTTGTGGCCCATGGAGATGACGGAGCCCACGTCCTCTTCGGTGAGCTCCTCGAGCTTGTCCTTCTTCACCCCGAACAGCGCCAGGAAGCCCTGGGCGGCCAGGGATATCACGTGCACGAGCGGGTACAGCAGGGTGATGATGAGCTTGATGAGCCGGGAGAAAAGCATGGCGACGCCGTAGGGCCGGTAGGCTGCAATGGTCTTGGGGATGATCTCTCCGAAGATGAGCAGGATCACGGTCATGGCGATGGTCGCATAGAGGATGCCCTGCTCGCCGAAGAGCGAGATGAAGAGCGCAGTTGCGATGGCCGATGCCAGGATGTTGACGAAGTTGTTCCCCAGGAGGATCGTGCTGATGAGGCGCCCGGGCTCCTTGAGGATCTCCTCCACCCGCCTGGCGCCGGCGTTCCCCCCTTCGGAGAGCCTCCTGATCCGGAAACGGTTCGCCCTCATGAACGCGGTTTCGCTGCTGGAGAAGAAGGCGGACAGCACGACGAGAATGATGAGGAATACGGCGTATGCGATCACGTCCGCTCGGGTAATCATGGTATCGGTCAAGCCCTCCTTCTGGAAATCAATCGAACAGGACCATCTGCTGCGACCTTTTGTGCTTCCCGGCCCCCTCGTTCATCACCACGCAGGGTCCCTCGGGGAGGAGGGAGACGAACTCGGAGGCTCCTGTCTCCGGGCACACAAGAGTGAGGAGCTCGCCGGCCCTGGTCATGGCCACGTAGAAGAGGTTTCTCTCCTCTGAGAGCGGAGAGCCCTGGAGCGGAAACACGCCCCGGGAAAGGCCTGCGATGAAGACGCACCGGAACTCGAGCCCCTTTGCCGCGTGCGCCGTGATGACGTGGACCTTCTCGCCCCCGAGCGTTCCCTGGTCGCTGCTCAGTGCCAGGAACTCCACGAACCGGCCCACGTCGTCCCCGAACAGGCCCGCATACCGGTAGAACGCATGGCCTTGTTCGAGCCCGGGCAGCTGGAAGATCCCGGACCCCTCGATCGTGGCGATCCGGGAGGTCAGAGGCCCTTCGAGACTGCCGAGAAGCGCCCGGGCCTCCGTGATCCGCTGCCGGGCCTGGTCCCCCGGGTCGGCTCCCGAAGCGATCCGCTCGAGCGATTTCTCGCCTATCCCCTTGACCGAAAGCTCCCATGCCTTCCCGGTGAGCAGCGCGATGCGCTCCCTGATCCCGCGGATCTCGCAGAGCGGCCGGGCATAGGCCGCATCGAAGGGGATAGAGGCCCTGCCGAGTGCATCCATGACAAAAGCTGCCTGGACCTGCGTGCGCACGATGACCGCGATGTCGCTTAAACCGTACTCGGCCCGCGCCCGGGCAACGCCCCGGTGGGAAAGCCCCCCTGCGAGCGCCTCTATCTCGTGCGCAATGAACCCGTAGGGCGACCCG
>JAJFUP010000164.1 GCA_021372395.1 Deltaproteobacteria bacterium
GGATGCCCGGGTCTGTGGCAGGGACCTTGATCATGACATTGGGCCTGTCCAGGATCTTGAAGAGCCGCCTGGCCTCGGTGATGGTGTTTGCCGTATCGTATGCAAGGCGCGGGCTCACCTCCAGGCTCACAAAACCGTCGAGTCCTGCCGTGCGGTCATAGACGGGCCTGAAAAGATCGGCTGTGTGAGAGATGTCCCAGAGCACGAGCTCTTCGTAAATCTCATCAACGGACCTGCCGTTTGCAGAGAGCCTCTTCAGGTCGTCATCGTAGTCACGGCTCCCTGCGATGGCCTTCTCGAAGATGGTGGGGTTGCTGGTCACCCCGCGGATCCCCTTGTCGATGAGGGCCTGGAGCTCACCCGAGGTGATGAGCGACCTCTGGATGTAATCGAACCATATCGCCTGGCCGAGACCGGCCAGATCGTGAAGTTTTTCCATGAACGTGCTCCTTTGCGTAAGGGACCGTATCTGTCTGTCCCTGTTCTATTATAAGAAACCAGGCACCGGGTACAAGGCAAAAGCTTCGTGACTGCAGGCACCAGGCTCGGGAAGAGGGGAGACGTTCCCGGCCTCTGCACCGTTGTCTCAACGTCCCTGTTTCCCGTGCCTGCCGAGCAGTGACCTCGCTGCAGTGCATATGGCTTCAACCGTGACCCCGAATTTTTCGAAGAGCACGCCGGCAGGGGCGCTGGCGCCGAAGCCGTCCATTCCAACGACCGCGCCTTCGAGCCCCACGTAGTGCTCCCATCCGAGTTTCAATCCCGCTTCCACCGCCACCCGGGCCTTCACCTCGGGAGGAAGGACGGAGGAGCGGTACTCGAGGCACTGTCTGTCGAAGAGCTCCCAGCTGGGCAGAGACACGACGCGCAGCCCGATGTCCTCCTTTGCCAGCTCCCATGCCGCCTGGAGCGTGAGGTGCACCTCCGAGCCCGTGGCGATCAGGATAACGTCGGGCCGGGCATTGGGCGACTGCCAGAGGACATATCCGCCCTTCTCGAGGCCGCCTGCAGGTGCGCACAGCTTCCTGTCGATGGGGGGAAGGTCCTGTCGCGTGAGGACGAGCGCCGTGGGGCCGTCTGTTCTTTTCAGTGCTACCTTGAAGGCCTGGGCTGTTTCCGGGGCGTCGGCAGGCCGGATGACCGTGAGGTTCGGCACGCCCCGCAGGCCCATGAGGTGCTCCACGGGCTGGTGAGTGGGCCCGTCCTCGCCCACGCCGATGCTGTCGTGGGTGAAGATGTAGATGACGCGCGTGCCGCACAGGCATGCGATGCGGATTGCGGGCCGCATGTAGTCGGAGAACATGAAGAACGTGGAAACATAGGGGATGACGCCGCTGTGAAGCGCCATGCCCGTGGCAATGGCTGCCATGGCATGCTCGCGGACCCCGAAGTGGACGTTCCTGCCCTCGTACCCCCAGGCTTTCCCGACTGCTCCCTGGACGTCCTTGTTCGCCGGGTCGGGTTTCTGGAAATCGCCGCCGGCCTTGATCCAGGTAAGCGTCGAAGGGTTGAGGTCGGCCGAGCCTCCCATGAGGCCGGGAAGATTCACGGCGATCTGCTGGAGCACGGCTTCGGATGCCTTCCTCGTGGAAATAGCCTTGCCTTCGGGGAAGAGGCCGGAAAGACCCTTGTCCCACCCTTTGGGCAGACCCGTGCTGATGCTGACCCTGAACTCGTCGGCCAGCTCGGGGAACGACCTGCTGTAGCGGAAGAACTCCTGCTGCCAGTCGGATTCCAGTTCTTTGCCCCGTTCCTTTGCCAGCACGAAGTGGCCGTGGACGTCTTCCGGGACGAAGAACTGCCGGGTGTCCTGCCAGCCAGAGGACTGCTTGGCAAGGCGGATCTCGTCTTCGCCGAGAGGGGAGCCGTGCACCTTGTAGGTCCCCTGCTTGTTCGGTGAGCCAAAGCCGATGACCGTGTTCACCACGATCAGCGAGGGCCTGGTTTTCTCCTCCTCCGCCGTCATGAGGGCGAGGTCGATGGATGCGAGATCGTTGCCGTCCTGAACGTGCTGGGTGTGCCACCCGCAGGCCTCGAAGCGCTTCTCGACGTCTTCGGTGAAGCTCAGGAGCGTGGAGCCTGCGAGCGAGATGCTGTTGCTGTCGTAGAGCACGATGAGCTTTCCCAGCCCCAGGTGACCTGCGAGGGATACGGCCTCGTACGCCACGCCCTCCATGAGATCGCCGTCACCCGCGAGTACGTAGGTGAAGTGATCCATGATGGTGTGTCCGGGCCTATTGTAGGTGGAGGCCAGGTAAGCCTCGGCCATGGCCATGCCCACTGCGCTGGAAAGGCCCTGGCCCAGCGGGCCGGTGGTGATCTCCACCCCCGGCGTGACGTGAATCTCGGGGTGACCCGGTGTCTTGCTTCCCCACTGCCTGAATTTCTGGATGTCGCTTAAGGAAAGGTCGTATCCGGTGAGGTGGAGCAGGGCGTAGAGAAGCATGGAGCCGTGACCGGCAGAGAGCACGAACCGGTCCCTGTTTACCCAGTGGGGGTTCGCGGGGTTGTGCCTCAGGTGCTTCGTCCAGAGTGCGTACGCCATCGGGGCTGCACCCATGGGCAGGCCGGGGTGGCCGGAATTCGCCTTCTGAATGGCATCGGCTGCAAGAAAGCGGATGGTGTTGATGCAGTTCTCATCAAACGGGGTATTCATGGTCATGGTACTTATCTCCTCTCGTCCCAGGTTTTCATGATGTCCATGCCGAAGCTGGCTGCACCCATGAGACCGATGTCGGTATTCAGGATGACATGGATGGGGATGCGTTTCAGTATGCGAGAAAGCCGGCCCTTGGCGAAGTATGCATCGAGGAACACGTCGCTTGCGAGCATGCCGAGGATCCGTGGGGGTAGGCCGCCGGCGAGATAGATGCCCCCCGTGGGCAGGATATTCAGGGCCAGGTTGCCCGTTTCCGCCCCGAGTATGGAGACGAA
>JAJFUP010000170.1 GCA_021372395.1 Deltaproteobacteria bacterium
AGCAGAAACGGGGTTTCACCAATGCCACCAGAGGGTTGACACGTGAGGCCAAGCAGATTATCAGAAGAGAGAAAAATTAAGGAGGTAACAGATGATTTCCACGATGAGAAACCGATTTCTTGCAGCTTTTGTAACCTTCCACATGGTGCTGTTCGTAACATCCCCCGCCATGGCCGCCATGATCCCCTCCGCGGGTTCTCCCCAGGCAGGCAGCCAGGAGATCCAGAAGGACGTCGATACGATCCAGCAGGCGCTCGAGAACAAGCTCGTGCAGGAAAAACTGAAGGCTTACGGACTCACTTCCGATGAGGTGGCCTCGAAGATTTCCTCCATGACACCCGGGCAGATCCATATGCTCGCCACAGCCTCGGACGATGTTCTTGCCGGCGGTGACGGCTTCGGAGCGCTCATAGCAGTCCTCATCATCATCATTCTCATCATCATCATCCTGAAGCTCACGAACAAACAGATTCTCATCAAGATGAGCAGCCTCGATGACCCTGGCCGCCCTGATCTTCCTGCTCTCGGCTAGCACGGGGGCGTATCAGATAGACGGGGTTCCCTTCGTGAAGCAGGAGACGCTCTATTGCGGCCCTGCTTCACTCGCCTCCGTCATGGCATACTACGGGAGGGCCGTGGACCAGCATACCATTGCCGACTCCGTGTACTGCGAAAAGCTCGGCGGCGCACTCATCACCGACATGGAAAACTACGCGCAAAAAGAAGGCTTCCACACCGAGCTAGGCCAGGGAACCATCGACGACATCAAGGCCTCCCTGGACAAGGGAAGGCCGGTCATCGTTCTCGTGGACTTGGGATTCTGGCTTTTTTCCAAACCTCACTACCTGGTGGTCATGGGGTATGACGACAGGGGCTTCCTCGCTCACACCGGGTACGAGGCAGCCCGGTCCTTTTCCTACCCCTCCTTCCGGAAGATATGGCAGAAAAAAGGTTCTTCCTTTCTCGTCATCTTTCCCTGACCGGGGCACTCCTCGCCCTCATGCTGATCGCGTGCTCATGCGCGATGCCGAAGATCATCGTGTTCGAAGACCCGCTTACGGCAAAAGAGCACAACGACCTCGGGCTCGCGTACGAGCAGAAGGGGATGTGGGACCTGGCGGAAAAGGAATACCTGAAGGCGGCAGAAAAACAGAAGGGCTGGTATGTGCCGCCCTTCAACCTCGGCAACCTCTCCTACAAACAGAAGAACCTCGAGCGCGCCGAGAAATACTATCGCAGGGCACTGGATCTTGACCGGGACAACCCCGACACCATGAACAACCTCGCCAACCTGCTCTTTGAGAAAGGAAGCCCGGAGGAGGCAAAGCAGCTGATCGAGCGTGCCCTCTCCTTCCAACGGAAACCGGAGTACCTGGATACGTACCGACGAGTCTTCGGCAGGGATGCCCCGTGAACGCGGAACATGGACCTAAGCCATGATCGGAGCGATTGCCGGCGACATCATCGGCTCGATCTACGAGCGCCACGGGATCAAGACCAAGGACTTCCCCCTGTTCGGCCGGGGCTGCCGCTTTACCGACGACAGCGTACTGACCGTGGCCCTGGCGGATTCCATCCTGAGCAATGAGAGCTATGCAGGGCTCCTCCGGCAGTACTACCGCCGGTACCCGCATGCGGGCTACGGCTCTATGTTCCGTGCCTGGGCCCTTCAGAAAGACAGCGGGCCCTACAACAGCTTCGGCAACGGGGCTGCCATGCGGATCAGCCCTGTGGGATTCGCCTTCGATACCCTGGATGAAGTCATGGAGAAGGCGAGAGAGTATACCGCGATAACGCACAACCACCCCGAGGGCATCAGGGGTGCCCAGGCAACGGCCGCAGCCGTCTTCCTGGCAAGAACGGGCAGCTCCAGGCAGGATATCCGGCATCATGTCGAATCGGTCTTCGGCTACGACCTTGAACGGACCCTCGAGGGGATCAGGCCTAACTACGGGTTCGACGTGACCTGCCAGGGAAGCGTCCCCGAGGCCATCATCTCATTTCTCGAATCAGCAGACTACGAGGATGCAATCAGGAACGCCATCTCTCTCGGCGGAGACAGCGACACGCTCGCATGCATCACGGGCGGGATCGCCCAGGCCTTCTACGGCGGTGTGCCGGACTTCATCACGCAACAGACCATGGATCTCCTGGACAAAGGTCTGAGGGCAGTCGTGGAGGCCTTCGCCCGCAGGTGTCCCTCCCCTTCAGGGCAACCTCTTGAATAAACCTCGTGCCCGGGGCTTGCATCTTCTCCATAACCGCCTACTTTTATTGTCAGCACGAATCACCCTGATGGACACCGCGGGCTGGGTGCGTATCTGCCGTTGCCCTGCCGGCCGGTGAAGCACCCCTGACCACAATCTATCGAAGGGGGAACGACCATGGGCATGTTTCAGGAGTTCAAGACGTTTGCCATGAAGGGCAACATGGTGGACATGGCAGTGGGCATCATT
>JAJFUP010000179.1 GCA_021372395.1 Deltaproteobacteria bacterium
CAGGGCCGAGACCCCTGCCGGAACCAGGTGAAGGACCTGCACGAGGGTGAAGCGCCATGAAACCGGTTGACCAGGGGGTGCGGTTTGACTACACTGGGGCAGCAGACAGGAAACCGTCACCCGAAAGGAGAACGTGATGGATGCCGAATCCGAGGCTAAAAAGGTTCTGGTCAAACAGAAACATACCCAGCATGAGGAGACCCTGGCAAAGGTCATCAGGGAGATCGAGCACAACCTGGAGCATCACCCCGAGTACACCGGGCCCGAGAGCATCTTTGCCCATGTCAAGACAAACGCCGAGGCCCTGCTCTTCCTCTGCCAGGAACGAAAGCGCGACCGCGACAAGCGCAAGGGGGACTATGCCAAGACAGCCTCCGAACTCCCGCTCCCGGGCAGCGACCGCCGCTGAAGCCCTCCCTCCAGACAGTTTCTCTTGCCCGAACCCATGTGTGTGCCGGAGACAGCACTCCAGGCAGGGGTTTCAACTTTTGATGCAACCGGAGTGCCTCCTGCCTGGACTTCACCCCATCACGAAATTATTATGATCCTCAATGCACAGACCAAGGAGATTGATCGTATTCACCGATCTCGACGGCTCCCTGCTCGATTATCACACTTACTCCATGGAGGCCGCGGGACCTGCGTTGCACAGGCTCGATGAGCTCGGCTGCCCCCTGGTCATCGTCTCCAGCAAGACACGCGCCGAAGTGGATGCGCTCACCGGGTTGCCTGCCAAGCCGCTGGTCTTCATCACGGAAAACGGCAGCGGCGTGTACGTCCACCAGGACATGAGCGTGGAGCAGAGCTCCCCCCCGGAGATCGCCGGGGAGTATTCGGTACTCCGTCTCGGCAGTGCATACGCAGACATTCTCCGGTGCCTGGATGAAGCACAGAAGACGTGCCGGGTGGTGATCCACGGATTCTCATCCATGAGCACGAGCGAGGTTTCCACGCTCACCGGACTCGATCTCAATGCGGCAGAACGGGCAAAGGCCCGGGAATTCTCGGAGCCCTTTCTCTTCAAGGGGACGGCCGACGGGTTCCGGCTCCTCACCCAGGCCCTGGAAAGAAGCGGCATGAGGTGCCTCAAGGGAGACAGGTTCTGGCATGCCATCGGCAGCAGGTGCGACAAGGGCGTGGCAGTCCGGAAGGCCTTTGCCATATTCCGGGAAAACTATCCGGGAACCATCTGGAAGAGCATTGCTCTGGGCGACAGCCCGAGTGACGTTCCCATGCTGGAGGCTGCGGACACGGCGGTCATCATCCAAAGACACGATGGGACCTCCATCGATTACCGGGCAAAAGCCTCTCAGACGGTGATCCGGTCGCAGGATGCCGGCCCTGTGGGGTGGAACAAGGTGATCCTGGAACTCACGGAAGAACGGGAAGGACATGGGTGACTTCTTCCAGAGCGGCCATATCGCAACCTTGCATCAGCTGAGCCAGGTCAACCTCGAACGCCTCGAGGCCGAGATCCGCGACCATGCCAGGTGGAAGCCTGTCTCGCTCATCCTGCCCTGCCAGCATGCCGAGATCGCCGGGCCGGCCCTGCCCCGCATCATCGAGCACCTCAAGGGAGCCTCCTATCTCAGGAGGGTGGCCGTTGCCCTTGACGACGCGGGCAGGGACACGTACCTCAAGGCAAAAGATCTCTTCTCCGAACTTCCCCAGGAAACCGTGATCATCTGGAACAATGCCCCTGCCATGGAATCTTTCTATTCCCGCTTATGGGCCGAGGGGCTCATCGATGCCGCAAACGGAAAGGGCAGATCGCTGTGGATGTGCGTCGGGTATCTCCTCGCCCGCCGGGACACGGACGTCGTGGCGGTGCACGACTGCGACATCCTGACCTACGAGAGGTCGCTCCTGGCCCGGCTCATCTATCCGCTGGTGCACCCCGACATGGAGTACGAGTTTGCCAAGGGCTACTACGCCCGGGTTACGAACAGGCTGCACGGCAGGGTTACGCGCCTGTTCGTGACACCCCTGGTCAGGGCGCTGAAGGCGGTGCTCGGGAGCCGGGCCTGCATGGAGTACCTCGACTCTTTCCGGTACCCGCTCTCGGGTGAGTTCGCCTCCCGGTTGGAGATCCTGAGGGTGTGCAGGATGACGGCCACCTGGGGGTTCGAGATCGGCATGCTCCAGGAGGTGTACCGGAACTGCGCCCAGAGACGCATCTGCCAGGTGGATCTCTCCATCGAGTACGAGCACGCACACCTCGAACTCTCGGACAAGGACCCCGCAAAGGGCCTCCACAAGATGTGCATCGACCTCGCGTCCACGGTGTTCCATGCCCTGTCTGCCGAGGGCATCGCGCTGACCGACGGAATCTTCAGGTCCCTGAAGGTCACCTATCAGCTCATGGCGCAGGACATCATCAGGTTCTACGAGGATGATGCCGCCATCAACGGACTCCTCTATGACAGGCTGTCCGAGGAGATCGCCGTGGAGACCTTCGCCAAGGGGCTCGAGATCGCTTCCCGGGAATTCCTCGAAGACGGGAGCCTGGTGCACTTCATCCCGAGCTGGTCCCGGGTGACCTCGGCCCTTCCCGGCCTCTATCCCGAGATCGTGCGCCTCGTGGAGAACCCGGACCAGTAAGGGGATATGCTCTCTTGACCAACTGCGCCCTCCATGTATATGGTACCAGGAGTTTGGAAAAATGTCATGACGTGAGGAACACCTGCGGATGATCAGGACCGATGTGATCATAATCGGAGGAGGCGCCACCGGATGCGGTATTGCCAGGGATCTCGCCCTCAGAGGGGTTCATCACTACCTCGTCGAAAAGGGTGACTTCGCCTCCGGCGCCACCGGGGCATGCCACGGGCTGCTGCACAGCGGCGGCCGGTACGTGGTGACCGATCCGGAAGCGGCAAAGGAGTGCATCACCGAGAACTCCATCCTGCGCAAGATCGCGCAGAAATGCGTCGAGACTACCGGGGGCCTGTTCGTGCGCCTGCCGGGTGACTCGAAGCGCTTCCGCGACTCCTTCCTCACCCGGTGCGAGGAGGTAGGGATCGGCACCGAGGTGCTCTCTCCGTCAAAGGCCCTCGACCTGGTCCCTGGTCTGAATCCGACTCTCGAGGAAGCGATCCAGGTGCCCGACTGCTCCATCGACCCCTTCAGGCTCTGCATGCTCAATGCGTACACCTCGAGACGCCGGGGAGGGGGCATTCTCATCCACCACGAGGTGAAGGAGATCATCGTGGAAAAAGGCCGGTGCGTGGGCATCAAGGCCAGGGAGCGGCTCACTGCGCAGGTCAAGGAGATCAGGGCGCCCATCATCATCAACGCCGCAGGCGCCTGGGGAGACAGGATAGCCCGCATGTCCGGCAGTCAGGTCCCCATGACGCTGTCCAAGGGAAGCCTCGTCATCTCAAACCACCGGCTCACCAACATGGTCATAAACAGGCTCCGCCCGCCCTCGGACGGAGACATCATCGTTCCGAACGAAGCGGTATGCCTTGCCGGCACCACGTCGGTTCCCGTGGAGGACCCCGACGTGCTGGATGTCGACGCAAGCGAGATGGACATCATCACCTCGCAGGCCGGGCAACTGATCCCCAGCTTCGGTTCAACCCGCCTGATCCGGGCGTATACCGGCGTGAGGCCCCTGCTCGAGGCCACATGCAAGGACGGAAGGTCCATATCGCGCGGGTTCAGGATCATCGACCACGAGAACGGGATGTTCAGCATCCTTGGAGGAAAGCTCACCACCTACCGGCTCATGGCCGAGAAGATGGTGGACGTGATCATGGGACAACTCGGCCTGAACGTCCCCTGCAAGACGGCTTCCCTGCCCCTTGAAGGCCAGGAGGAGCTCAGCGGGTATCCCCTCTCGAAGAGGCTCAAGGGCATCGACGATATCGTGTGCGAGTGCGAGCTCGTGTCGCGCCGCGACGTGGAGCACGCCATCAACAGCCTCGGGATCCAGTACGTGGGCGACATCCAGCACAGGACGCGTCTGGGCATGGGTCCCTGCCAGGGGGGGTTCTGCACCTACCGGGCGCTCGGCATCATGCAGGAGCTCGGCCGGGTGAGCACCGAGGAGTCCCTCGAGATCCTCAAGCTGTTCCTCCAGCGGAGGTTCAAGGGGATCAAGCCCGCGCTGTGGGGCGACCAGCTCCGGGAAGAGCAGCTCATCGAGAGCATCTACCTCGGCATCCTGAACATGGAGAGCAAGGCGTGAGCGCCGTCACCCATGACGTCGTGGTCATAGGCGGGGGGATGTCGGGGCTCATGGCCTCCGCGTACCTGGCCGGGAAAGGCTTCAAGACCGCCCTGATATCCCAGGGGGATCCGGTGTGCTGCCTCTCCACCGGCTGCGTGGATGTGCTCTCCCCCGGCACGCACCCCCTGGAGGGGTTCGACGGCCTCCCCCCTGGGCACCCCTACCGCCTCGTGGGCAGGAAGGGGATCGAGGATGGGTGCAGGCTGTTCAAGGAGATCATGGCGACGACCACGATCCCCTATGCGGGGACCGTCAGGAAGAACCGGGAGATCCTGACCCCCATCGGCACCTTCAAGACCACGTGCCTCGTGCCCCTGACCATGACCGGGGCCGAAGGGTGCAGGGACGGATATACCCACGTGATATCGTTCAACGGCTTGCGCGACTTCTATCCCTCCTACATCACCTCGCGCCTGAAAAACACCGGGTTCTCGCTGTATGACGCGGGCATCACGTCGACGCTCGGGATCGCGACCCGCTTCGAGGACAAGGCCTTCCTCGAAGCCTTCATCGCATGGATCGAGGGGCTCGAGATACCTCCGGGCAAGGTGGCCCTGCCGGCTGTGCTGGGCATACAGAGCCCCGTGCAGATCATGGAGGAGATCTCACGCCGGATCGGCAGCGAGGTCTTCGAGATCCCCACGCTCCCCCCCTCCATCCCGGGGCTCAGGCTCTTCCGGGCGCTGAAAGGCGCGCTTACGGCAAGGGGCGGCGACCTCTACTGGGGCAAGGCCGTCGGCAGCGTCGAGTGCCGCGGCAGCATGGTGGAGGCGGTGACCCTCGCGACACAGGGACGTCCCTCCAGGGTCCAGGGTCGGGCGTTCATCCTCGCGACAGGGTCGTTCGTGAGCGGAGGGCTCTTTGCCCGCATAGACACCGTGAACGAGACAGTGTTCGACCTCCCGGTGTACGTCCCCGGCCCCAGAAAGGACTGGTTCTGGAACGACTTCTTCACGGCCGGGCACCCCATCGAGAAGGCGGGCATAGAGGTGGACGGATCGTTGCGGCCGACACGCTCGGACTTAAAGAATCTCTTCGTGTGCGGCAGTATCCTTGCCCACGGCGAAATCATGAAGAATCACTGCGGCCACGGCCTTGCCATCGCCACGGGCCTCAAGGCGGCCCGGATATGCGAAGGGTTCCTGTCATGACGTTCGAACACTGTGTCAGGTGCACCATCTGCGTGGAGAATTGCCCGGTCTACAAGGTCGAGCCGCTTTTCCCCGGGCCCAAGCAGTCCGGCCCGGATGCGCAGCGTTTCCGCCTCGACGGAGAGAAGTCCGTGGACCAGTGGGTGAAGTACTGCTGCCAGTGCCGGAGGTGCGAGGTCGCCTGCCCGTACGGAGTCCAGGTGGCGGAGATCATCCTGAAGGCTCAGCTCAAGTACGGAGAGGAGCACTTAAGCCCGTTCTCGTCCCACCTGTTTGCCAACGCGTACCATCTCGAGGCCATAGGCTCCACCCTGGCCCCGC
Source organism: Deltaproteobacteria bacterium (assembly GCA_021372395.1). Taxonomy (GTDB): domain Bacteria; phylum Desulfobacterota; class Desulfomonilia; order UBA1062; family UBA1062; genus MWEI01. Next base: position 5,707 of record JAJFUP010000179.1, read on the forward strand.
TGTTCAACAGGGTGGCCGCGCTTTCCCTCACGAAAAAGGCCATGAGTCTGTTCGGCATCTCAGGCGAGCTCGATCTGCCGGCCTTCCGCTTCCTCAACCTGGAGAGAGGCAGGAGGAGAAAAGGCAGGGGCAGGAAGGTCGTTTTCTTTTACGGGTGTCACCTGAATTTCAACAGACCCGACATCGGCACCGGGATCAGGGACCTCCTCGTGTCCATGGGATGCAGGGTCGTCATGCCTCCCCAGACCTGCTGCGGGCTGCCGGCGCTCGGCAACGGAGACCTGGACATGGCGCGAAAATATGCGAACAAGAATGCCTCTGTCCTGACCTCGTACATCGACCGGGGGTTCGACGTGGTCTATGCCTGCACCTCCTGCGGTCTCAGCCTTGTCCAGGATTATCCGGGAATCCTCGACGTCGAGGGGGGCAGGAAGATCGCTGAGAACACGTACAATGTCCACGAATACATCCTCTCCCTGATCCAGCAGGGTTCCGTGAAGATCCCGCTGGGGATACTCGAGAGAAAGATCGCCTACCACATCCCGTGTCACCTGAGGGCGCTGGGGATCGGATACCCCGCAACAAAGTTGTTCAAGCTCATCGATGGCTTACAGGTCTCTGTCCTTGAGGATCACTGCTGCGGTATGGCAGGGACCTACGGGTTCAAGAAGAGGAACCAGAACACCGCAGCCAGGCTCGGGGAGATCGCGTCGGGTGCCATCCGGGGCCTGGGGGTCGATGCCGTGGTGGCCGACTGCGGGGCATGCCGTATGCAGCTCGAACACTTCACCGGCCTGCCGGCTCTTGACCCCTCGGAGATCATCCGGGAGGCCCTGCAGAACAGCCCGGAGCATCGGGGAAAAACCGAAAAGGGTATCGTCCGGTGGTGGCGTGGGATCAAAGATGCCCGTCATGCGGCAAGAACTCTCCCGGCCTGGCCGAGGAGATAGGAGCGGGTAAGAAAGGAGAACATCGTATGAAGAAGGTCTTCATTGTAGCTGCGTTATGCATTGTGCTTGGTGCCATGCCCCAGCAATCACTGGCTGCTTCATCGACATCCCTGGAGGTGGTCTTCTGGGATTCCCTCATGGGTGCTGCCATCGGCTCTCTCGTGGGAGCGGCGACGCTGCCCTTCATGGAGCACCCGAGCGATCACTACAACCGCGTCCTGCAGGGGGCGAGCATCGGCCTAATCTGCGGGATCGGGTTCGGGGTCTTCGAGCTGTCGCCCATGTTCACGTCCACCACCACCCCTTCCGGGCAGAAAGAACGGCTCTACGGACTCACCTTCCGCATGCCCCTCAAGTGAGGGACCGGCGGACGTAGCCGGGGTGCTTCCCCCGGAGAGAAACAGAACGGCTTGCTCACCGGAAAGGGCTTCAGCGTAAGATTCCCGGAGAAGCCGGTCTTGAGGCTCAGGGCCGGGCTGAGACAAACCCTGCCGGCTCTTGGGGAATCACACCTCGAGCCCTTTCTCCAGCACGATGGTCTTTGTCAGGGACTGATTCGCCTGATGCCTCTTGAGGGCGAGCTCGATGAGCTTGGTGATGAGGTCGGTATAGGGCAGGCCGGTCGCATCCCAGAGCTTCGGGTACATGGAGATGTTGGTGAACCCCGGAATGGTGTTGATCTCGTTTACGTAGAACGCATCCCTGGATACCAGGAAGTCCACCCGCGCCATGCCGGCTCCGCCGATGGCCACGAATGCGTCCACTGCCGTGAACTGGATGTCGTCGCTCAATACCCTGCTGATCTTTGCCGGGATGACGAGCTGGCTCGAGCCGTCCACGTACTTGGCATTGAAGTCGTAGTACTCGTTTCCGGGCACGACCTGGCCGGGGATGGACGCCTTCGGCTCGTTGTTCCCCAGGACCGCCACCTCAATCTCCATGGCGTTCTCCACGGCCTGCTCCACCACGACCTTGGCAGAGAAACTCAAGGCCAGCGAGATGCCGCGGATGACATCCTCGAGATCCACGGCCCGGGTGATCCCGATGCTCGACCCCATGGTGGCCGGCTTGATGAAAAGGGGCATGTGCAGCGAGTCGCGGATCTCCTTGATCACCTCATCCCGGTCGGTACCCCACATCCAGGAATTCACGCAGGTCCCCTTGACCACCGGGATGTCCCGCTGGGCAAGGACGCGCTTGGTCATGTCCTTGTCCATGGCAATCGCCGACGCCATGGTGTCGCAGCCCACGTATGCGATCTGTGCGAGCTCCAGGAGTCCCTGCATGGTGCCGTCCTCTCCCCGGGGCCCATGGAGCACGGGGAAAACGACGTCTACGTCCGTGACCTCGGTGCTGCCCAGATGCAGGAAGCCTTTCTTCTCCGGGTCGGTGGAGAGGATGACCGCCTCGACGCGGCTTGCCTTCCCGGTCCGCAAGGTGTCGAAGGCTCCCTCACCCAGGAGCCACCTGCCCGCCTTGTCAATGCCCACGAGGACCGGCTCGAACCGCGTGGTGTCGATGCTGCGGGCAACGGATGCCGCCGATGAGATGGACACATCGTGCTCCGTGGAAACCCCTCCGAAGAGGATGGCAACCTTCTGCCTGGAACGTGGCGCTTTCGAACTCTTGCGTGGAACTGTCATGGGCGCTTCCCTCTCAGTGATCGTCGTTGAATACCCGTGTTCTCTCCACTTTACGAACCGAACTTGGTGAGCTTGTCGGCATGGGCCATGGCGAGCGGCATGAGATCCACGTGGCGGATGTGGCCGAGGCCGCCGCTCATGCATGCGCGCTCCCCGAACTCCGTGACCGCATCCTTCCGGATGTGCCCCGCATGGAAGAGCACCGGCAGTTCGTGCCACGAGTGCGACTTGAGGACCGCAGGCGTGGAATGGTCTCCGGTGATGACGAGGACATCGGGCTTCAGGCTCAATATCTCGGGGAGGATGGCATCCACCTCCTCGATGACCTTGACCTTGGCGTCGAAGTTGCCGTCCTCGCCTGAAGAATCGGTCTTCTTCACGTGGAAGAAGAAAAAGTCGTAGTCTTCCCAGCTGGCCTTGAGCGTCTTAAGCTCGCTCGCCACGGTGTCGCCGGCATCCAGCACCTCCATGCCCACGAGACGGGAGAGCCCCTTGTACATGGGGTACGTGGCTATGGCGCAGGCGGTAAGCCCGTAGACCTCGCGGTAGGAGGGAAGCCCCGGGTCCCTGGCTATGCCGCGGAGCGTGCACCCGTTGGCCGGCCTGTCGTCTTTGAGCGCCTCAAGCGCCTTCTCGATCCACTCGTTCAGGAGCCGTGCCGCCTTCTGTGCTCCGGGGCGAAGGGGCTCCACCTTCAGGGGCTTGAGCCCGGTGCGCTGGGGGTCCGTCTCGGTGAGCCCATCTTCAAGATCCTCGCCCTCGAGGATCAGGGCAAACCGGTAGTCTTTCACGGGCCGCACGATGGTCTCGGCGCCTTCGACCCTGATCGCGGAGAGCTTCTCCACGAGGGATGCGCACTTCTCCGTGGGGATCCGGCCCGCCCTGCGGTCGGTGATCACGCCGGTCACCGGGTCGAGCGAGCAGAAGTTGCCGCGTGCCGCGAGGCTCTTCGGGGTGAGCTCCATGCCGATGCCCAAGGCTTCCAGCACCCCCCTGCCGATCTGGTAGGCCACGGGGTCGTAGCCGAACAGCCCCAGATGCCCGGGACCGCTGCCCGGGGTGATGCCGGGTGCCACCGGTGTGGACAGACCGCAGATTGAATCCCTGCAGAGCCTGTCCATGTTGGGGGTGCGGGCGGCCTCGAGCTCGGTCAATCCCCGGGCGTCGGGCAGCCCTCCCAGGCCGTCCAGCACGAGCAGGACAATCTTCTTGTCCGATGGTATATGGAGTTCCTTCATCATATCGATCTGATTCATGTCACGCTCCTTGGCACACGGGAAAGTAAGCACCGGAAAGGCGCTGATATCATAGCACTCCCTATACCGGCTTGAAGAGAAAAGTTCAAGCGCATATCAGGTGATGCCTTGCTCGAACCACCCTTCAAGACACGCCCCGGCATCGTCCATGGTCTTCTCGCGGCAAACCGCCTTGGTCAGATGGTGTCCGAAGGCGAGGTTCTGGCTGAGCCAGAAGAGCGCGGTCTTGAACCTCTTCAGCGCCACCTCCGCCGGGAAGTGCACACCGAGGAGCCGATGGAGATCGAGGATCACGTCCACGAGGCGGGGCGCTTCCGGTGCCTGCTCCCCGGCAAGGGCGGCCTTGATGTCGCGGAATATCCAGGGCTGGATGAGGGCCTGCCTCCCCACCATCACCCCGTCGCAGCCTGTCTGCCGGAACATCGTGACGGCATCTTCGGGGGTATGGATGTCGCCGTTGCCCACCACCGGGATCTTCAGGCAGTCCTTGAGGGCACCGATGTACTCCCACCTGGCCTTGCGTGACATCCCGTCCTCCACGGTGCGGGCGTGGAGCACGATGGAATCGACGCCGGAAGCCTCCAGCATGGAGGCGAAGTCACACATGGCAGCCATGTCAAGGGCATGCCCGATCCGTATCTTGACCGAGAGCGGCCTCTTCGTTGCCTTCCTCACCGCAGAGATCACGGCATGCGCCCTGGGCACGTCCTTCATGAGCCCCGAGCCCCACCCGTGGCACGTGACCTTCTTGAGCCAGCACCCCATGTTGACGTCGATGCCGAAAGGGTCGTACCCGTCGAGCTTTTCCGCCGATTCCCGCATCTTCTCGGGGTCGTTGCCCACGATCTGGAAAATGAGGTCGGAGGTAGAGGTCCAGCGGAGATAGATCGAGGTCTGGGGCTTCTCCACGGGCACGATGCGGGTGTTGAGCATCTCCGAGTAGAAGAGGTCGCAACCGGAAAAGGAGCGCACGAGCTCCTGATACGCCACATGGCTCAGGTCAACCATGGGCGCCATGAAGAGCGCATTCCCGGGAAAAAGGGACATGCTCCTCCTTAGGAGGCGTTCGAACTTTTCAGCACCACCAGCGCGTCCACGGCAACAGGGGTATCGCCATGGATAATGAGGGGGTTGATGTCGATCTCGGCCACCTCGTCGATCTCGAGGCCGATCTTCCCGAGGTTGATCAGGGTGCGCGCAAGGATGTCCCTGTTCACGGCGGGCTTGCCCCTGAACTCGTCCAGGAGCTTCTTCGCCTTGATCTCGTCCATCATCTCGAGGGCATCCCTCATCTCCAGGGGCGCAACCCGGAAGGTGACGTCCTTGAGGACCTCGGTGAATATGCCGCCGAGGCCGAACATCACACAGGGGCCGAACTGGGGATCGCGGATGAGGCCTGCCACCAGCTCGCGATCTCCCTTGATCATCTGCTGGACCAGGATGCCGTCGAGCTGGCCTTTCCCTCGCTCCTGAAGGGCTGCATAGGCATTCTGAAGGGCTTCGTCGCTCTCGATGCCGAGCTCGATGAGGCGATGCTCGGTCTTGTGGGTGAGCGTCCGGGAAGAACCCTTGAGCACCACCGGATACCCGATCTCGTGCGCGAACGCGATGGCTTCCTGAAGGCTGGCGGCAACATGCTCTTTTGTCACCGGGATGGAATACGCATCGAGAAGGCGCTTCGACTCGTACTCGTTGAGCGTCTTGTCTCCTCTCTGAAGTGCATCTTCTATGATCTTCATGCCGTCTCCCTGTCCTGTCGATCTTCGCTCTGGTATCAATAACATAAAACACCAAATCATGTGAACGGTTATCTTCTTTCGTCTGTTGATTCAGGCCCCTCATTCACCAGCCGGCATGCCTCCTCTTCCCCTGGCCGGCAGAATGAGCCCTTCACAGGGAGCGTCAAATCCGGTACAGGTAAACCTGGCATGCGGCATCACCACAGGCCGTGGGGAGACCCTGCAGGAGAGAACCATGCATGTGTCCGAGATCTTTTATTCCCTCCAGGGGGAAGGGCCTCTGGTCGGGGAGCCTTCCGTGTTCATCCGCCTGGGCGGGTGCGTCGAGCCCTACTGCCCCTGGTGCGACACGGCATATGCCCTTCACGAGTATCGCGAGATGGTTCCGGAAGAGATCATGGAGGAGGCCGGGCGGTACGCCTGCAGAAATGCGGTCATCACCGGGGGCGAGCCCTTCCTCCAGTGGGAACCGGGGCTCAAGACGCTGCACCGAGAGCTCGCGGCGAAAGGTTGGCGCATCTCCTACGAGACGAGCGGCAAGGCCGGAATCCCGGACCTTCACGATGCAACCGTGGTGCTGAGCCCCAAAAACATCGCAGGGCAATGGCAGGTGGCACCGGAGGCCCTGGCTAGGGCTCACTCCTTCAAATTCGTCGCACAGGACCTTGCCTCTCTCAGGGAGATCGATATCTTCGTTCAGGAGAATGCTTTGCAAAAAGAAAAGGTTTATATCATGCCCATGGGCATGACCAGGGATGAACAGCTGCAGAGGATGGAGATGGTGTTCACCTTCTGCCGGGAGCACGGGTACCGCATGACGCCCAGGCTCCACATCCTCATCTTCGACACCAAACGGGGGGTATGATGAAAGACGCGATAATCCTTTTGTCGGGAGGCATGGACTCGGGGGTGCTCCTGGCGTGGGCCAGGCCCCGCTACGAGCGCGTGCACGCCATCAGCTTCGACTACGGCTCAAAACATGCGGCAAAGGAGCTCGCCATGGCCGCGGCCCTTGCCAGGGAGTACGATGCCACCTTCACGAAGGTCGGCCTGCCCTTCATGAACGAGCTCTTCTCCTCGAGCCTGCTCACGTCGGGAGAAGAGATCCCTGACGGGCCCTACCGGGAGGACAGCATCTCGTCAACGGTGGTCCCCTTCAGGAACGGGATCATGCTCTCCATTGCCGTGGGCCTGGCGGAAAACCTTCACGTGCAGGAGGTGCTCATCGCCTCGCACTCGGGGGACCACCCCATCTACCCGGACTGCAGGAAGGAGTTCACTCAGGCCATGTCTCTGGCCGCGACGCTGGGCACCTTCGCCCGGGTGTCGGTGGAGGCGCCCTTTGCCGGCTTCGACAAGAGGGCCATCGCCCGGGTGGGCCGGGAGGCGGGCCTGGATTTCACCATGACATGGTCCTGCTACAAGGGTCTGAACCTCCACTGCGGTACCTGCGCTACCTGCATCGAGCGCAAACAGGCCCTGGAGCACGAGAACGGCCTCGACCCCACGAGGTACACAGCATGAGCCCGATGCCGCTGGGCAAAGACGTGCCCCAACCCCAGGGCCGTGACGCCTCCGTGCTCTATCCCATCCGGAGAAGGTCGTGCGCGGGCGCCATGTTCGGGTACGACCTCTGGCGCTCGTATGAGCTTTCCTGGCTGAACCCCAGGGGGAAGCCCATGGTCGGCATCCTCGAGCTCGTCTACCCCTTGGAGAGCGAGAGCATCGTGGAATCGAAATCCCTCAAACTGTACCTGAACGGCCTCTCGCATGTCGCCTACGGCTCTGCCGAAGACGTGAGCGCCGTCATCCGCGAGGATCTCGAACGCATCCTGGGGGCTCCGTGGGTAATGGTGCGCATCATCGGACAGGAAGGCTTCCCGGAGCTGGCCTGCATGCAGGCATTGCCGGGAGTTTGCCTGGATGCGCTGGATGTGGCTGTCGACTGCTACCAGCGGGACCGGGGGCTTTTGTCATGCAAGGAGGACTTCCAGGAGGAGGTGCTCTCGTCGGACCTGCTGAGGACCTCCTGCCCCATCACGGGCCAGCCCGACTGGGGGAGCGCGGTGATCGCCTACCGGGGCAGGGGCATAAACCACGCATCCCTGCTGAAGTACCTCTGCTCGTACCGGGAGCACGAGGGGTTCGCCGAGGAGGTGTGCGAGCAGATCTTCCTCGACATCACCCAGCAGTGCTCCCCGGAGTGGCTCTCCGTGAGATGCCTGTACACCAGGAGGGGCGGGATCGACATAAACTCTTTCCGGTGCTCCTCCCCTGTGGGCCCCGACGAGATCGAGCGGACAAGGCTCATCCGCCAGTAGGGAGGCCTGGAAAAAGAGACCGGCCCGCGGGATCTCGAGAAGGGGATCAGGGATCGGATGGGGCGGTAAAAGAGTAACATACTCGGGCCCTAGTGCGCCGTGATCGATACGGTTCCCCTGATGTCTGCATGCAGTCCGTATATGCCGATGCTGCCGAGGCTCGGTCCCAGGGGATCGGGCCCGATGCGAATGGCGCCGATTGTGTACCTGTCGATGTCAATGGCCATGTCGACCGTGTGGTTGACAAGACCCACCACCCCGAGGCCCATCATCCCGATGCCTGCCATGGCACCGACAGGGGTGGTCACCCCACTGACGATGTTCGTGGTCAAAGGCATCCTGTAGTCGATGGAACCCATGATGGTGACATCACTCAACGTGAGGATCCCGCCGAGCGTTGTCATCGTGCCCAGGTGAGTGTCGATATCCAGGTGGGTCACGTCGATGCCGATACCGGCCTGACCGGTCACTTCACAGAGCTGGTCCTCGGACAGGGCGACCAGTTTTGCCATCCCTGCCTGCGGGAACATGAGCAGTCCGAGCACACACAGGACGGCAAACAGGCTTGTTCTCTTCATTGTTACTCCTTTCTGACGAGGTTCTCCAGGCAACCCGGCTGTCCACAAACTCTGTGGACCCGTGGCTTTCCGGCCCAGGGTTACCCCTGGTGTGGCGTGAAACGTGTTCTGCAGAATCCTTCTCAGGTAGCCCGGCTGTCCGATCCCTGTCGGACCCGCGGCTTTCCGGCCCAGGGTTACCCCTGGTGTGGCTTTGAAGGAGGCAGCCCGGCTGAACGCACCTGAACGTCCGGTGCGCACTCCGTGGCTTTCTTGTCCCACAGTCTCCTGTGGTCCGGTTTGTGAGAGAGGCTTCGAAGGCCGAACACTCCCCCGAATCTCTTCCTTTCTCGTAAGGTGTACGAGCCGTTTCTGTCACTCTTTTACCCATGTGTGGCCTCTGGAGCCAAAGGACACACATGGCTCATCCGCAAGTTGTCAAAGAACGGGGGACGTGACGTCCGCGCTACCTGTCCTATCGAGCTTCGCCGTGAAAATATTGAGTGCGAAAAGGATCAGGGGAAACCGGTGTCATTGAAAGAGAGGTATTGGATGATCCCGGAAGGGTTCGGTGTGATGAGGCGGTCCTCTGATGGACACCCTCGAGCGGGTGCCCGTCAGGCCCGGAGGCGATGAAGGAGGGTCCTGACCCTGTCCGCCTGATGGCGGTTGCCCATCTCGCCCCACAGGGCAAGAGACCTCCGGTAGCACGCCCGGGCCTTCCCGGGCTTTCCGGAGCACGCCAGGAGGTCTCCCCACGCGGTCAGATTCCATGCCGTATGGGGCCTCATGCGGTGCATCCGTGCCAGGAGGCACGAACGCCTGAGTGCCGATTGGGCGGTGGTGGGATCCCCCAGGGAGACGGATATCCGGGCCCATACCCTCAAGGCCCAGATGAGCTGGTCCTGGTTCCCATGGCACTCGTTCCACTCGATGCAGGCAAGCGCGGTCCGCTTCGCCTCCTCGAGGTCGCCCATGAGGAGACAGGCCTCGGCCAGGGCGTTCAGGGCATACGGCACCCTGTTCGCCACCCCTTTCATGAGATCGGGCACGGCAGCCTCCAGGAGGTTCCTCGCCTCGACTGCCCTGCCCTCTTCCTGGGCGATCCATGCCTGGTAGAGCATCGCCATGGCCCCGGAGCCCTGCATATCGGAACCGAGCTCATCGAACAGGGCCAGGTCCTGGCGCGCCCCCTGAACGTCCCCGAGATACCGGGAGAGAAAATAGATGGAGCCCTGGATCCTGAGATAGGAAAGCCCCCCGGCCAGGCTCCCGAGCTTCCTCTCGCTGTTCAATACCTCCCGGAAAATCCTGTGTGCCTCACCGAATCTCCCCTCGAGGCAGGAGATGTGGGCAAGCCACACCTCGGCCATGAGATCGAGGTCCAGGTGAGAGCCGCCCGATTCCCTGATCTTCTCATACCACTTCCGCGCCTCGTCCAGGGCGCCTTTCCAGACGCAAGCAGCCAGGGTGGTCAGCATGTTTGCCGCGAGAAGAAACGGATCCGATGCCTCGAGGGCGGGCCTGGCCTTCTCGAGGAGCTCCAGGGCACACAGGGGCTTTCCGAGAAAGGTGTACGTGTAGGCGACGGAGGTGCGGGCGGCAGCAAGGAGCACCTGGTCGTCCGCAGCGAGCAGTGTCGCATACTCGAAGAGCTGGAATGCCCGGCCGAATCGACCTTTCTGCGAATGGAGATTGATGAGCCGGATGCAGGCATAGGCCTCCCCCCTCTTGAGTCCGGCTGCCCGGTAATGGGAGGCCAGGGCCTCCAGGGCATCGATGGCCTGCGCGGGGTTGAAGACCCGGGAGCACATCCAGATCCCCTCCCTGACTCCTATGAGCTTGGCCTGCGCCTCCGGGATATCCGGGTTCTCCTCCAGGGACCGCTGCACCAGGAGATAGTGTGCGACCGCCTCGAACCATGACCCCATGTCCCGGCAGCGCCGGGCGGCCTCCATGCGATAGTCCGCGGCCTTTGAATACTCCCTGGCTGACTCAAAGTGATGGGCGAGCTCCTCCGCACATTCCCGCCCGGGAGAGCCGCCTCCCCTCTCCAGTTCGAGGGCGATCTTCCGGTGAATCGCGATCCTGTCTCCCTTCAGGAGAGCTCTCATGGCCACCTCCCGGGTGAGATCATGCCTGAAGCGATAGGCGCTCTCACCCGAGTGATTGATAAACCCGTGCTTCACGAGATCCTCAAGGCAGGGGGTGACTGCGTCCGGAGACGAGCTCACCGCCTCGAGCAGTTTCCCGGAAAAGCTCCTCCCGATAATGGATGCCTCCTGGAGTATTTTCCTGGACTGTCCACCGAGGCTGTCAATCCTGGAGCCGATGAGGCCCTGCAGGGTTGCGGGGAGACCCTCCCATATGCGTCCCCTGGGCGGTCTGCCGAGGTCAACGCCTTTTTCCAGCAGGTAGTTTACCATCTCCTCGAGGTAAAAGGGGTTGCCCCCGGTGGCATCGTAAAGGGACTGTGCGGTCCTGGCATTCACCGCCCCCGCATGGAGCATTCCCTCGAGCATCCGTGCCGCCTGGTCGTCGGGGAGCTCTTGCACGTGGATGTGCGTCCCGGGAAGGATCAGCCTGGTTCTTGTTCGCCCGGTGAGAACGAGCAGGCACGGGAAAGACGCGCCCCAGGCATGGCTCATGTACCCCAGGAGATCCAGGGTGCTCTGGTCCGCCCAGTGGATATCCTCGAAGCAGAAAATCGCAGGCCGTGACTTTGAGGCCGCCTGGAGCAGCGCAGTGACCGCATCGCAGATCTCGGCCTTGTGCTCATCGGGTGCCCGCTGTTCCGGGAAAGGCGAAAAACCGCAGAGGAAGGAGAGGGAGGACCGGTATTCGGGTTTGACCTCGTGCATCTCGATCGCGCCGGAGCGTACCGGGGGATCCATCCCTGCCTGAGAGAGCCCCAGCACCTGCCTGACAATCTCCGAGACCGGGAAATACGGTGTCTCCCTGGCGTGGTCCAGACACGATGCACAGGTGAATGCCGTCCCTTCGTCCAGGGAAGCCCTGAATTCCTGGACAAGCCTGCTCTTCCCGATCCCCGCGTCCCCGGTGACGTATACGGCCCCGCCATGGCCGGCAACGAGCTCACGCGCCTTTTCCCGGAGGACGGAGATCTCGTGGTCCCGCCCCACCATGGGGGAGACCACCCCGCCGTCACGGTGGAGCGGCAGGGGGGTCTTCCGGCCGGATACGACCCGGTACACATGGAGGGGGGTCCTGAAACCCTTGAGGATCTTCCTGCCGGCCCACTCCAGGTGATAATACCTCCTGGCGTGCAGGACGAGCGACTCCCCTATGAGGATCTCCCCGGGTAAAGCAATGTCGCTGAGCCTGGACGCGATGTTGATGGGCTTGCCGAGGGGCCCCCGGGACGAGATGCCCGGACTGCACCGGTCGAAGAGCACCTCTCCCGTGTTGATGCCGGTATGCATCCTCAGGGGGGTGTGGTGAAGTCCGCAGCACCTGCCGATCTCGCCGACGGCCTTGTGGATCTCGCAAGCTGCCCTGATGGCACGGACCGGGTCATCTTCCCGGGTCTGGTGGATACCGAACATGGCCACCACGGCATCGCCGATGAATTTCTCCACCATGCCGCCCAAAGAGGTAATGATGCGGCCGGCTTCGCCCAGGACCCGGTCCATGAGGGCCTTGAGCTCCTCGGTGTCAAGCCTCTCCGAGAGGGCGCTGTACCCGCTCAGATCCGAAAAGAGAATCGTGACAAACCGGTGTTCCTTCAGCGGTGCTCCGGGCTCGAGGGGGAGACCGCATCGGCTGCAGTACCGGTCATCCCGGCCCACACCGGTTCCGCACTGTGGGCATGTCCGCATGTGTTGTTCCCATATCATTCCATTGTTTGCCTTTAAGGATACTCCCGGGTTCCGCGGTGTCAACGCGAGGGGCTTTCGAGAGATGAAATCGAAGTGCGTATTGACCTGAGGGCATAAATCGAAGATAATATCTCGAATTTCACTGAAAAGAGGTGTTGTTGCCATGGTAATGAAGCTTAAGAATATCTGGTTAGACGGCAGGCTCGTCGACTGGGATGATGCCAATGTCCATATCCTCACCCACAGTCTTCACTATGGCCTGGCCGCCTTCGAGGGTGTCCGGTGTTACCTGTGCGATGATGGCAGATCAGCCATATTCAGGCACAGGGAGCACACGAAAAGGCTTTTCAGCTCCGCGAAGATCTACCTCATGGATGTACCGTTCACCCCTGAGGAGATCATGGAGGCTTCCCGGCAGGTCGTTCGGACGAACGGCCTCAGGGAGGCGTACATCCGTCCCATCGTCTTCATCGGTGACGGCGTCATGGGGGTCAACCCGGGGAACAATCCCATCCGCGTGTCCATCATATGCTGGGAGTGGGGAGCGTACCTCGGAGACGACGGGCTTTCAAAGGGGATCAGGGTAAAGACCGCGTCCTTCATGCGTCACCACCCGAACATCATGCTCACCAAGGCAAAGGTGAGCGGCAATTACGTCAACTCCATCCTCTCGAAGCTCGAGGTCACCAAGGTTGGCTACGATGAAGCACTGATGCTCGATCACCAGGGCTTCGTGGCGGAAGGGAGCGGGGAGAACATCTTCTTCGTGAAGAACAACACCCTCTACACGCCCCCGGTCACCAGCATCCTGCCCGGCATCACTCGGGACACCATCATCACCCTGGCATCCGAGCTGGGCTACCAGGTGAAGGAACAGCAGATCACGAGGGATGAGCTCTACATCGCAGACGAGGTCTTCTTTACGGGCACTGCAGCAGAAGTGACTCCGGCACGCGAGATCGACGACCGCCTCATCGGGGAGGGCACGCCGGGCCCCGTGACCAAGGCCCTGCAGAGCGCCTATTTCGACGTCATCAAGGGAAGAAACCCGAAACACGCAGACTGGCTGGACTACCTTTCCTGAACACGAAAAGACCGGGGCAGCATCTGCCCCGGTCCTGTCTTTTTCTCTCACAAGCCCTGCCCGCTTCCGGGCGAAGGATCGGTTCTTCTCCTCCTGGTATGCGCCTCAGAAAATGATGTTGTGGAAGGGCGCAACGGATACGAGCAGCGCCACGACCATCACCGCCAGCGCCGTCTGATGCTCGGTGTTCTCGATGCTCTGGGCAAAGGACCACAGGTGCTTGCTCCCCTCCGGGTAGGGGGTGAGGCGCGGCATGAAGTAGGAGACAGCTCCCTTGTATTTCAGGAACTCCTCCCCGAACCGCTGCTCCAGTCTTCCCCACTCGGTCTTCTGCTTCCTCGGGACGTAGGAGATGAAGAACAGGAGCGTCGCAAGGATCCACAGGACAATGTTCTGCGCCATGAGGCACATGCCGGTTCCGATGAGGAAGCTGCCGAGGTACAGCGGCGACTGCAGGTAGGCATACGGCCCCGATGTGGTGAGCTCCTCGTTCTTCCTGAGGTGGCCCGTTGCCCAGAACCGCAGTGCCTCGCCGCCGAGAACGAGGACCATCCCCAGAAGATTGGACCACCATGCAGGGTCCGCGAATATCACGAGCAGGGCTATCGTTCCGTAGAGAACGACGGTCTTGCTGTTTACCTTGTTGATTTTATGATCCAAGTCCATTCTTTCCCCTCCCGAAAATCTCAGCAAAGCTCGAAAGGTATGTAACCGTTTCTCCCTTTCCCGTCAAGGCAAACCTGTCACGCCCCATGCAGCGGGGACAGCCGCTCCGGGGGCCGCATCAGCGGTTCGCCGGTCCATCCCGGCGTGATATGGCTGTTCCGGCGTGTTCTTCACCACCCGAGGAGAGGCTTCTTCGCCTGTTTTCTGATCTCCTTCTCATCGGCCCACTCGATGAGTCCGGTCTGGATGTTCACGAGGTTGAGGGTGAACTTGTAGTACACATCCTTGACCCTTCCGGCTGATTTCCTGATGGAGGCGAGCTCGCCGTAGAGGAAGTAGTCCGCACCCACCTGTTTCCCGAGCGCCTTGGCCGTGGAAGGGTTCACCGCGCCAGAGCTCGTCTGGTATTCGAGCTGCCTGAGGATCTCGTCGTTGGCCTCGCTGACCGCGCTGAACCTCACCTTGCCCGACTTCAGCAGCGTGACCTTGATCTTGTCGGTCACCGAAACGGTATCGATGTGTTCGTCGGTCCGGTTCTTCACCTGGTGCACGTAGAGCACGGGCCTCTTCCCGTCGGAGAGGACCGGGCTTGCCAGCAGGGAGTTCACCATCTTCTCGGCTATCATCTGGAGGTCGGTGGAACCGAATTTTTCGGTCACCGTCTCCACCTGATCCGGGCTGCCGTAGCTCACGGAAGGCGTAGTGGCGCAGCCTGCGTACAAAAATGACAGTGCAGCAATGGACAGTACAATCATGGGTTTCTTCATGTGTTGATCACCTCCTTATTCTGGCATCACGACCCCGTCGCCGTCAGGGGCCGGGGCTTTCGGACCATGAACCTGAAGCCGGCTGCATTCGGTCCGGGAGCAGTCGACTTGTACCCCCTGGCCTCCTTGGCGGCCAGGGTCGCCGGCAACCAGGACGTTGCGGAAGAGAGCTCGAACCCCCGGGTATCATACCAGAGAAACCGGTATTCAAACGCCATGTCACGCACGCCCTCGTTCCGGACAAACACCTGGGCTTCGACGACCTCCCCCCCGGCGAGGGGGTGTACGCTCACGTCGCCGAAGGCGAGTTGCCGGGCCAGGAACGAGTCATTTATCTCGACCTGCGTGGAGCTCACACCCGAGGGGCCTGCCTGAACATGGAGGATATTCGGGGCCGCTCCGGCACAGGAAACCACAAGAAAGGCCACCAGCACGACGTATCTGCCTACTCTTCCCATAAGAATCCCTCCTTGTTAATACGATCTTGTGTGTATGGTAAGGCCGGTTTCCGTGGTCCTCACGAGCACCACCAGGTGAGACGTGCCTGCGGGAATGGCCACCGTGGCACTGAACCCGGATGGGGCCGCCCGTATCGAGATCTCGTCTGCCGAGCGCGGAAGAAAGGCCCTGCCCACCTGGATCTCCTTGGGCAGGCTGGACCACGTTCGCAGATCGGCCTGTTCCGTCACCGCTGAAAAGAGCGTGCCCAGGATCGCACCGATGTCTCCATGCTCGTGGCCAAGCCTGCTGGTGGCCCGGGCCTTGATATACGACCGTGCAATCTGCTTGGCAAAGATGATGGGGAAATCGTCCAGGAGATTTTTCGCCGCCGTGGCATCCGTGTCGAACACGGCAGAGGTCCGGATGCTGGTGGATCCGGAGACGATCAGACCGGAAGAGGCCTGAGAGGCGGTGAAGCGGTAGACGGGCAGCGATGCGAAGGTGAGACCATGCGAGATGGGGATGGGCAGTGTGATCGCCTCCTTGTAGGGGGAGAGCCCCTGGCTGAAGATCACGAAGACGTCGATGGCGTCCGTGGGGAGGTTTCCGCCTGCGCCGAATCTCCCTTCCCACTCCTGCACATCCTCTCTATAGTTCAAGCTCCTGCCCAGACGGATCAGGTCTTCCTGGATGCTCCTGGACCGAGGGGAGGCAATGATGGCCTTCTTGAGATCGATGTATGCCTCGCCGGGCTCGCCTAAGAGTTCATAGACCAGGGCGGAGACGTAGGAGGCAAATGCGTTGTGATACACGCTGTACACGGAGGCGGCCTTGTTCCTGAGGAGTTCGTACCCCTGCCTGTCGGCCTTCTGGAATGCCGCTTCCCAATCTCCTGCCCCCGCTTCCTGGCGGGCCTCGTCCAGCTCTTTGGCGTGCTTTTCCGAGAGTTCCTCCTGCCGCTGGTAAGCATTGCGGATTTCCACCCGTGCCCCGCCCAGGTCTCCATTCATGACGTAGTTCACGGCATTGAGAGCATGGAGAAGGATCTTTTCGAAGTCTTCGCCCTCGTAGGGCCTCATCTGCTCGTTGACGAGAAAGGTACCCGCCTGGGCGGCAGCTTTACCCACCGAGATCACGGCCCTGTCTTCGTACTCGCCGATCTTCGTGCCAGCCTGCTCGAATTCCTTCGAACTCTGCTCGAACTGCCCGCTGTCCTGGAGGATCATGCCCCGCTCGAGACGGATCAGGATCTCGTTCCTGCCTCGAGCCGACTTGCCGGGAAACACGGCAAGGGCTGCCGGGTAGTCGCCTCGGGCGATGGCCATCCGTGCCGGCAGGGTCTTGTGGGTGTAGCTCTCAAGGCTCGCACAGCCGGACATCGACAGTAGCAGGCTCAAGACGAGAGCATTTGATATGACAAGCGATCTCATGGATACCCGTTCAACCCTCGTGTCGGATACCCGGAAGAT
Organism: Deltaproteobacteria bacterium; assembly: GCA_021372395.1. GTDB lineage: Bacteria > Desulfobacterota > Desulfomonilia > UBA1062 > UBA1062 > MWEI01. Next base: position 22,439 of record JAJFUP010000179.1, read on the forward strand.
CATACCGGCATCCGATCCTCCGGGAGGCCTGGCCATCTCCGGGAGATGCCTTCCGGGCACCCGGTCAGAACGCTATCCCGAGGCTGGCCATCACGCCTCTCCTCGAGTGATACCCGATCCCCATGTTGAGACCCTCGAGGACGTAGCGCATGCAGAGCATCCAGGTGACGTTGGTGTCCGTGTCGGAACCGATCTTGTACCGCTGGCCCGATGAGGTGCCGATGTCCACGACATCCTGGCTGGCATAGCCGATCCCGCCGACGGCAAAGAAGGAGGGGATAAGCTCTCCTCCGAAGCTGACATAGACTTCCTGTTCCGTCCCGTCCTTGTATTCCTTCCTCGAATCGAAAGCGGGGACCACAACGGGAAGGGGTTCGGCCGGGGGAGGGTTTTCATCGGTATCCGCAACACTGACGCCGAGCCCGAGGCTGAATGCCCCGCCCGTCGGGTGGAGCGGGGAGAGGAATATTCCCCCCAGCTCGAGACCGAGGCTCGGCTCGTGAAGATCGCCCCCATCCGCATAGCTGGCAATGACATACCCCGCCCCCTGGGAGATCGCGGGCAGAAAAACCAGAAGCGTTATGAGAAAAAACCTCTTCATGTCTTGACCTCCACTGAGATCGTTTCTATTGTAATCATACCACATATGATGAAACGTTTGAAAACCACTATACCACGAGGGGAATATAATGAGAACGAAACTCTTTGCAAGATCATGTGACCCGGAAAGGCGGTCCCGTGGACATGTATGATGTGATCATCGCAGGCGGCGGCCCTGCCGGGCTCACTGCCGGGATATACGCAGCCCGGGCGAACATGAAGACCCTCCTCGTACGGAGCGCCTTCAAGACAAGCCTCATCACGACAACGGATCTCATCGAAAACTATCCCGGGTTTCCCGAAGGGATCGGCGGGTTCGAGCTCGTGGAGCGGTTTACCCAACAGGCCCGGCGATTCGGCCTCGAGATCGTGGATGACGACATCTCTTCGGTGGAAAAAACCCTGGTGCAAGGCTTGGATGGCTGGCAGGTGAACACCCCTTCCGCACAGTACCAGGCCCTTTCGGTCATCATCTCCACCGGGACAGAGTATGCCCACCTCGACGTTCCCGGCGAGGTCGAGTTTACCGGCCGGGGCGTCTCCTACTGCGCCACCTGCGACGGGCCGTTCTACCGGGACGGGAAGGTTGCGGTCGTAGGCGGGGGGGACACCGCCGTGCAGGAGGCCCTGTACCTCACCCGGTTTGCAAGCTCGGTCACCATCGTACACCGCAGAGACAGGCTGAGGGCCACTGGCGTGCTCCAGGACAAGGCCTTCTCCAACGAGAGGATCTCCTTTGCGTGGAACTCGGTCGTGGAGGAGATCGTCGGCGATTCGGCGGTGAAGGCCTTAAGGCTCAGAGACCTGAACGACCCCGGCAAGGAAACGACCCTCAATGTCGACGGGGTCTTCATCCTGACAGGCACCATCCCCAACACCTCCGAGTTCAGGGGGATCGTCGCCATGGATACGGGCGGCTACATCATCGTGGACCCTCACATGAAGACGTCGGCCCCGGGCTTATTCGCCTGCGGAGACTGCATCGCCAAGCTGCTCAGGCAGGTGGTGACCGCCTGCGGAGACGGCGCCACAGCCTCCTTTGCCGCATACGAGTACGTGAGCGGGCTCAAGGGTACGTCTTACGCGGGCCTTCCAAAGGCAGAACATGAAAAGAGAGGAGAAGACCATGACTGAAGAGAAATTCGTGGACAACCCTGACCACACCATAGCACTGACAGACCAGGACATGAACGAGGCGGTGGCGAAGTATCCGTTCATCGTGGTGGACTGCTGGGCCGAGTGGTGCGGTCCGTGCAAGATGCTGGGCCCCATCCTGGAGAATCTGGCGAAAAAGCATGCGGGCGAGATCGTGTTTGCGAAGCTCGACGTGGATAAAAACCCGGAAACCGCCCGGAAATACGGCATACGTTCGATCCCAAACCTCATGGTCTTCAAGGATGGCCAGAAGGTGGGGGACATCGTGGGTGCAATGCCCGAGGCGAAACTGATGGAACGGATCCTTGCGCTGAAGGGGTGACCGCTTCGACAAAGACCTCTTCATGAGGTTGTGCATTCGGAAGGTATAGATACGAAAGTATTTTACTCGCCTGTTCCTTTTGGTCATCTCGCCTGAATTCAGGCGAGATGACCAAAAGGAACAGGTCAGGTTTTCCGTTGCCGTACCAGAGAGTCTCGGCACGCACGCAGGGGCATCCATGACTCCGGTGTCGCGGTTCAGAAGAGTTTTCTGCTGTCGAGCAGGATCGTGACCGGCCCCTGGTTGACGAGTGACACCTCCATCTCGGTCTGGAATTTTCCCGTCTCCACCCGGCCTGGATGGATCCCCTTCACCTTGAGGACCAGCTCATCGAAGATCGCCTGGGCCTTCTCGGGCG
>JAJFUP010000017.1 GCA_021372395.1 Deltaproteobacteria bacterium
CGCTCGACGATCTCCGCAAGGTCCCGGGCATGACGAAGAAGTTCATCCGCGCCATCACCCCATACGTGAAACTGGAAGGGAAAACGGACATCTGCGAGATGAAGGTCTAAGACGGGGCAGGGGCGGGGTCTCCCATGACCCTGCCCCACACCATTCCACACGAGGCTTCGGGTGCTCACGGATGGTCACACACCGTCCCGTACCGTGAGCAGAACAAGAGGACCCAACGTGTATCGACAGACAAGCATGGGTGCGCCCCATGAGCAGGACAGGTAAAATGAAAGCGAAAGAGAGAAAATCAACCAGCGGCCTTTGGAAGAACACCATGGTTGCAAATATATGTGCCTTGGCGATCCTTGTGCCCGGACTGGCAGTCTGTGCAAGTATCCCCAACTACCTGTGGACAGGTGAACTCGAATCGGGATGCGTGGAGAAGGGGCAGGTGAGTTCCGGCGATCTCTGGGAATATCTCGGCAAAAAGGGCGACAGGATCGTCATTGCGGTAAAGGTGGAACCGGGCTCGACGCCTCCTGATATTTTTTTGTTCCTTCCCGGCACTGAGAAGTGTGTTGCCTGGTCAACCCCTGATCATGACAGAAGTTACCTGGTGCTCGATTACACGTTCGAGACCAAGGGTTCATATGCCGTGCTCGTACGGCCCGGAAACGCAACCCAGGGACTGGACTACACCCTGTGCATGGACAAGATACCTGCCGACGGAACCTATGACATAGATCCGGACGCACCAGACGGAAAGATCATCCGCACGAGCAGCACCGTGCCTGAAAAGTATCTCTTCAACGGACTCCCCCTGATGATAGGGCCATTGCTTCCTCTTCCCCGGGTTGTCATATCCTCCTGTTACATGATCGGTTCCGGCATAGGATGGGCCGTCGACCACCTGAATGTCCCGGGGAAGCTGCTGTATAACGACATCGTGAGCAACACCATCCCGGACCGGAGCGAGCCGGTGCGTACCGCGAAAACGGGAAGATAGGGACTGCTCGAGCGACGCAACCCCCGGCAACCGCATACCATTGCACCACACGAGGAATGAAGGAAAACACCATGGAAAACAGGTATGCTCACAGGATCGCACAGACGTTCCTTCGCAATATTCTGATGACGCTCCTGACGCTGTTCGCATTGTCCGAAGTCTGTTCGGCTGCCGACATCGGTTTCAGTGAGGCGATGGGGCTGATGAAAGCCCGGAATGATTCCCTTCAGGCCGCGAGGATGGAGGAAAACCAGCGTGTGCACGAACAGGAGGCCGCACGCGGTCTCTATCTGCCGGAGATCGACATGAGCGGGCGCTATACCAGGATCGACGAGCCCATCACGATCGATCTCGACGGTATCCGTCAGGCCATGGGGGCGGTGGAAACCGCCCTGCACGGCCCGGTCGGGGCGGCAATAGTTTCACAGGTACCCCCCTTCAGGGTAGAGGTCCAGAATGATGCATACTGGAAGGCGGATGTAAGCCTTCTCTGGCCGATCTATACCGGCGGCAGGATCAGTGCCGCGAACCGTGCAGCCGATGCGGCCCTGGAGGCATCGAGGGAAAAGTACCGGGAGACGGAATCGCACCTGACCAGCAGGTTGGGCAGCCTCTACTTCGGGCTCGGTCTTGCCCGGCAGGTGGAGCAGGTCCGACGGGAGGTCCTGTCCGGGATGGACGCTCACCTCCACCAGGCACAGCAGCTGGAGCAAAACGGCATGATCGCCCGCTCCGAACGCCTGCATGCCGAAGTGGCAAGGGCAGAGGCCGACCGGCAGCTGAAACGGGCCATACATGACACCCAAATCGCCCAGACGGCACTGAACAACCTCCTGGCGAGCAGGGAAGACATCAACCCCCTCACGCCCATGGTCATGGTCTCACAGCTCGAACCTCTGAGCTTTTTCCAGGAAACAGCGCAGCGGAAAAACCCTGTGCTCGGACAACTGGGAGCCCAGAAGGAGATGGCCCATCAGTCGAGCGAAAAGGAGACAGGAACCCTGTATCCGGAGATATCACTTTTCGGCAAGCGGGAGCTCTATACAGACGATCTCACTGTTCTGGATCCCCAATGGGCGCTGGGGATAGGGGTCAAATTCAAAATCTTCGATGGCATGTCCCGGTATCATCGAGTGCAGGCGGCGAAAGACCAGGAGTATCGCGTGCTCCACCTGGACAAGGAGGCAAGGCGCGATATCGACACCCTGGTGGAATCCCGGTATCAGGAGCTTCTCAAGACCCGCGAGCAGTATGACACCATCAAGTCATCACTGGTCTCTGCTGAGGAGTACCTCCGGGTGGAGGCAAAAGCGTTCGAGGAGGGCATGGCAACATCCGTCGACCTCGTGGATGCCCAACTTGCGCTGTCCAGGGTCAGGATTGAAAGACTCCAGGCCCTGTACGAATACGATGTTGCCCTGGCAGAGCTTCTGGAAACAAGCGGCATGAGCGATCGCTATTTGGAATATCTTTCTCTCGGTGAGAAAGTGGGGGAGCAGTGAACAGCAGGTATAAAAAAATCATCCTGGGGACCGGTATCCTTCTGGTACTGGTCATGGTCATCCTGGCTTTTATATTTTATCTGAACCCTCCGGATCTGGTTGTCCAGGGGGAAGTCGAGGCCAAGCAGGTCGATGTGGCTGCGAAGATATCCGGCCGCGTGCTGAGCCTCCCTGTTCGAAAGGGGGACAGTGTTCACAAGGGGCAGCTGCTTGCCACCCTGGACAGTCCCGAGATAGAGGCCAGGGTGAGGCAGGCCAGGTCGGCTGAAAAGGCTGCAGCGGCGCAAAGTCGGAAAGCCGTCAACGGTGCACGGGAAGAGGAGATCCGTGCGGCCTTCAACCTCTGGCAGCGTGCAAGAGCAGGCGCCGAGATCGCAGACACGACCTGCCGGCGCATAGAAAGACTCCAGGGGGAAGGCGTTGTGCCCCAGCAGAAGCTCGATGAGGCGCGAGCGGAGATGAACGCTTCCAGAACGGCCGCCGAAGCCGCACGTGCGAGCTATGACCTGGCGCTCAAAGGCACCAGAAGCGAGGACAAGGCCGCTGCAGCGGCCCTGGATGAACAGGCAAAGGGCGTCCTGTCCGAAGTGAACACCTATTACCGGGAGACTTCGCTCTTTGCCCCGACAAACGGAGAAATCGACGATCTCATCGTCGACCCCGGGGAACTGGTCGGCCCTGGAATGCCTGTCGCAAGCATCGTGGATCTCAGTGACCTGTGGGTCACCTTCAACCTTCGCGAAGACCTCCTTGCCGGGATACGGATCGGTGATACCCTCGTCGCCAGTTTCCCCGCGCTGGGCGGTCGCTCGATCAGGCTCAAGATCGACTACATCCGGCCTTTGGGTGACTTTGCCACCTGGAAGGCGACAAAAACATCGGGAGACTTCGATCTCAAGACCTTTGAGGTCCAGGCCCGGCCGTTTATACCTGTCCCCGGGCTGAGGCCGGGCATGAGTGCGCTGGTGGACGGGAAACAGTTTCGGTCGCAAGGGAAGAAAGGGTTCTTCGGGAGATGAGGGGGAATCGACCTCCGGAGGAAACCCGGAAAGAGTGCTTCATGACGCCCTCCCCGAGGGGACAGGAGAGCAGCGGAACCGCTGCCGTCTTTCACCGGGAGGTGCAGAGGATGACATCCAGGCCTTTGTACCTTCTCTTCACCCTCGTCGTCCCTGTGGTCACGTTCCTGCTCCTGTGGGCGATCTTCAGCAGAGGCGTTGTCCAGGAGCTTCCCGTGATCGTCTGTGACCGGGATGAATCCGCCCTCTCAAGGCACCTGGCAAGGATGATCGATGCGACTCCCTCCATGAAGATCAGCCGGAGGGTAGGTGATATGGCTGCCGGGAGAGAGCTGCTCATGCGCCGCGAGGGGTATGCCCTCATCCTCTTCCCTCATGACCTCGAACGGGATGTTTTCCGTGGCCGATCCCCTCAGGCGGTGTGCTACTACAACAACCAGTTCCTGGTGGCGGGCAGCATCATAAACCGGGATTTCCACCAGGTGGTTGAAACCTTGTCCACGGAATATGCCGGGCACAGCCGCCTGATTTTTGGCGAGAAGATTTCGGGCATCCACGCACACGGGGAACCCATCGACATCGATTCTCACATCCTGTTCAATCCGCAGCTGAGCTATCTCTACTTCCTTGGCAGTACCCTGATGCCCTCGATGTTGCAGATCTTTGTTTTGATGATGACCGTTTTCTGCATCGGCATCGAACTGAAGGAAGGTTCCGCCGGGCAGTGGCTGCAGACGGCAGGGCACAACGCAGGAAAGGCCATGGCGGGTAAACTGCTCCCGTACACCCTGCTTTACCTGATCGTGGGCCTCTTCATGCAGGCCCTCCTCTTCTGGTACCTCGACGTCCCGCTGAAGGGGAGCGCCCTCATGATCATTCTTTCAACGTCTTTACTGGTCCTCGCGTGTCAGGCCGTGGGTGCGCTCATCGTGGCACTCATGGGCAACCTGCGTATGTCCTTAAGCTCTTCCGCCTTCTACTCTTTACCCGCCTTCGCCTTCTCCGGGGTCAGCTTCCCCTTCCCGGGCATGTCGTTCCTGGGAAAGGCCTGGTCTCTTCTCCTTCCCTTGACCTATTACCTGGAACTCTTCGTGGATCAGTCGCTCCGGGGAACCCCGGAGGTCAGTTCCCTGCGTCCTCTGCTTCTCCTGGGCCTCTTCTGCGTGCTGATCGTGCCCGCCACCCTTCGTCTGAAGCAGCTGATGAAGGACGAGCGGCACTGGGGGCTTCTGTGAAAGCCCTCCTCAAGGCCTGCATCGACGAGTACAAAAGTATCTTCACTGATGCCGGGGTGATGCTGCTCTTCTTCGGCGCCATCATCGTGTACCCGTTCTTCTACTCTCTGCCCTACCAGCACGAGGTGCTGGAGAAGGTCCCTGTAGCGGTTGTCGATCTGGATCACACGTCCCTGAGCAGAAGATTGGTACGCCTTCTGGACGCGGGTGAATACGTATCGGTGGCATCCAGACCCGGAAGCCTGGTTGAAGCCGAACAGGAGTTCTTCTCCCGCAGGGTCTCCGGGATCATCGTGATCTCGAACGATTTCGAGCGCAGGGTCGAAAGGGGGGAACATGCGACTGTTTCCCTGTACACTGACGGCAGCTATTTTCTCTCATACCGGCAGGTCATGACAGGGGCCACGCAGACCATGCGGACCATGTCGGCGGGCATTGAAATCAGGCGGCTCCAGGCAAGGGGGTGTTCCCTCCCCCAGGCCGAGGCCGCTTATGCACCGCTAAGTGCCCGGAGCTATCCCCTCTTCAATCCCTCCGGCGGTTATGCGACCTACGTGGTCATGGTGGTCTTCATCGTGCTTCTCCAGCAGACCCTGCTCATGGGCATAGGCATGCTGGCCGGGACACGAACGGAGCGACAACCCGGAAGTCCGCCGCTGACGCAGGTCCCGCTGTCCGGCACTATCCGGTGCATCCTGGGAAAGGGCACGGCCTACCTGTCCATCTACCTGGTCCATGCAGTCTACCTGTTCTCCCTCATGCCTCGGATCTATACCTTGCCCGCACGGGGAAACCCCCTCCATCTCTCCGTGTTCCTCCTCCCGTTTCTCCTGGCGACCATCTTTCTGGGCATTGCCGTTTCTCATCTCTTCCGCAGCCGCGAGACAGCGTTCCTGGCATGGGCCTTTGTCTCCATCCCGGCCGTGTTCCTCTCCGGGTTCTCCTGGCCCGTGGAGGCCATACCCCCCTGGCTGCGGGTCATCTCGCTCCTCCTTCCCAGCACAGAGGGCATCCAAGGGTTCGTCAAGATAGAGCAGATGGGGTCGACCCTTGCCCAGACCGGTTCGGAGTGGGGTGCCCTGTGGATCCTCTCGCTGCTCTATTTTCTCCTGGCATGCCTGTGCGTCAGACGAGCCGGGCGCACGCCCCCGGCTTGAGGGGGCGATATTTCACCGGCAGAGAACTTTAAAGCCCGGCCGTTCTCTCATGTTGTATTGACAAACCTTGACCTCATCCACGATAATCACGCACAATTCGCTTGAGTTCGGAGGTTTCATGCTTGTCTTTTCTACAGCAGGGGAGTCCCACGGCAGAGGTGTTTTCGCCTTCTTAGACGGCATACCGGCAGGGCTCAAGGTCGACCACGCCGCCATCGATGCCGACCTTGCCCGTCGCCAGAAGGGCTACGGAAGGGGCGAGCGCATGGCCATAGAGCACGACGTCGTGGATGTGCTCTCGGGCATCAGGGGGGGCTGTACCCTGGGCAGCCCGGTTCTCCTTGCGGTGTGGAACAGAGACTCCGAGAACTGGAAGACCTTCATGGACCCCTGGGAGATCATGCCCGGAAGGGAGCTCCGCACGCCGCGCCCCGGTCATGCCGATCTCGCAGGTGCCGCACGGTTCCATCACCGTGACCTGCGCAACGTCCTGGAGAGGTCGAGCGCCCGGGAGACGGCAGGACGGGTTGCAGCAGGCGGCGTCCTGCGGTCGTTCCTGACCGCGCTCGGCATCGAGGCCTGTTCATGGGTCACGAAGATCGGCCCGGTGGAATGCGAAGCCATGTTCGACAGAGACCTGCGGGATGGATCAGGCGTGTTCTGCCCGGACCATGACGCCACCCGGGATATGGAAAAAGCCGTAGATGACGCCCGCTCCCGGGGTGATACCCTGGGCGGCGAGTTCGTGGTGGTGCTCAGGGGACTGCCCGCCGGCATCGGCTCCTATACACAGTGGGACAAGAGGCTCGATGCGCTTTTTGCCTCGCACCTCATGTCGATCCCCGGCATCAAGGCGGTGCAGATCGGGAAAGGTGTCGGGTGTGCGGGGCTTCCCGGATCCCTGGTCCATGACCCGATCGTCCCCACCCATCCCCTAGGCAGGACGTCGAACAATGCGGGCGGAATGGAGGGCGGGGTATCGAACGGCGAGCCCTTGGAGATCAGGTGCAGCATGAAGCCCATCCCCACCCTCAAAAAGGGGCTTCCTTCCGTTGACCTTGGCGACGGTTCGCCGGTTCAGGCAGCCTATGAGCGCTCCGATGTCTGCGCCGTGCCTGCAGCGTCCGTGGTCGGTGAAGCCATGGCCGTCATTGCCCTGTCAGCGGCCATCCTGGACAGCTTCTGCCAGCCGAGCATGGAGGCGCTGCTGCCGGCCTTCGAGGCCCACCGGAGATACTGGGAGTCCCTATGATCTTCCTCACCGGTTTCATGGGCTCCGGAAAGACCGCAGTGGGCCGGGTGCTGGCCTTGCACCTCAAAAGGCCTTTCATCGATCTCGATGCCTACATCGTCGCCAAGTCCGGCAGGTCCATTGCCAATATCTTTGCCTGTGCCGGGGAACCCGCATTCCGGGTTCTCGAGCACGAGGCCCTCGTCGAGGTGACAAACGGCTCCAGGAAGGCTGTGGTGGCGACAGGCGGCGGTCTGCCCATAGACGGAGCGAACAGGGCGATCATGAAGTCCGGTGGGCACATCGTGTATTTGAAGGCATCCTTTGACACGCTCATCTCGAGGATCCCCGAAGATCCGGGCAGGCCTTTGTGGAACCAGCAGGCACACGAGCTTCTCAAGGCCAGGAAACCCGCGTACGAGGATGCCGATGTCGTGGTGGATACCGACGGCATGACCATACGGGAGGTTGCACGGGAGGTTTCCCGGCTGGTGGCGAACCTGAGGGATCCTCTGCCGGTCCTCGTGCCTGGTGCCCCATATCCCGTCTACATCGGAAGCGGGATATTCAAAGATCTGAAGAACATGCTGGCAAGGCACGTCAGGCCCGAAGGTGTGTTCATCATCGTGGACGAGCAGGTACACGCCCATCATCACCGCCTCATCCGTTCCGCAGTGAAGGGTCTGCCGCACCACATCATGCGCATTCCGAGCGGCGAGCGCGTGAAATCGTCCCCGTTCCTCGGCCGGATACTCGAAGAAATGCTCTCGGTACAGGTGAACCGGCACTGGATCTGCATGGCCATCGGCGGCGGCGTTACCGGTGACCTCTGCGCCTTTGCATCCAGCATCTTCATGAGGGGGATCCCCGTTGTCCAGGTTCCCACGACACTGCTGGCCCAGGTGGATTCCGGTATCGGGGGGAAGACCGGCATCAATCTCGACCAGGGCAAGAACCTGGTGGGCACCATACATCAGCCGCGGTTCGTGCTCAGCGATGTCGATTTCCTGGCCACCCTCGCCCCGGATCTGATCCGGGGCGCCATGGCGGAGGTCGTGAAGTACGGCATCATCATGGACGCCAGGCTCTTCGAATATCTGGAGAAGGCCCGAACCGTGGACTACGAGAAAGTCGTAGCCATGTGCTCTGCCGACAAGGCTGCGGTGGTCAGCGCGGACGAGAGGGAAGGGGGCCGGAGGAGGATCCTGAACTTCGGGCACACCGTGGGCCATGCCATCGAGCGGGTCCTGAATTACGAGGTGAGCCACGGCCGGGCTGTTGCCGCGGGAATGCTGTTCGCGTCGTGGTTCTCGTGCGAACTCGGGCTCCTCAAGGGCAGCGATCTGGGCAGGATCCGGTCTCTGGTGAAACGGTTCACGAGCACGGGCGCCGGAACAGTTCTGCCCGAACCAAGGCAGATCGAAGCGGCCATGGCCCTGGACAAGAAGGGCACCGGCAGCGGCGTCCACTTTGTGTTGACACCGGGAATCGGTGATGCTACCGTAAAATATCTTACTAGTTCTGAAATATTAGGAGCTTATGGCCGATATATCCACGGAAGTGAAGCAAGCGTTTGACGAGGGGAGGTTCCTGGAGATCGTCCAGTCAGCAGAGCAGTGCATCTACCCTGAAGACCGGCTCATGCTCGGGATCTCTCTGTTCAAGCTCGGCAGGTCGCGCGAAGCCCTCGATGTCCTGGACGCATTGGCCGCTGAAGCCGAACGGCTGACCAAGGCCTTCTTCTACCTGGCGCTCCTCTATCGCCAGAAGGGAGACGACAGCATCGCAACCGCATGTATCCAGAAATACCTGGCAATGTATCCCGAGGACGACGAAGCGCACGACTTCCTGGAATCCCCTGACACGCAAGAGTCATTCCTCAGGGAGCCCTCCCTGCAGCTCGCGAAGATCTACTCGCAGCAGGGTCATTACGAACAGGCTCTCGATATCTATGCCCAGGTCGACAAGATGACCGGGCTCGACAAGGACGCCTTCAGGGAGGCCCGCATGGTGCAGGACATGCACATCCTCAAGACCCTTCAGGGATGGATCGAAAAGGTGAAGCAATGATGAAGATCATGGTGCTGAACGGCCCCAACCTCAATCTCCTGGGCCGCCGGGAGACATCCGTGTACGGTACCGCAACGCTGCAGGACATCGAGGATCTCGTGGCGGGCAGGGCACTCACGCTCGGCATGGAGGTGATCTTCTTCCAGTCCAACCATGAAGGGGGCCTCATCGACAAGATTCACTCCGCCCCCGCGCTGGGCATCACAGGCTTCATCATAAATCCGGGCGGATATACGCACACGTCGATTGCACTGCGGGACGCGCTGCTCTCCGTCGACATACCCTTCATCGAGGTGCATCTCAGCAACGTGGCTTCCAGGGAGCCATTCAGACAGACCAGTTATTTTTCCGATATCGCTGCAGGCACCATAACCGGGCTTGGTCCGTACGGCTATGTCCTCGGGTTGGAAGCATTGAAGGAGTCCCATGGAAAAAAGGCTGGTTAGGGCACGGCAGTTCCTGAAGGGACTCGATGCCCTGCTCATAACGTCGCGCCAAAGCGTCACCTATCTGAGCGGCTATACCGGGTCGGACGCAGTCCTGCTGATCACCGATGCCAAGGCCTTCCTATTCGTGGATTCCCGCAACACCCTGCAGGCAAGGCAGGAAACGACCGCAGAGATCCGCGAGGTCGTCAGGAGATGGGAAGGTATTCTTTGCGTGCTCGAGGAAGAGGGAATAAAGTCGCTGGGCATCGAGTCGAACGTGATCGACCTCGACAGCTTCATGCAGATGAAGGATCTCTTCACGGGCATCGAGATGACCCCTCTGGGCAGTCAGCTCAAGCGCCTGCGGGTGTTCAAGGATGAGCGTGAGGTCGAGCTCATCCGGAAGGCTGCCCTGATTTCCGAACAGGCCCTGGAAGCGGTGCTGGCCAATGGCCTCATCGGACGCAGAGAGTGCGACGTCGCCCTGGATCTCGAATGGGAGATGAGGAAAAGGGGCGCAAGCGCAGCCTCCTTCGAGCTCATCGTGGCCTCCGGCCCGAGGTCGGCCATGCCGCACGGAAGCGCTTCAGCGCGGGTGATCGGCCCTGACGAACCCCTTGTCATAGACTTCGGATGCGTCTACGAGGGATACTGCTCGGACCAGACCGTCACCGTGACCACCGGGGACCCCGTATCTGCGTTTGCAGAGGCGTACGCCCATGTGAGAGAGGCCCAGGAGCGTTCGATCAAGGCCCTGGCTTCAGGGGTAAAGGCCTCATCCATCGACAAGATCGCACGGGACCACCTCGAAGCCCACGGGCTCGCGCGGTTTTTCGGCCATGGCCTCGGCCACGGCGTAGGCCTCGAGATCCATGAAGCGCCCACTGTCTCCTCCCTGTCCGACGATGTGCTCGAAGAGGGCATGGTCATCACCATCGAGCCGGGCGTTTACCTGCCCGGAGAATTCGGCATCAGGATCGAGGACATGGTGCTCATTACAGATAATTCTTGCAAGCGTCTCACAAATCTTGATAAGGAAGGCATCAAAGTAATCAGCCAGAGGTGAGGTTTTATGCAGTATTCAACCGCACAGTTCCGTAAGGGTTTGAAGATAGAGATGGAAGGCGAGCCGCTCGTGATCGTCGACTTCCAGCATGTAAAGCCGGGCAAGGGTGGTGCCTTTGTCCGCACGAAAATGAAAAGCCTCATCTCAGGGAACGTGCTCGAAAAAACGTTCCGCTCGGGCGAGAAGGTCGATGTTCCCGACCTGGAAGAAAAGAAGATGTCGTTCCTCTACAAGGATGAAGAGGGATACTGTTTCATGGATTCCCAGACCTACGAGCAGATGACGCTCACCAAGGACCAGATCGGGGATGCGCTGGGCTATATCAAGGAAAATGTCGAGGTCGAGGTGCTCCTTCACAACGGGACACCCATCGGCGTCGAACTGCCCATGTTTCTCAACCTCCAGATCGTGGAGACCGACCCGGGCGTAAAAGGCAACACGGTTTCCGGCGGTTCCAAACCCGCGAAGCTGGAGACAGGCCTCACCATCCAGGTCCCTCTGTTCGTCAACGAAGGCGAGGTCGTGAAAGTGGACACCCGGACCGCTCAGTACATCGAGAGGGTGTGATTCCATGAATATCAAGATCGTGAAGGACCTCATCGAGCTCATCAAGGATACGGACGTACTGGAGTTGGAATGGACTCCCGAGCGGATCCACATTATCCGGAGATCGAACCCGCTGGAGTCCGGGACTTCACGCTCTCAGGACAACGACAGATCAAGGGTGTCGGCCAAGGACAAGCGCACCGTCACCGTGACCTCTCCCCTGGTGGGAACCTTTTACCGGTCCCCCTCCCCGGAGACACCCGCATACGCCCAGGTGGGTGACCGGGTCGACAAGAACCAGGTCCTCTGCGTGATAGAGGCCATGAAGCTCATGAACGAGATCGAGTCGCACGTGGACGGAATCGTGACCGCTATCCTGAAGCAGGACGGCGACAGGGTGGGATACGGGGACCAGCTCTTCATCATCGAGGAGTTATGACCTCGTGGCATCTCCTGCTCGATGGGAGATGTCCCGCTCAAGCCACCATGGCGAGAGACATCGAGCTCTTCGATGCAGTGAGATCAGGCGTTCTTCCCGGAGCACTCCGTATATACAACTGGGCTGAACCTGCCGTCACCATCGGGTACCATCAGAAATCCTTCACCCTGCACGATCCGGCTCTCGCCATTGCGGTGCTGCAGCGTCCGACCGGGGGTGGTGCGGTCCTCCACGGAGACGATATCACCTTCAGCCTGAGCTGCACCGGAGACGGTCTGTTTCCGTCAGGCATCCCGGAATCGTCGATGCGCATCTCCGGGCTCTTCGCTCACGCCTTTGATTGCTGCGGGCTCCCTGTTCAGGCAAAGGGAGGTCCTCACGGGTTCTCCGAGGTGTGCTTCGCGCGGCCGTCACCCTTCGAACTCATGCACAAAGGGTCCAAGCTCATGGGGCTGGCCCTTGCAAAGAAAGGGCGATTCCTCCTCGTACAGGGCGTCATACCCCTGAGGGTGAATCAGGCACTCACGGGCAGAGTTTTCGGAGAGAGGCTGGCGTGCAGCCCGAGGGGGGTCATGGATTACCTGCCGGACTTCTCAGTTGATTCGTTCGTTGCCAGCCTGAGAGAGGGCTTCGCGTCTGAGTTGGGCATCCTTCTTCATGAGTGCGACCAGAAGGATCACCAGCGCAACGACGCAGACGGATGCAAAGTAGAACCTCGGTGAGAGGAACCTGGTCACCACCAGGTTTCCGATGAGTGAAAAGATGATGATGCTCGGCACGATCCCCAGGGTCGTGGCCTTCATGAAATCCCTCCAGGAGACCCCGGATGCCGCAGCCACCGAGTTGATGGCCGAAAACGGGATGATCGTGACCATCTGGAGGATGAGCACGATGGGATAGCCGTTTTTCTGGATGGCTGCCTTCACCCGATGCGACCTCGCGCCATGTCCCCAGGCATTTTCGATGCCGAGGGCCCTGACGAGGAAAAAGGCGATATTTGCATTGATCAGGCAACCCACATAGGTCAGGGCCATGCCCAGGTACGAGCCATAGGCCGATGAACCGGCCATGATGAGCAGGCTCAACGGAGATGCCAGCGGCATGGTGGCAACCATCAGGATGAACAGGATGGCTCCCGAAACCCCGAACTCCTGGAGCGTGAGCCTCAGGTAGATCCAGTCTTTCAACGGGTAGGGGTCAATGACGCTGAAAAATCCCAGGAGAGAGAAGAACCCGACCATCAGGAATATGGAGAGACTCACGAGCCTCCGTACCTGTGACGGGTTGTCTATAATATTTTCATGCAAGCTCATATGCGGTGCATCTCTTCCTTGAGGCGCAGGGTTCGGATACCCAGTCTCATCGGCTGGTGCTCGAATAATATTGAGTCTTTTTCCGCATTTCCCGGGTAATTTCATCCGATGAAGCCCCCACGCCACCCGTCATGACGGTTTCGACAGGGCGAATATCATTCACAATCAGCAGATTATAGCTGGATATACCATGCAATCTTGTGATATTGTCATACAAGAGACACTAAAATACAGCAGGGGGTTTTCCCCTCATTTCTCATTGACCTGAATTTTTCTGATTGGGAGGAAGTATGGGAGGCAGTCCGGTCGGCGCGCTCATGAACCCGTCATCGATCGCCATCGTTGGCGCGAGCAACAACTTCACCACCATGGGCACCATTCAGTGCATGAACCTTTTAACATGCGGATACCCGGGAGAGGTGCTCCCGGTGCACCCGAAGGAAAAGACCGTACTCGGGAGGAAGGCCTACCCGTCCATAGCGGATCTGCCCTATGCGCCGGACCTGGCAGTGCTCATCGTCCCCACCAGGCTCGTGACCGGGATGCTGGAGGCATTCGGCACCCTGGGTACGCGTTCCGTGGTCATCGTGACCGCCGGTTTCCGCGAGACAGGGGAGGATGGCAGGGCCGTGGAGAAGACCCTGCAGGAGATCGCCCGGAAGCACTCCATGCGTTTTCTCGGGCCCAACTGTCTGGGCATCATCAACACGCACCTTCCGCTGAACATCACTGTCGGCCCGACGCTGGACTTTCAGGGCAAGCTCGGACTCGCATCGCAGAGCGGCACCTACCTTGCCCAGGTGGTGTCCTACCTGCACAAGAACGGGATCGTCCTCAGCAAGGCCATCAGCGTAGGCAACGAGGTCGACATCGATCTTGCGGACTGCGTCGAGTACCTGGGGCAGGACGATGCCACGAAGGCCATCGGCCTCTACATCGAGGGGATCAGGGACGCATCCCGTTTCCTCGAGGTTGCGAGGCGCGTGAGCCGGGTAAAGCCTATCGTGGCGCAGTACGTGGGAGGGTCGGAGGCAGGCGCGAGGTCGGGGTCGAGTCACACGGGCGCCATGTCAGGTCCTCAGCACCTCTACGAGGCATTGTTCGAGCAGGCAGGCATCATCGGCGTGGAGAGCATCGAAGAGGTGTTCAAGGTGGGGTGGGCTTTCGCGACACAGCCGCCGCTCAAGGGCAGACGCATCGCCGTGCTTACGAATTCCGGCGGTCCGGGCACCGCCATTGCACATACGTGCGACCGCCACGGTCTCACCGTGCCCGAGTTCTCCCCCGAGACCCAGGAGAAGATCTGCGCCCACCTCCAGGCGCATGCGAGCGGACGCAACCCCGTGGACCTGACCTTCCATGTGGACATGAAGGCCATCACCGAGCAGATCCCGCAGATACTCTTCGAATCGGACGAGGTCGACGGGGTCATCATCCACGGCATCATGGACACGGGATTCATGGAGCTCCTGTATCCGGGCATGAGCAGGTTTGTCGACATACCCAAGGAAAAGCTCCTGTCCATGATGAAGGTCCCTCTGGACCCGCTCGTGGAGATGCCCCACCGGTATGGAAAACCCCTTCTGATATCGACCTTTTTCGGAAATGAAGACAACTGCATCAGGACCTTTCAGGAAAAGGGAGTCCCCACCCTCGATGCACCGGAAAAGACCGGCCGGGCCATGGGGGCCTTCTCCAGGCACCTGACCTACCGGCAGAGGCCTGAACACCAGGTACCCCCGGATGCAGAGATTCCCCGGGATGCCGGGAGTATTCTCGAAGACATCGGCCCAGCAGGGCTCGATGAGTTTCAGGCAAAGAGGATACTCCGTGCCTACGGGATACCCACACCGAACGAGTCGCTCGCTTACGATCTCCAGGAAGCCAAAGAGAAGGCAGGGGAGATCGGATACCCCGTGGTGCTCAAGGTCTGCTCTTCGCGGATCGCCCACAAGACCGAGCTCGGCATGGTCTGCCTCGACCTGAAGGACGAGGCAGAGCTCGTGAAGGCATACCAGGGCCTGCGGGAGAAAGATCAGGACTCGCCGGTGCTCGTGGCCGAGATGCTCAGGGGTGACCGGGAGTTCCTGGCCGGCATCAGCCGCCACCCCGGGTTTCCGCCCAGCGTCATGTTCGGGCTTGGCGGCGTGCTCGCCGAGGCCCTGAAGGACTTCTCCATGCGGTTCGCCCCCCTGAGCAGCGTGGATGCCCTCGAGATGCTGGACGGCCTGGCTTCTCGGGCGATCCTCGGCGCGTATCGGGGCATGGTTCCTGTTGACAGGGAAGCCTTCGTAAATATCCTGGTGAACCTTGGCCGGCTCGCACTCCATTTCCCGCAGATCAGCGAGATCGACCTGAACCCCATTATCGTGGTCGGCGGGAAGCCCTGCGTTGCGGATGCTCTCATGATCCTGGAAAAACCTTCTCCCTGACCCTGCAACCAAAACCTTTCATGAAGTAGGGGGGCACGGAGTTATTCCGTGAAGGACCCTGCCCGTACATGCTAAGCTCGATGATACATAATTATCTTCTTGACCTGGGCACTGGCATCTGGTGCATAAATACTTATCATATGAGATGATTGCAAAAGTGCCGGGGCGTCGTTTCCACAGTAGCGGGAATCCTGCCATTTCAGCTCATTTTGGACCCCAGCTTACGATGGGCGTGACGTTTTCTTACGGCTTGGCAATCGGCTCATGAGGTTGCGGCATCCGCTGCCGGGTGAAGGTGCATTCGACCTGAAACCAGCATCCCGGCACAGAAAGTATATTTGAACAGGAGGAGAAACATGGATTCTCAGAAAATCAAGGAAATGATCGAGATTTATCCGGAAAAAGGAAAGATGCCCTGCGCCGTAGCGCACTACATCGCCGCTTCTCTGGGCATAGAGCCCTTGGAGGTGGGCAAGGTCGCTACTGAATTCGGTGCCCGTTTGTACCAGTGCCAGCTCGGCCTCTTCGGTTTCGGCAGGAAAGGCAAGTCGGGCTACAAGATCACCGGCAGAAAAGTCGAAGTGGGGCAGGAAGTGATGGACCT
Organism: Deltaproteobacteria bacterium; assembly: GCA_021372395.1. Lineage (GTDB taxonomy): Bacteria > Desulfobacterota > Desulfomonilia > UBA1062 > UBA1062 > MWEI01. Next base: position 16,040 of record JAJFUP010000017.1, read on the forward strand.
CATCAAGAATGCCGCGCCCAACGGCAGGGTCTCCTGTGCCACGCTGTGGGAGATAGCGGACCAGGCCGGCGTCATGCGGCCCGAGATAGGGAACGCTGCAGATTCCCTGGGCATCAAGATCACGCCCTGCCAGCTCGGGGCATTCTGAAGAGACGGCAATCGTCAGTCGCACAGCCTTGGGGGAGGCGAAAACATGCCGCCCCCCCCAAGTTTTCCGAACCGCGTTACTGATGAGCCAATTGCAAAAGATCCGGGACGTCATTTCCTCGAAAGAGGGAATCCAGCCTTTCCGGGGCGTTCTTGGCTTCCGCTTTCGCGGGGGCGACAGCCTGGACGGGTTTTGCAATTGTCTCTGATATATCATAATATTTTGAGTGGATTACATCCTCATTACACGTGGATTATGTGATTGAAACACAAGGGTGGCTCCTGTATTATGTGGAGCGCACCTGACGAACGACACCATGCACATCCTTTCCCGGGAGGTGTTTCATGCCGGTACGCGTTACGTGGTTAGGCCATGCAAGCGTCATGATCGAGGCTGGCGAAACCATCTACATAGACCCGTGGAAGATCGCTGAGTCTTCTCCCCGGGCGGATATTGTCCTGCTCACGCACGACCATTACGACCACTACTCGGAGAACGACCTGCGCCTGGTATGCGATGCATCGACCCGGGTGATTGCGCCCATGAAAACCCCGTTCGTGACCGACGTCATTGCCCCGGGTACGTCCCTGGACATCCGGGATGTTTCCATTCAGGCCGTACCGGCCTACAATGTGAGCAAGGCATTCCACCCCAGGAAAAACTCATGGGTCGGATACATCGTGGGTGTCGGTGGGAAAAAGATCTACCACACGGGTGATACGGACAGGATCCCCGAGATGAAGAATATCACCGTGGACCTGGCCTTCCTCCCGGTGGGGGGCACGTACACCATGGACGCATGGGAGGCTGGCGAGGCGCTTGGCGATATCAAGGCAACCACGGTCATACCCATCCATTTCGGAGACATCGTCGGTTCAGAGAAGGATGCCCACAAGCTCGCCGAGTTGTGCACCTGCGAGGTCCGCATCCTCAGGCCGGGTGAATCCGTCGACATAGACTGAACCCATGGAAAAACGCGTCGAGTACATCAGGAATGTCTTTGATGCCGCACCATTCGCGGTGTGCGCCTTTGATGCAAGCGGAACGGTCATCTACGTCAACAAGCTGCTCGAATCGAACATCGATCCCATTGAGCTGCCTTTCGTGGGGAAATCCCTCTATGAGCTCATCCACAAGTTTCTCGTCGACGACAGGCTCGAGAAGAGGCTCAAACGACTGATCGAAACGGACAAGACGTTCAGGCTCGTCGTGGAAACCCTGAGCTCTCCCATGATTCGCGCCTCCGGGTTCATCAACGTGACCGGGTACAGGATGGACTCCCTCTATGTGCTCATGGCGGATTTCATGAGCGGGAGCCTTGCACGGGAAGGGAGGTACCGGAAGCTCATCGAGGATGCACCCGATGCCATCGTTATCATGAACCAGGGATTCATCACCTTCGCGAACCCCGCCTTTTCCGATATCATCGCCTCGCCATTGGACGAGATCCTCGGCAAACCGATCTTCGACCTCGTGGACGAGAAGGGGAAGGA
>JAJFUP010000219.1 GCA_021372395.1 Deltaproteobacteria bacterium
TATGGTGGGCCGCACAGGATTTGAACCTGTGACTTCTGCCGTGTGAAGGCAGCGCTCTCCCGCTGAGCTAGCGGCCCTAACCGATGGAGGAATCTATACAATTCGACCCCAAACCTGTCAAGCAGAATATCCCCGGTATCACTGCAAACTTTTTTACCAGCGATGCGCCCCGGATCAACGGATCATGCGCGTCTCTCCGCTAGGGCTGTCGCCCCGGAACGTGGAGAAGAGAGAGCACAGCTGATTGTCTCGCCACTACTATGCCGGGGATCTTCTCCTGCAGGGAAGCGAGATTGCGTGAGGAGGTGAGGCAGTATGAACCCGGATCACTTCTCATGAGACGGGAGAGATCGTCCAGTGTCAGCACCCTTGCCTTGTCCGGGTGGTGCAGGATGCCGAAATTCAGCTCGCCTGCGGCATCCACGAGCAGCACCTGCCTTTTCGCGTAAAAGCCCGAGCTCTGGTAGTACCGAGAATATGCGCAGAGGTTCGCCTCAGGCGGCAGGTCCTGTACGAGCGATCTTGTGGAGCGCTGGTCGTCCCACTCGGGGGTGAAGACCGTGAACAGGACCATCAGGGATATCCCCAGCAGGGCGTAACCGGCAGCCCTGTCGTATCTCCGGCCGACCCACAGCGCAGCCAGCGTCCCCAGGATCAGGATCGCACCGGCCGCGTGGGCGATGCCCATGAGCGGGACTGTCCGGGGAGATGAGGCGAGGATTCCATGGGATGCCAGGGTCGGAAAGAGGGCCAGCCCGATACCCAGGCACAGCCAGACCGCACCGGCACAGGAAAGGGCGATCCCTCCCCTCTCCGGGGCGTCCTTGCACGCATAGCCCAGGAGCAGCGCCAGGGGCGGGAAGCAGGGCAGGACATAGGTTGCGAGCTTCGAGTGCGAGGGCATGAAGAAGAGCAGGATGACGAAGAACCAGAGGAGGATGTAGAGGACCTCCCGCGGCACTCTCTGCCCCGCCAGTTTCCGTATCGCGTCCGGCAGCATGAAGGTCCACGGGAGCGCGCCGCCGAGGACCACCACGATGAAGTAGTAGATCGGCTGGTTGTGCTCGCGCGACACGGAGTACCGCGCGATGTTCTGGTCGATGAAAAAGTACGAGAAGAATTCCGGGTTCCGGATGCTCACGAGAACGAACCAGGGCAGCGCGATGGCGAGGAACAGCAATGTTCCCCGGATGGGCCGGGACTCCAGGATGAGGCCGAACTGTCTGGTCAAAAGTATGTACAGGCCCACGGCCCCCACGGGAAGAACCACGCCCACGGGTCCCTTGGTCAGGCAGGCGAGGGCCAAGGAAGCCCACGCCATGAAAAGGTACCGGGGGTTTTTCTCCGCGTGCCCCAACCAGAAGAACACCATGGCAGCGGTGATGAACAAGGTGAGCGTCATGTTGATGTCCACGACGCTCGACAGCACGAAGTATTCGAGAGAAGTCATGAGGATCAGCGCGGTGAGAAGACCCGCCCTCCTCCCCCAGAGGCGGTAAGCCATCAGCCCTGATAGGCCGGCCCCGGCAAGGGCGCAGAGCAAGGGTACGAGACGGGCTGCCCACTCGGTGGTGCCGAACACCGCGAAGCTCACGGCATTGAGCCACATGAACAGCATGGGCTTCTCCAGGTAGGGGATGTAGTTGAGGTGCGGGGTGACCCAGTCGTGGAGTGCCAGGATCTCGCGGGCCATCTCGGCGTATCTCCCCTCGTCCGGGTCCCACAGGGCCCGGTGCCCCAGGGTGAAAAAGAGGATCGCGGCCGAGGCGACGAGCGCCCATTTCAGAAAGCTCTCTCGATTATCCATGCTACTGGCTCATAGAACAGAAGGGGTGGCTCTGTCAAACCGCGTGGAGCGAGGGTGTTGGCGGGGCTATTCCATGGGAATGGAAAAATAGAATACCGAGCCTTTCTCGATCTGAGACATGACCCAGATGTTGCCGCCCATGACGTTCAGGGCCTTTTTCACGATGGCGAGCCCGATGCCCGTTCCCTCGGCATGGTTCTCGTAGGCCCGGTAGAAGATGTCGAAGATGTTGTTCGCATGCTTCTCGGGTATCCCCATGCCGTTGTCCTTCACGTAGAAGATGTGCATCTTCGCCTGGGGGTGGTAGCCGATGTGCACCTCCAGATCCCTGCCGGGGTGCGCGTACTTGATGGCATTTGAAAGGAGGTTCGAGAAAATCTGGATGACCCTGATCCTGTCCGCCCGTATGCTCGGAAGCGTGTCGTCGATGATGATCCGGCCGCGTTTGTCGTCGATCTGGGTGGACATCTCCGTGGCGATGTCGTCGATGATCTCCTGGATGGGAAATTCTTCTTTCCGCAGCTTGAGGTTCTCCACGGCTGAGAGCGTGAGGAGATTGGCAACAAACTGCTCCATGTGCTTCCCGCTTTCGTGGATAGCGCTGATGTACTGTGTTTCTCTCTCGGTGAGCTTGGAAGATGCCGATTTCTTGAATCGTTCGCAGAAACCGTTGATCGCGATGATGGGGTTTTTCAGGTCGTGCGAAACTGTGGACACGAGCGTCCTCAGCTCTTCGTTGCGCTGTCGGATGAGGTTCAACGCATCCTTGAGCTCATCGGTTGTCCGCGATATCTCCTGGAACAGGAGGATGTTCTCCATGACGGTTCCCATGTGCACGCCGATGCTGATAAGGAGGCGTTCGTCATCGGGCGATATGGTCCGCTGCCCGAAGGACCCGATGTTCATGACGCCGATGAGGCGGGTCCGTGCCTGGAGCGGTATGGAGGCGAACGATCGGAGGCCCTGCTTTTTGAAGGCGAGAGAGCTCACGCGGGGGTCGATGGAGGCATTCTCGATAATGATGGGGTGGCCGTCCCGGGCGACCCTGCCCGCGATGCCCTCTCCAAGTTTGAGTACCCGGATGGCCTTCATGACCTCCTCGGGCATGCCGTACGAATGAGCGCAGCGCAAGACCTGCTTCTTCTCGTCCATGAGGTAGATCCACCCGGCCTCGATGTTCATGATGTTGAGCACCTGGGTCAGGGTGTTCTGGAGGATCTCTTTAAGCTCGATGGATGACGAAAGGGTCTGGGATATGGTGTTGATGGCAGCCAGATCCTGGTTCTGCCGCATGAGGCGCTTCTGGAGGAGCACCTTTTCGGTGACGTCCCGCATCATGGCGATGGATGTGCCCGGCCTGTCCTCGATGAACTGGAAGTTGCCTTCCAGGATCTTCTGCCCGGCCTTGGTGTGTATGGTGATCTGGGTGAAGAACCGCCTGGCATGTTTTTTCCGCAGCGCAGAGAGGTCCTCCTTCCCCTTCTCGTCCACGAGGTCGAAGATCGGTTTGCCGAGGATCTCGTCCAATGGCGAGGCGATGATATCGGAAAAGGCGGGGTTCGCGAAGGTGATGAATCCCTGGTTCATGATAACGATGGCATCGGGTGCATCC
>JAJFUP010000221.1 GCA_021372395.1 Deltaproteobacteria bacterium
GCCTGCGGTTCACCACACCATGGGGGGCTTGAGGATCAACAAGACAGCCCAGGTGATCGACATCTGGGGGGCACCGATTCCGCGTCTCTATGCCGCGGGTGAGGTGACCGGCGGGATCCACGGAGCGAACCGCTTGGGCGGTAATGCAATCGCCGACTGCGTGGTCTTCGGACGCATCGCCGGAACGAATGCCGGCAAAGAAAAGGTCTAGTTGAAAGACCGCAGGGGGCGGCGCGGACGAAGCGCTGCCCCCTGCGGTCCTGCACCTGAAAACGCAAGGCAGTTCCTTCTCCGGCTCTGCCCGCCCTGCAGCGTTCCTTTCTGTCAGTACTCCTGTCTTGAAAACGTATCCTCCTGTGTTATCATGTACACTATTGCTTTTACGTTTCCGGGATTGGGCTGCATCATCTTGTACAAGAGAACGTCAGGGGCAAAAACAACGGCTCCAAAGGAGCGGATATGACCGTGCTGAAAATAAGAATCGCTTCGTTCGAGTTTACGGCCTACATGGAAGAGGAGTATGCTCCCAGAACCTGCGCCCAGTTCCGTACGCTTCTCCCCTACTCCCAGAAGCTCATACAGGCCCGCTGGAGCGGCGAGTCCTGCTGGATCCCCTTAGGAGACCTGAGTCTCGACGTGGGCTTCGAGAACGCCACCAGCTATCCTGCGCCCGGCGAGATCCTGTTCTACCCAGGCGGCTACAGCGAGACCGAGATCCTGTTCCCCTACGGTGCCACGCGCTTTGCGAGCAAGCTGGGTCAGCTCGCGGGCAACCACTTTCTGACCATCATCGAGGGCCGGGAGCACCTGCAGGACGTGGGGCATCTCGTACTCTGGCACGGAGCCCAGGACATCCTGTTCGAAGAGGAGTAGCCCCCGCGTTTTCCCTGGGGCCCTGCCGACGCAGGCGTGACTGATCAGGGAGAACGTGAACAGAGGCATTTTCCCTTGCCTCACGCCAGAAGATCGACCAGATCGTGGAAATCTTCCCCCGGCATGAGTGCCCGCGTGACGATCTGCCGAGCCTCCCTTGCCTTGGCGTCATCATGTCTCGAAATTGTGTTATTCATATTTTGAATACTTACCGGGTGTCCATACTGAGCATGAATTGGATTTGAGCAATGAGATTTGATAGATACACAGGATGCATCGAAGATCGATCGTCCGCGGGTTTTTGTTCCACACATTCATACTGCCCATGCAGGGACCCGGACACTTCCATTCGACCGGGAACGGTGCCCGGAAAAAGGGCGCGATCGCGGGGAAGAGTCAGGCATGACCGGGCGCGTCCGCTCCCTCCTTTGCCTGGTGTGGCCGTATCGCATCATCCGGATCTGCCTTGCCGCGTTGTTCATCTATGGCGGGGTGGTCAAGCTTATTGATCCCAAGGCCTTTGCCCGCATCATATCCGCGTACGACCTGGTTCCGGAAATACTCCTTTCCGTGGTCGCCATCGGGCTGCCCCTGGTCGAAACCTTAGCCGGCATCGGGCTCCTCCTGGACAGACGGGGCAGCCTTGCAGTGATCTCGTCACTCCTGGGCCTGTTCATCCTCGTTTTGGGCTATGGCATCCTCCAGAACCTCGATGTCGACTGCGGATGTTTCGGGGCCGAGGATCTGGCCCGACAGCACGGTCTTTGGCTGGCATTCCTGCGGGACCTGATGCTGGGAGGAATCGTGCTGCCCTACCTCTATCTCTCCCGCCATGCCCGGAGCATCCAAGCGAAATCGGGTCGAGCGCAATGACGCAAGGGGCGAGCCCGGCACATCATGCCGACAGGACGCATGAAAGCAGCCGCCAGAAGTTGCTGACCGTAGAAAACAGAACTCTCGAGAGGAGATGACATTCATGAAAAATGGAAAAGGTCTGTTCGGGTTATTCCTCGTCACGGTTTTTGTCATGGGGTCGGCGTCCAGCGCACCGGCTGCGTGGGGAACGAAGGAGCTCGACACGGAACTGGCATCCGCAACCTTTGCCCGGGAGGTGCAGCGGGGCGGTTATGACATCGTCACTACCAGGGAGCTGAAGGCCTGGATCGACCAGAAGAAGGCCATGCTCATCGTAGACACCATGCCCTTTGAAGCGAGCTACAAGAAACAGCATGTCCCGGGGGCCGTGCAGATGGAGTTCCCCATCCCGGAGATGACTGCGCTCGACGAAAAGACCCAGACAGCGCTGATAAAGCTCCTGGGGCCGGACAAGGACCGTCTGATCGTCTTTTACTGCGGCTTCGTGAAGTGTACCCGCAGCCACAACGGGGCAATGTGGGCCAAGAAGTTGGGCTACAGGAATGTTTACCGTCACCCGGGCGGCATCAAGGCGTGGGACGAGGCGGAGTACCCCGTAGAAAAAGTCAGATAGGCCGTGTGTGGCATGAGGCGCGATCGGCATGAAGGCGCGCCTCATGCCACTGAACGTGTCCACCCTGGACAAAGGAGTTGTCGGACCATGCAGGACCCTTTCCCCGCCGGAGGGAGCGAGAACCTGACCCGGGTAAAGAAGCTCTGCACCGGCTGCGGGTCTTGCCGCAGCGAGTGCGGCTTCCTGGAAAAGTACGGGACACCGAAAGAGATCGCGCAGAGGTATGACCAGGCACAGAAACAGGGGCGGGTCATGGCCTTCGAGTGCAGCCTGTGCCGGCTCTGCGATGCCGTCTGCCCCGAGGGCGCCAGGCCCGCCGGGATGTTCCTCGAGATGCGGCAAGAGGCCGCCACCCGCGGCAGCGTCTCATTCCCGGAGCACCGGGGCCTTCTGCGATACGAGCGGGCGGGTATGTCGCGCCGCTACACCTGGTACGGCCTGCCCCGGGGATGCCGAAGGGTCCTTTTCCCGGGGTGTGCCTTTCCGGGATCCCGCCCCGGACGGTCGCGAGAGCTCTACGAGAGGCTCCAAGAGCAGGACCCCTGCCTCGGCATCGTCCTTGACTGCTGTGGCCGGATCTCGCATGACCTCGGCAGGGAGACGCTTTCCCGGGTAATGCTCGAAGAGATGCAATCCTACCTGGTGAGCAACGGCGTTGAGGAGGTGCTCGTCGTCTGTCCCAACTGCCTTGGCATGTTCAAAACATACGGCAAGGACCTCGTGGCCAAGATGGTCTATGAGGTGCTTCCGATAAGCGGTGCGGCCCCTGAAACAGCAAAGGACGAGGTCGTTCTCCATGATCCGTGCGCTGCCCGCTTCAGCACGGACTGCCACGCATCCGTGCGCCGCCTGCTCGCTCATGCCGGGGTGAATGCCAGGGATATGGAGCACGCACGCGAGACTACCCTGTGCTGCGGCAATGGCGCCGGCGCGGATCGCCTCTCCCCCGAATTGTCTCTGCACTGGCTTGAGCGTACATCCAACGAGGCATCCGGACGCACCATCGTCACCTACTGTGCCGGGTGCGCAAACAGGCTGAACACCCGCTCCCGGGCCGTCCATGTGCTCGACGTGCTGAGCGATCCCGGGGTGCTTGCGAAAAAGGGCCCTGTGTCCGGGGCGCCGTTGACGTTCCTGAACAGGCTTCGTCTCAAGAGGCATTTCCAGAAAACCCTGTCGGCATCTGCATCCCGGGAGAGGACCTTCAAGGCCGGCCAGGAAGAGAAGAACATCTGGGGGAGCCGCCTGATTGTCCTGGCAGCGCTGATGGTGACCATCGCCGCCGTCAAGGCGACGGGCGCCGAGGGATACCTCGACCCGGACGTGCTGCAGGGATTCATCCAGGGCTGCGGGGTTCTCGCTCCGGCCATGTACCTGCTCGTCTATGCCCTGGCACCGTCTCTCCTCCTCCCCGGGTTGCCCCTCACCATCGTGGCCGGCATTCTCTTCGGCCCTCTCTGGGGCGTGGTGTATGCCATCTCCGGATCCACCGTGGGTGCCTGCCTGGCCTTTCTCGTCGCCCGGTACGCGGCCAGGGACTGGGTGAACGAGAAGCTTCGCGGCCCGGGCTGGCAGAGACTCGACCGTGGAGTGGAACGGCACGGGTGGAAGGTGGTGGCCTTTACCCGCCTCATCCCCCTGTTCCCCTTCAACCTCCTGAATTACGCTTTTGGATTGACGAAGATCGGCCTGGTGCCCTATGCCGTCACGTCCTTCATCTGCATGCTGCCCGCCTGTATCGCATTCATCGTCTTTTCCAGTTCGCTGCCCGACCTGCTGCAGGGGCACCTGTCCGGCCGGCTGCTCGTGGGCGCGGGAATGATCGTGCTGGTGACGCTGATCCCCCCGGCTTACAGACTGTACCGCGGGAAGAAAGGCAGGGCGAGCCTTGTGTGAGATACCCGGGCGGGCGTGAAAAATCTCGCAGGGCAACTCGATTCTCAAGGAGAGCCAAAAGAGAATGCTGCCAAGGACTCGCTTCTCGAGCCTCCGGCAGTTCTGCCTGAATCGGGGAGAAAGTGCTTGTCAGTCCGCAAACCTGACAGCGGTCTTGATGGCCTTGTTGGCCCCCTTGCAGAGGTTCACCCCGATGAGATCCCGGTACTGCTCGATGGCAAAGGTGTGGGTGAGCATGTCGTCCACGGAGACCTTCCTGTTCGCCATGAGTTCGAGCGCTATCTCAAAGGCATGTTTCCTTCCGCCCGGCATGTCGTTGTAGCCGTAGCCGTAGCACCCCTTGACGGTCAGGAGCTTGAGCCACAGGGGCGTGGGGTCGAACGTCACCTTGTTGCCGATGCCCACGAGGCTCACGGTCCCTCTCCCGGCCGTTGCGATGAGTGCGGCCTGCAGGGTGGGCGAATGACCCACGGTGTCGAACACCTTGTGGAAACCGCCCTGTACGATGCGTTCCCCCAGCATGGGCTTGTACGCTTTTGCGCCGGCAATCTTTTCGGCAGCGTCTATGATGTTTCCCGACACCACGTGTTCCGCACCGGAGCGTTTCACATAGTCGGCGTTGAATGCGGAGGGCTCCGCCACGGTGATGGTGCATCCTATCCCCAGGCCCCGGATGGCCTTGACGATCATGGCGCCGATCACGCCTCCGCCGATGACCAGGACCCTGTCCGCGTCGTCCGGCCTGTTGTCGAGGACCGCCTGGATCCCCACGGCCAGCGGCTCGGTCAGCACTGCGGCCTCTGCGCTCACGCCGTGGGGCACGTGGTAGATCTGGCTCTTGTGTACGACCAGGTATTCCGCGAACCCGCCGCCGATGTCCCTGCAGATGCCGGTGAACATACCAGGCGAGAACCCGCCTTCGGCAAACCGCTCGCAGTTGCCCTGCCTGCCCGAGGCGCACACAGGACAGACAGGCGAGATCCCCCTCGGCAGGCAGCTCAACGCCGGGTTGACGGTCACCAGGTCGCCCTTCGTGCAGGTGTCAACACCGCTCCCCACCTCCACCACATCACCGGAGAGCTCGTGGCCGAAGATGCAGGGAAACGAGGTGAACGGAGATGCCATGGGCGAGTCTTTCACCATGAGGAGGTTCAGGTCGCTCCCGCAGAACCCGCACAGACGCGTCTTTATCTTCACCCAGTCCCGGCTCGGAAGCCTGGGCTCCGGGACCTGCGCAAGCCTCACCGTGGAGAAGGGGCCGTTGTAATAGGATTTTCTGTCCAGACGTCCCAGGACCTGGAGCGCCAGGTAGTTGGGTACGGTCACGTTGAAGGTCAGTGCTTTCATGGCCTCACTCCATCTTGAGCGACTGGTAGAACAGGGGCGTTGCCGGGCTCGTGGCCGTGGGGTCGGTCATGACATTGATGCACGAAGGCTTTCCCGACTCGAATGCCCGCCTGATGGCCGGAATGATGTCCTCGTCCCGGGTGACGAACTCGCCGTACCCGCCCAGGCCCTCCACCATCTTCTCGTAGTGGCGTTCACCCAGCTCCGAGCACTGGAGGCGGTCGCTTCCGATGGAAAGCTCCTGGCTGTGCTTGATCATGCCCCATGCGGTGTCATTGTTGACCACGCACACCACCGGGATATTATGGCGGACCATGGTGTCGAACTCCATGGCGTTGAATCCGAAGGACCCGTCACCCTGCAGCAGCACGACCTTCTTGTCGGGCCGTGCCAGCTTGGCGGCCATGGCAAAGGGGATGCCGGTGCCCAGGCAGCCGAGCAGCCCCGCAGCGGTCGCCACGACCCCTGCCTTTTCCCTGGAGGTGAAACCCACCAGGCCGAAATACTGGGTGTCTCCGCCGTCGATGACATAGACGGCATCGTCGCCCACGGCCTTCTGGATCTGGGCCACCAGCCGGATGGGGTGGATGGGGCTGGAAGGCGACTCGCGGAGCTTGAGCTCCGGCTCGATGAATGCGTGGCTTGCCGCGCGCAAGGTCTTGAGCCACCCGCTGTGATCGCCCTTCTTGATGAGCGGGAGCAGCTGGTTGAGCACCGAGGTCGTGTCCCCCACCAGGCCCACGTCGGCCCGCCTGTTCCGGTCTATCTCATGCGGGTCTATGTCGATGCGCACGACCTTGGTCCGCGCGGGTATGATGGCGCCCGACTGGAGGAGCCAGTTGAAGCGCAGCCCCACGGCAACGATCACGTCCGCCTGCGTTATGCCCAGCTGCAGACCCACGTTCCCGATGTCCCACAGGGAGAGAGGGTGGTTGTCGGGGAGCTCGCCCCTGCCGTAGTTCATGAGGAAGAAGGGGAGTCCCGACCTTTCGATGAACTGGCCCAGCGCGATGCTGCAGCAGCTCAGTCCCACGCCGCTGCCGCCCATGAACAGGGGTTTCTTTGCCGCATTGATGACCTCGGAAGCCTGCTTCAGGTCCCAGTCATCGGGGTGGACCGTGTATTTGCGCGTCATGCCTGTAGACAGGGGGACCTTGTCCAGGGGGACCTTGACGTTCAGAATGTCCGGCGGCAGCTCGAGGAACACCGGGCCGGGCCTTCCCTCGAGGGCATACCTGAAGGCAAGCGAGAGGTATTCGGGAATCCGCCTGGCATCGTAGCAGGTGGCAGCCCACTTGGTGACGGGCTTGACCATGTCCATCTGGTTTACCTCCTGCAAGGCCCCCTTCAGGTCGTCCCGCAGGGGTGCCCTTCCGCACAGCACGATCAGGGGTGAATTGTCCAGGTAGGCATTGGCGATGCCGGTCAGGGCGTTGGTGAATCCGGGCCCCGCGGTGACCAGACAGACCCCGGGCTTGCCCGAGTATACGGACCAGGCCTGCGCCATCATGGCAGCGGCCTGCTCGTGCCGCACGTCGATGGTGCGGATCGCGTATTCCGTGAAGCTGTCCAGGATTGCCTCGATGTGCCCGCCGGACAGACAGAAGACCGTGTCGACCTCTTCGACTTCCTTCAGATATTTCCCCACCAGGTGACCGCCGAGTATGAGTGCCATAGTATACCCCCGCAAAAGATTTTGATCGTGTCACGCCAAAAAGAGAACGACTCTTCCGGACCGGCTGCGCATGCTGCAGGCGGTCCTGCTACATGATGATCTTCACCCCGTCGTTGAACCACTGGACGAAATACGCCATGCCCTCCACCTTCAGCTTGCCGTCTGCAGCGGCCTGAAACGAGGCATCATCGCTGCCGGAGATCATCACCTTGAAGGCGGTGTCGGGATCGGCCCAGACGAGTGCGGCATCGCACCGGTGATTGGCGCCGCTTTGCGACGACACCTTGCCCTTGTCGAAGATGAAGAGCCTCCCCCTTCTGGCGTCAGCGGTCCTGATGAGGATCTTGAGCTGCACGGTACCGATGTAGTTTTGGAATGCCGTATTCGTCTTCGCGGCCCTTGCGAGCTTCAGGTACAGCACGAACAGGAGAAACGACAGTTTCATGGATACCCCCTCATGGTAGTATGTTGAGCCCGGGGAGCGCGCTGCGGCGACATTCCCCGGGCATCGTCCTTAACCGTACGTGCGTTTCACCCAGGCCCCTATGGCCTGCAGTCCCTCGGGGTAGGTGACGTTCGTCTTCCAGCCGAGCTCCTGCTTGGCAAGGGAGTTGTCGACGTCGTTGTCCCTTCCCGTGATGTCGATGGCCATGCGAGAGATGGGCGGCCTGATGCCGAGCGGCGTGCAGATCAGGTCGAAAAGGCCTCCCAGGGCACGCGCCGGGAGGTAGGGGATGCTTCCCATGGGTCTTTTCCCGATGAACGACCCGAGGTCACAGATGTACTGCTTCCACGTGACGTCCCAGTCATCCCGGAGCTGGTAGGTCTTCCCCCTGCCGATTTCAGAAAAGCCTGCCCGCATGATGCCGTCCACGAGGTTGTCCACATAGATGAAGCTGGAGCTGTGCCTGCCGCCGTCCACCAGCACCATGGGCATGACGAGCATCTTCTCGATGATGTCCCTCACCCAGGCGCTCCCCGGCCCGGTCACGTTCGCAGGCCTGATGATGGTGCATGCTATCCTGCCGGTGCCATGATAGCTCATCACGAGCCTTTCCGCATCGAGCTTGGCATCGCCGTACGGGATGCCGGACTTGAAGGCCGGGTCGCTCTCCCTGATGCCTTTCATGTGGCGGCCGAACCCGATGGCCGCAATCGAGCTGATGTACACGAACCTGGCTGCCCGGCCGTCTGCTTCTTGGAGGAGATGCATCGTGGCATCGTAGATGGCGCTGTAGAAGAGCTCCCGCTTTCCCCAGTCGGTAACCCTGCCGGCCAGGTGAAAGACCGTGTCGATCCCGTCACAGATTCCCTTGAGAGTCCAGGGCATGGAGAGGTCTCCACGGAGAACCTCCACGCCGAGCCTCTCGAGCGCGGCGGCATTTTCGCTCGGCAGGACCAGGGCCCTGACCTGGTGGCCCTTGCCGATGAGCTCGGTCGTGAGTACGGAACCGATGAACCCCGTTGCCCCGGTGACCAGCGTTTTCATGCGCAGCCCCTCCCCTGTACACGTCACCATCCCGGGACTGAACTCCGGGAAAAACATGCCCTTTGAAAAATCCCCCTGTGAGAGATGCCGGCCTGACAATCAGACCGTTTCTACAATATGAGCCACAGCTCACATTGTCAAGTTTATTTCATGAGCTCTTGCTCATATTTTCATTGACTCCGATGCACCGGGGTATTAGTGACACACATGGCAGCGGGCTGCCCGGCCGAAAGGCGTGCATGAGGGGCTCTCTTCCGCACTGTACGGAAGACGGGCACAACAGACCTCGTGCAGGGAGATTATCATGCGGGTGCGTATCCCCAAACAGGAACGAAGCAGAGAACGAAGGCTGCGGATCATGGAAGCAGGTCTGGCCCTATTCGCCCAAAAGGGGATGAACGGCACAAGCTCGAACGAGATTGCCCTGAGGGCAGGGGTTTCCATCGGCACGTTCTACAGCTACTTCGAGAACAAGAAGACTTTGTTCCTGGAGCTTCTCAGGGATCACCTGGAAAACTTCATATCGGGCATCTACACGCTCGAGCCCGACTACACGGTCCCCATGAGAGAGATCATCAGCAGCCACATCCTCAAGGCCTTCACGGTGTTCAACCTCCACCCGTCCTTCCACAAAGAGGCCCTGGTGCTCAAATTCTCGGACCCCGAGGTGAAGAGGCTCTTCGATGAGGTGGAACAGGAACAGCTCGCGATCATCTCTTCCCTCCTCGAGCACTACGGCAAAAACTCGAACCGGCGGGACCTGGAGGCAGTCTCGAAGGTCATCCACAGCGCGGTGGAGAACGTCGCCCATTACGTCAAGTTCCTCGAGTACCCCATGGACAGGGATCGCCTCATAGAAGAGCTTACCGAGATGATCTATCACTACGTGAACAGTCTCTCATCAGGGAATGGAGAACGCGTGGCATGATGAAGGGGAAAGGCGGGAGAAACCTCTCGCGATCGCCCGCATGGCCCTTGAACCGAAGAAATACATCGCTACTGTATCTGTGCAGGACGAATGACATGCGTCCTGCCTGATGGATGACGGGATCTCATCAGAATGTCAAACGGACAAATCCCATGAAAATTTCAGAGTGGTTGGACAAGAAACAGGCAGAAGGCATCGAGGTAGCTCGGATCGCTTTGCCCGAGGCCCTGTCGTATGGCGAAGACCCGGACGAAACCATCTTTTACCAGGAGATCAGGCCCTGCGGAATCCTCTGCACGGGCAACCACCCGTTTTCCACTGTCGAGCGTTTCGGTCACTGGTATTATTCCCGAGGTCAGGACAAGAAGGCCGGCATCCACTCATCGGAAATGAAGTGGTGGCTGTTTACCAGGGACAAAAACCTCGCCGTCAACACAGCCAGATCACACATAGAGTAATCTGCTCCGACCCCGTGCGAGGACCTCTTTCTTAAGAGATGTGCCGGTTTCGGGGTTTTCATGGCCAGGGTTCAAAGAAGATATTTCAGGTCTGGTTCACGAACCTGCAGGGTGAATCCAATCCGGGGTTCTGTTTCGTGTTGAACCGGACACCTTTATGCGTTACATGCATGGAGGTCCAGGAACGAGGAAGCGGGCAAGCCTTGAACATGAGCAACGGCAAGGCCCCAGAGCAAAAGTCCCGGAACGTCATTCCCCCAAAAGAGGGAATCCCGTATTCTCAGGTCGCGGCGAACCCCCGTGGCCGTCCATCCTCGCGAAAGCGGGGGGCGAAACACCTCACAGGCGTAGCCTGAAGCCGAGAAGAAAGGGTATTGAATATGAAACAAGCATTCGATGGCATGAAATTACTCACCGCCTCTGTGCAGCACGGAAAATATTATGCGCTCCTGACCTTGATCAAGCTTATCAGATACCTGCCCTACTCCCTTGTTCTCAACTTCTTCCGGTCTCTCAGCGTCATCGGCTGGCTTGCAGATCCGTTTCACCGAAAGGTTGCCCGCATCCAGATGCAGGCAGCGCTCGGGCTTACGCATGTCAGGCGCCTGGTGCTGAAGGTATTCATGAACCAGGTGGAAATCATGGTGGACACCATCCGGTATGCATTCATGAGTGACGAGGAGATCAGGAGCAGGATCGTGGTGGAGGGCAAAGAGCACATGGATGAGGCCCAGGCTTCCGGCAGGGGGGTCATGATGATCACGGGCCACATCGGCAACTGGGAGATCCTCGGCCACATGAAGAAGGTTATGGGCACCGAGTTCTGCATTATGGCCGATATGCGCAAAGACCC
>JAJFUP010000236.1 GCA_021372395.1 Deltaproteobacteria bacterium
AACAGTTTCTCCGTGTTGCTGTTGAGGTCCTTGACCAGCTCAGAGTAAAGAAGTCTGTTGGTTATCTTCATACACCATCCTTATCGGCATCTCGAAGTTCACGCTTTACGGGAATGCAAGAGCGTTGCCAAGTCGAAAAGAGCGTGATTCAGGGGGCCTGCAGAGAGCTGAAGGGGAAAAGAGTTCCTGCCACCGGGTATTCTTTTCCGTCAACACGCCTGTGTTCCGGCGGGACTCACCCCTTCCCGATGTGCTTCTGGATGGAGCGGCATTCCTTGATGAGGGCCTCCTCGTCCACAGTGAGCGACGTGAAGTCCTTTACGATGATCCTCCCGTTGATGACCACATCCTTGACGTTTGCCCCGGTGGCTGCGTACACGATCTGGGAGATGGGGTTGTGCACGGGCACCATGTTCGGGGCATTGCCGTCGAGCACGGTGATGTCCGCCAGCCTGCCGGGCTCTATCCTGCCGCCGTTGAAGTGAAGGGCCTGTGCCCCGTTTTCGGTGATCATGGCTAGTGCGGTGCACTCGTCGAGCACGGAGGCGTCCATGCAGTTGATCTTGTGGAGCTTCGCCACCGTCGAGATCTCTCCGATGATGTCGAGGTTGTTGTTGCTTGCGCAGCCGTCGGTGCCGATGCAGACGTTCACGCCTGCCGCTACCATCTCCGGAACAGGGGCGATACCCGAGGCGAGCTTCATGTTGCTCTCGGCATTGTGGGAGGCTGACACCTTCCTCCTGGCCAGGAGAGCGATCTCTTCGGGGCTCAGCACCACGCAGTGGGCGGCCAGGGTCCGTTCCGAGAGGCATCCGACGGAGTCCAGCAGCTCCACGGGGGACAGGTGGTGATCCTTACGCACCTGCTCCACCTCACCCCTGGTCTCGCTCAGGTGGATCTGGAAAATGAGGTCGTACTCCTGCGCGAGCCCGAAGGCCGCCTTCAGGATCTCCGGTGTGCAGGTGTAGGTGGCGTGGGGGAAGACGGTTGGTTTCACCAGGGTGTTGTCCTTCCAGCGCTCTACGAAGCTCCTGGTGTGGTCGATGGTCCTTTTCGGGTCGGCAAGCGACGGCGTGGGAAACTGCAGGATGCCTTCGCCGATCCACGCCCGGATGCCCACCTCCTGGGCGGCCCTTCCCACCTCGTCCTCGAAAAAATATCCGTCGCAGAAGGCCGTTGTCCCGGATCTCGTCATCTCCCAGGCTGCCAGCAGTGAACCGATATAGACGAACTCCTTGTCCACGAACCTGGCCTCGGCCGGGAATATGTAATCTTTCAGCCACGTCATGAGGGGGAGGTCGTCGGCCATGCCCCTGAAGAGGGTCATGGGTGCGTGGGTATGGGTATTGATGAGGCCCGGCATGACGATGTCGTGAGGACCGCCGAGGACCTCAGTGATATCCACGGGCAGATCAGGGGTCACGTCCTTGATGAGAGAGTCTTCCACAATGACATACTGGTCTTTCAGCACGTCATGGGGTGCCTTGATGACATAACCTCCCTGAATGGCAAACCTGCTCATACGAATCTCCTTCCGGCTAGATGTCCTTGAGACTCCTCCGGTATCTCAGCGCACTCGCGATGGTGACCTGGTCCATGTACTTCAGCTCGCCTCCCATGGGGATACCTGACGCGATCCTGCTCACGTTCACGCTCAAATGTGCATCCTGCAACATCTTGGCGACATAGTGGAACGTGCTCTCTCCTTCCACCGAAGGGTTCGTCGCCACGATCACCTCGGATACCTGCGACGTCCTGATGCGTTCGATGAGCTCGGAGAGCCTGATATCCTCGGGCCCGACGCCGGACAGGGGCGAGATGAGCCCATGGAGCACATGGTAGAGACCCCGGTAGACGTGTGCCGACTCCAGGGCCAGCACGTCGCTCGGCTCCTCCACCACGCAGATGAGGGAAGGGTCCCTCTCGGGATTCCTGCAGATCGCGCACCTCTGGCTGTCGGTGAGGTTGAAGCAGACCGGGCACAGGTGGATCTGCTCGCTTACCCGTTTCAGGCAGGAAGAGAGCTCTCCGGAGAGGTTCGCTCTGTCGGCAAGGATGAAGAGCGCGAGCCTGGTGGCCGTCTTCTCCCCGATACCCGGGAGCCGCTTGAGCTGGCTGATGAGGTCCCTGAGTGGCTTGGGGTAGGGATCCATCTCAGACCAGGTTGAGGGGAAGGGGGACGCCGCCTGTGAGGGCCTTCATCTCCTCGGCAGCGAGCTCTTTTGCTCGTCGGATACCCTGGTTCACGGCAGTCAGGATCAGGTCTTCGAGCATGGGGATATCGCGGGGGTCCACGCAGAGGGGCTCCAGTCTGATGGATACGAGCTCCTGCCTGCCGTTCACCGTCACCGACACCATGCCGCCCCCGGACTCGGCATTCACCGTCTTGCGGGAGAGCTGATCCTGCAGCTCCTTCACGCTTTCCTGAAGCTTCTGTGCCTGTTTGATGATTTCCTTGAGGTCAAGTTCCATGGGGGTTCAGTAAACAGGAAAACAACGGACACTGTCAAGCGAATGCGTCTGCTGCAGAGACCGGCATGTCGGCGAGGGCTGTCGGGCTGCGGGATGGGTTCAGTACCTTGTTTCTTGACATTTTTTGTTGCCCCGTATCGTGAGCCAAATCTTTTTCACGGAGGTGACACCATGGCGAGAACCTTCATCGATCTGTCCGTCTCCCTCCCACCATGGGCGAGGCTGACAAGGAAACCTCACCATTGCCTCCCCCTGTGCTCAAAAAACCTGAACCGAAAAACCCCTTGATACCCTAGCCAGAGTATTCTAGAGCTTATTCCATGCTTGCCATCGATGTGGGCAATACCCAGATAACCACAGGTCTCTTTGCAGGGACGACGTTGAGGGAGGTCTACCGGGTGCCGACCCAGACCTGCCTGGAGAGCCGGTCCTTCTTCGAGCATCTACCCGAAGCGTGCAGCCATGTCGATGCCGGCGCGGTTATCTCCAGCGTCCGGGACGCCGTCACCGGGGTCATTGCCCGGGAGATCGAGGACAGATCGGGCACAGCGCCCCTGCTCGTAGACGTCTCCACCCCCATGGGGATCGAGGTCCTCTATCATACGAAAGAGACACTGGGGATCGACAGGCTCATCTGCGCCGCTGCAGCGTACCAGCTGTACCGGAAGCAGGGGAAAGCCATGGTCGTCGTCGACATGGGAACGGCAACCACCATCGATTACCTCACCGAGGACGGGGCCTTCATCGGGGGCATGATAACACCGGGTCTCAAGAGTTCCTACCAGGGGCTCCTCGCAGGTGCCCCGCAGCTCCCGCAGCTCGATGATCTCATGACGCAGATCATCATCGGAGGCTCCACCGCAGAGTGCATCCGCTCGGGTCTCACCATCGGGCACGCGGCCATGATCCGGGGAGTGGTGGAGATGATGGCCCAGGCCAAGGGCTCGGACCCGGTGGTGGTACTCACCGGCGGGCTGTTACGCCTGGTCAGCGGGATGCTTCCCCGGGACTATATCATAGATGCAGAGCTCATCCTGAAGGGTCTCGCGACCATTTTCACTTTACAGAATAAAAATAAGTGTTAAGATCCCCTCATCGTTTAGCCGATAGTTGCCTTACACGGGGTTTTGTTAGGAAACATCCGGAAAGTAATGGATTACTTGACCAGGGACGTAATGGATTACATTATGAAATTACGATGGGTTACCGCGACCACCCTTCTCTTTCTCGTACTCGTACTCGCCGTGTCTTCTCCTGTTCAGGGTGCCTCGAGTGCAGCAGAGGCATTCCAGAGTGCGAACCTCGCAGCTGTCGAGCTCTTCCGGGATGCGGACAGGAAGAAGGACCGGGTGAGCTGGATGGCCGTGATCCACAAGTACCTTTCGGTCTCGAAGGCCTTTCCCCAGTCGAAATTCGCCCCGAAGGCCGACTACAAGGCGGCCAAGCTCTATGAAGAACTCTCCCGGTTCTCGTCAAGGCCCAAGGACCTTGAGCGTGCAGCGGAAACTTACCTAGACCTTGCCGACAAGTACCCATCGAGCGGCCTGGCTGACGACGCGCTCTATCTTGCCGCCCAGATCTACAACAACAAGCTCAGCTCCAAGCAGAAGGCCATCTCTCTCTACCAGCGGGTCATCACCGATTTCCCGGATGGGGACCAGGTCCAGCTCGCCCGTGAGCAGCTGAACTCCCTGAACGTGGAAAAGAGGGCTGCCACCGGGGTCTCGTCCGCGGGTGTCGGTCTGATACGGACTGTGCGGCAGTGGTCCGACAGGGATTACACGAGGGTGGTCATCGACCTCGAGAAGGATATCTCCTTCACCACCTTTTCCCTACCCGCTGACCCGAAGGCGGCCAAGCCCGACCGCGTGATCATCGACCTCTCGAATGCAAAGGTCTCCCCCGAGCTCTCTGCGCGGATGCCCGTGAACGACGGAATACTCACCTACATACGGGTGTCCCAGTTCCGGAGCAACAAGGTGCGGGTCGTGCTGGATCTTGCACAGAAGTCATCGTACCGTGCATTCCCCCTCGAAAGTCCCTCCCGCCTGGTGCTGGATATCAGCCGGGAAGGATCATCCGGAAAGGCCTTGTCATCCGCCATGAACCAGGGGTCTCCTGCGACCCCTGCCGAAGAGACGGGAAAGAAGAATGTCGCACGCTCCGACAACGGCATCCGGAAGGTACCCAAGGGAACGAAATCCCAGATGAGCGACGATGTCCCGTCGATCGCAGCCCAGCTGTCGCTCCGGGTCTCCAGGATCGTCATCGATGCGGGGCACGGAGGGAAGGACCCCGGCGCCATCGGGCCATTGGGAACCCAGGAAAAAGACCTGACGCTTGCCATCAGCAGGCAGCTCGCCAGGCGATTGAGGCTCGAGGGCTTCGATGTATACCTGACCAGGGACTCGGACGTGTTCCTCACCCTGGAGGAGCGGACCGCCTTTGCCAACAGGAAGAAGGCGGATCTGTTCGTGTCCATACATATGAATGCCCACAGGGACCAGTCGATCCAGGGCATCGAAACCTACTTCCTGAACCTCACCACGGACTCGTCCGCCATCGAGGTGGCAGCCCGGGAAAATGCGACCACCAGCAAGTCCATCAGCGATCTGCAGCTCATCATCAACGACCTCATGCTCAACTCGAAGATCAACGAGTCTTCGCGCTTTGCAAACTGCATCCACAAGTGCGTCATGTCGTCCGCGCTCACGAACGGGTACCGCGGCAGGGACCACGGCGTGAAACAGGCGCCGTTCTACGTGCTGCTGGGTGCGAAGATGCCGTCGATCCTCGTCGAGCTCGGGTTCATCACCAATTCCACGGACAACTCGCTTCTGCAGAGCGAATCGTACCAGAGCACCCTCATCGACGGTATTGCAAAGGGGATCAATAAGTATATAATGAACACGACGTACGCATATACTGGGAGGAAACAGTGAGGCGCCTCTTCCTGATGGTGGTGTTGTGCCTGTCCGCGATTCCCCTGTGGGCCGACTACGGGCTCAGCAACGTGGTGACCAGGGAAATCACGAGGGGGAATGTCCCTCAGGCGGCGCCGCCGCAGCAACACCCAGCCCAGCTTTTGGAGCAGATCCCCGCAAAGGGCCCCGAGCCCGCTGCTGCACCAGCCCTCAAGAAGGCAGCCTTCTACCCCTACACGATCCACATATCCTCGTGGCAGAATTCCAAGGAAGCCGTATCCCAGTACGAGAAGAAATACCGGAAGCTCGACAGCACCTTCCTCACCAAGATAGACCTCGGACAGAGCGGCATCTGGTACCGCATCGACCATGGCGCCTTTGCCTCGACCAGGGAGGCGACCCTGAAGATGAAAGAGCTGCAGGGCAAGAACATCATCGATCAGGATGCCTTTATCGGCTCTGCCGCACCGTATGCCTTGGAGATCGGGGTGTACGAAGGCAGAGAGGGTGCGCTGGCTCAGGCTCAGAAACTCCGGAAAACGGGGGTGATCCCCTATGTCCTGAAGGAATCCGGGGGAGTCTACCGGCTCCTCGCAGGGGCATACCCCGACGAAAAGAGCGCTGCCCCGGCCCGAGAAGACCTGAATGCGTTGGGGCTCAAGACCAAGATCACCAAGAGATGAGCCGTGCCCTGATAGACTCCTTCCTGGAGTACCTCGTGGCCGAGCGGTCTTCTCCCGACAACACGCTCCAATCGTACGGGACGGACCTCGAAGACCTGAATTCCTGGCTTGAGGGAAAAGGCCTCTCCTTGATCCGGGCCGACGGGAACACCTTAGCCGACTACA
Organism: Deltaproteobacteria bacterium; assembly: GCA_021372395.1. GTDB lineage: Bacteria > Desulfobacterota > Desulfomonilia > UBA1062 > UBA1062 > MWEI01. The sequence continues at coordinate 6,245 of JAJFUP010000236.1, forward strand.
CCTCGCACTGCAGGGACAAGGGATTGAAGACCACGAGCATCGGCCGGAGGCTCTCCACGATCAGGCAGTTCTACCGGTTCCTCCTGGAGGAGGAACTTCTCACGGCCGACCCCACCAGGGACCTTGCCTCACCCAAGCGCGGTGCATACCTTCCGGAGGTTTTGAACCCCGAGGAGGTGGAGAGACTTTTGAACAGCCCCGACGTGAACGCTGTCCTCGGCATCAGGGATAAGGCCATGCTCGAGCTCCTCTATGCCACGGGGCTTCGGGTGAGCGAGCTCACGGGACTCAGGCTCCACAACCTCAACCCTCACGCGGGCTACCTCATCTGCCGGGGCAAGGGGGACAAGGAGCGCCTCGTTCCCATCGGCGAGAGCGCATTGTTCTGGGTGGGCGAGTACCTCAAGACCGTCAGGCCTCTCCTGATCAAGAAGCCCACGGACATCCTGTTCTGCTCGAGGAGGGGGGGGAGAATGACCAGGCAGAACTTCTGGTATGCCGTCAAGAGATATGCCCGCGATGCGGGTATCTTCAAGCACATATCTCCCCACATGCTCAGACACTCCTTTGCCACCCACCTGCTCGCAGGCGGTGCGGACCTCAGATCGGTACAGATGATGCTCGGCCATGCGGACATCGCCACCACCCAGGTCTATACCCACATCTCTTCGAAGAGGCTCAAAGAGGTACACACACACTATCACCCCAGGGGATAAGCCTATGGAGGTCATCACCTCCCACATCCAGGCGGATTTCGACGCGTTTGCCTCCATGGTCGCGGCGAAGAAGCTCCACCCCGAAGCCGTCCTGGTTTTCCCCGGGGCACAGGAGAAGAACCTGAGGGAGTACCTCCTGCAAGCATCCCCGGCCGTCACCTCGGCAATCGTCAAGATGAAGAACGTGCGCGTGGACGAGGTGGACAGGCTCATCATCGTGGACACCAGGCAGCTCTCCAGGATCGGGGAATTCTCCCGTCTCATCGGCAGGCAGGGCGTCGAGGTGATCATCTACGATCACCACCCGGTGTCTGCCGACGACATCAAAGGCACCCGGGAAACCAGCAGGGAGTATGGCTCCAACATGGCGATCATGGTGGAGATCCTCAAGGAGAGGGGGATCGTGCCGAATGCCGAGGAGGCCACCATCATGGCCATGGGGATCTTCGAAGACACCGGGTCGCTGCAGTTCCCCTCCACCCGGCCGGAAGACTGCATCGCCCTCGCCGAGATCATCCGATGGGGGGCGGACCTGAGGATGGTCTCCCAGACCCTCTCGCGGGAACTCAGCCCCGAGCAGGTGGACATCCTCGACCAGCTCATCAAGAACGCCTACATCTTCCACGTGGGCGGGATCGACGTGCTGTTCACGCGCTCCGAGTCGTCCTCCTACGTGGAGGATTTCGCCATGCTCGTGCACAAGATGCGGGGCATGTTCGAGGCGGATTCCATGTTCGCCCTGGCGCGCATGGGGGAGCGGATCTACCTCGTGGCGCGAAGCACCGTGCCCCAGATCAATGCATCCGACGTGGCATCGCGCTTCGGCGGCGGCGGGCACGCATCGGCGGCAGCCGCCTCCATCAAGGACATGTCTCTGGACAAGGTCGAGAGCACGCTGGTAAACCTGATCAAGAAGGAGACCAAGCCCCGGCTCATCGCCCGGGACATCATGACCTTCCCCGTCATTGCGCTGCACATGGATGCCACCATCGATGAGGCGAGCGAGACGCTCAACCGGTACAACATCAACGCGGCCATCGTGCAGACGAAAGACGAGCGTGTCGTGGGCATCGTCACCCGGCAGGTAGTGACGCGCGCCCAGGGACACGGACTCGGGCCCGCCCGGATCACCGACTATATGATCCGGGACCTCACGTTCATACGGCCCGATGCCCCGGTCTGGGAGATACGGACGCTCATCATCGACGGCAACCAGCGGATGCTCCCCGTGGTGGAGGACCACAGGGCCATCGGGGTCATCACCAGGACCGATCTCATGAGGATCATGCACGAGAAGATGGCGCGGGAGGAGGGGCTCGACTACCGCTCCACACAGAAGAAGAACGTGCAGGCCCTGCTCGAGGAAAGGCTGCCGCGGCACGTGTACGCCATGCTGCAGCAGGCCGGGGCCCTGGCTCTGTCCATGGGATCCAACATCTACCTCGTGGGCGGGATCGTTCGCGACATGCTGCTGCGCATCGACAATCTCGACATCGACCTCGTGGTGGAGGGGGACGGTATCGCCTTTGCCAGGGCTCTTGCCCAGGAGTTCCAGGCGCGCTGCGCCATCCATGAAAAGTACAAGACCGCCGTGATTTCGCTTCCCGACGGGACACGCATCGACGTAGCCACTGCCAGGCTCGAGTACTACAACCACCCGGGGGGGTACCCCATCGTGGAGCAGTCGACGCTCAAGCTCGACCTGTACCGCCGCGATTTCACCATCAACACCATGGCCATCTCGCTGAGCCGGCATCGCTTCGGCGAGCTCATCGACTTCTTCGGCGCACAGCGCGACATCAAGGAAAAGAGGATCAGGGTGCTCCATGCCCTGAGCTTTGTGGAGGACCCCTCGAGGATCATGCGGGCGGTGCGCTTCGAGCAGCGCTACGGATTCTCGCTCGGCAAGCAGACCCTCTCCCTCGTCCACGCAGCGGTGAAGTCCGGCCTGCTCGGGAATATCCCCGGGAGGCGGCTCTCCTACGAAATCCGGCAGATCCTCTCGGAGGACGACCCCCTGCTGGGCCTCGACCGCCTCAGGGAGCTCGGCGTTCTTGCCGCCATTCACCCGGACCTCATCTTCAATGCCGCCATCAGAGACAATTTTGCGCGGGTGAGGCAGACCATCTCGTGGTTCAATCTCCTCTACACCCACGAGACCTACCGGTCGTGGCTCGTCTACCTCATCGCCATGGTGGACCACATGAAGCCGAAGAAGATCATCGCCATCTGCAGCAGGCTCGGGCTCACGGACGAGAACATACGGAACATCCTGACCGCCAAGGCCAAGGTGGGCGAGATCCTCAAGGAACTCTCGGGCGGGGCCGGGAACTCTCCGGCCTTCGTGGTGAACACGTTCGAGAAGGCGAGGATCGAGGAGATCCTCTTTGCCATGTCCAAGACCAAGAGTGCCCAGGCCAAAGAGATGATCTCCTCCTATATCACCACCTGGCGCTCCTACAAGCCCCCGGTGACGGGCAAGGACCTCATGTCCATCGGGTTCAGGAAGGGCAGGCAGCTGGGGGAAGCCCTGCGTCTCATCCGGGACAAGGGCCTCAACGGGGAGATCAAAGATTTTTCCGAGGCCATGGCATTCGCCGGAAAGCTGCACGAAGAATCAGACAGTTGACGAACAGCCTCTCATCTAGTACACAGTAAGGGTCGCGTGGGGGTGTAGCTCAGTGGGAGAGCATCGCGTTCGCAATGCGAGGGTCGGGGGTTCAAATCCCCCCACCTCCACCATTAACTAATTGATATTATTGAACTTATATGATTTTAGAGCACCTAAAAACGTGTGTAAAACGTGTGTAGCAAACATTGGTTATTCAGTCTTTTTTGACGGTCTTTTCAGGGGTATTACGGATCCCATTTTCTTGGCTTTTCTAATCGCTGTCACAACCTCGAACGCATCATTATTTTCTACCTGGCAGTAACGATCGAAAGCTTTATTTGTTAACCCTGAAGCATTCCTGGCCTTGTCTGTTCCCATCAGTTTAGCCGTCTCTGTCGCTGTTGTGTGCTTTGTCCCAGGGTATAACGGAACACCTTCAAGCCCAACCTCAGAGCAAGCCTTCTTCCACGACTTCGACAGGAAGTTGATACCGAATACCGTATCAGCCTTGCAGCCACTTATCCCGGCTATATGGCGAAAGAATGGCATGTCAGGGATTGCCGGAAACTTGTCCTGTAACGACCGCCACTCCCTTTCATGGTCAGCATGCAGCCGTATCGTCTTGAACTTATTCTTCCGCTTGGTAGGATGGTAGATGTGTAACCACCCCGTTTCATCGAGACTGCCCTCTTTGATTCTCCTGAGATCGTCAGGCCTCAGTGCTGTGTAGGTTGCTAGCATGTCTATGGCAAGCCAGATTTTGGGATTGATGTGATGGGTTAATTCTTTGACCTTGTTTAATACCTTCTCCTGAGTTTCCCAATCGGTGATCTTCCTGTAGCCGAGCTCGAACTTAATCGCAGGGAAGGCCGGCATCTCTGCCAGGGTGATGATATTCCCTCTTGCAAGACACCACTTCCAGAAGTCTCTCAGCTGAGTCATGTGGTTGAACCGGGTCTTCTCTGATATCCCGGGTATCGTGAACAGATAATCTTCAACATCGGCCCCGGTGATTTCTCTGACATTCGTAAGCCCGAAGTGGTCTGCAGCACGATTGATGATGTTGGTGATCTTCTTGTAGGTGGCACGGTCTTTCTTTCGGGCAAGGTACTTTTCCTTGAGCACTAGGAATGAATTGGGTTTGATGGATTTATAATCATCAGGGTTGAACTTGTTCTTACGGTTTCCCTTCTCATGTCTCAGATAATTGAGAGACTGAGAGGCCGATTCATACGATTTGTGGTTTTGATAGATGTCCCCGGGGAACCTTACAACGAAATTAGTGGCTGCCACCTGTGGATGATCTTTGCAGAAGCACCCATGCCGTTTCTCATCATGAATAAGCGGACTGTTACAGATAAAACATGTTTGCCTTGATATGATCGAGCCCTTCATACATAACCCCCCATCATCAGCTTTATACCAAATATTCTTTTCTGAAGGGGAGGGCAAGAAGGTCATTTCAATTTATCACCCGACGATATTTAGGCCGCTTTCTCTTAATCACGATGTTGAGATCTTCAGGACTCTTTTCTATGTTAATGAGTTCTCTTATGAAGGTTTGAAGGCAATCTTCTAGTGTTACGGTATGATTCTCATCTAGGGATTTTTCTTCTAAATCTGCCGCCTGCAGTGAAGTCATTAAGCCATACATTTGTTGAGCGAGTCTTCTTTTATCAACCTTGAACGCTTTATGACGGACTGCAGGGGTTGCTTCTTGAGATCCCTTATAACCACCTTGAACGATCTTCCACCATTCGAGAGTTTCCCGTTGGTTATGATGTGTGCCTGGTCTGTCCTGGAACTTGAGCCATGATGTAGTTAAATATACCCATACTCTATTCTCCATTTCATAAAGATCTTCTAACTTCTCAATTCCAAGCGATTTAAGCGCCTCTCGTCTGAGTTGGTTTTCGACTCTGACTATTCTCTTATCAATGGGAATTTCATCAATACCCCAGACATCAAGCATCCATGGTTTTTTCGATAAATTGATTTCCTTGCCCTTGTCATAGATGCGAGCGAGAATTGAACCTCTCCCTATGCTGATTCCAGTAAATGCAGCTCCGTCATCATGTGTGTCTTTTTTCTTAGCTCTCGTGACAGCATAATCCTTTATTTCTTCAGTCCACATCTCTGCGGGGAGAACAATATCCACACAGAAATCAACACGGCTTGGCTTGATTGATTTTATTGAAGCTCCGATTCCTGTAATAAGTCTGATCATCCACTCAACGGCAGCTTTCGTCCCCATTCTCCACAGGGTTTCAGACCGTATCTCAACCAGGATGTTTGGTCGTGACTGGGGTTTTAACCATTTGCCAATTTTCAGCGTGTAATCTTTGGATATGAGAATAAAGGCAAAGCCTTTGGATCCATGAGGCTTGATGATAAATATCCATTCCTGAGAACCATCGTTAGTCTTGAATATCCCAGAAACTTCTTTGTCTGATATTTTCGCTTCTTCTTTTAACGTTTCCAAATAATTGAATATATCTTCATTATTCCAAGTCACATCTAACGATAAATAGAATGTATCAATCCCTGAAGAAAGGATTTGATAATCAGATATATTTACCTTTGCAGGGGGGCTGTTAGTCATTTGCCCCCCTTTCGATATCCATAGACCTTTGGTTGTCTACGCTACCTTCCGCCGCCGTACGTGCTCCCCCTCCCCACCCAAGGGTCCGCACTCCGTCGGCGGAACTGTCTTTAGATAGATCCTGAAAATAACAATCTGTTGTTGGGCTCAGTTTGATTACCTGAGGATGATAACCGTGAGTTTTCCAGACAGCTTTCTTGCCAACAAGAAATTTTGATATTGGTGAATGGTATAGTCCAAGAGTGGTGGCGTGATCGCCTGAAGCTTCATTGTTTCCAACGTCCGGAGTGCTTGCCACAGAGGGCAGGGATACCTTGAACAGTTCCCGATAATCTCGATATCCATCTCGTACTTTGGATAGATCTAATCTCCAATACTGATAATGCATAAAACCCCTCCTGGTTGCATTCCAGAAGAGGTTTGGTTGACAGATTCAGCTTTAGTGCTATATTTACGCTAAATCGCTTCCTGAGCTTATCCCTCGCCGGGTATTGTCTTCTGGAACGCGGTTAGAGAGTCCGGATCATGTTAGCGCATGACCGGACTTTCGCTTTTAATCTTTCTTTTTAACGTCTATTTCGCCTTCTTCGTTAATGGTGTATTTGCCACTGGAAAGGCCGAGTTTAATCTTATTGATTATCTTTTTGCCTATATTGGTGATGGTAAGTAACCCCAATGCGTCAAGTACGACCATGTCTTCATATGCCGTCTCGATGAGATTTCTGAGAAGCTGGGACCTGCTCAAATTCAATTTCTTGGCTTTTGCGTCTATTTTTTTGATTAATCTCGTGTCGAGCTGTATTGACACTTGTTCGTATGACACCTTGGATTGTTTTTTCAATGTGTTAACCATAACCAATCTCCTTCCTTAAATAACCTGTTATCAGCTTATAACCTGCTAACAGATGATTACCTGATATCAGGTTAATGACAGATAATTATGTTGTTGTCAATAGTTGATTCCATATCCGCTCCGCTTCACTCCCCCGGCTCCCCACAGGTCCGCCGACCCTTCCTTCGTCCTCTTTTCCTGCCCACCGATAGACGACCCCTCGGGGCCATCCATTGTGCCTTCGTTGCACTATGGCACAACGGAACCTGGGCCCCTGGGCAGCTGTTCGTGGTCTCGGTGGGCAGGGAGGACTACGGGGGGTAGCGTTCAGCTACGCTACGGAAGGGATTATATTGCGAGCTTGGGAAGGGTAGAATATCTTGTATGGAGATCTACGGTAATCTGTGTACTTAAACCAAGCGTTTTGAATGGCACGAAAACTACACATGAAAACTTATTTCAAACATCATAGTATGGTATAAGATATGTGGTGATATTTAGCTCTTAGGTGATCTTATTTTAATAGCAAATGAATGTGAAATTACTGGATCGCTATCTTTCTTGATCCTTATATCAAATTTACAATCACCCACAGCATTTATTTTGAATGGAGCAATTCCAATAACTATGTTTAGATCTTTCCCAATTATTGCATTTGGCGTGGCGGGGTAATCAAAAGAGATAGGCTTGGGCTCGGCGGGCATATGAAGTGATATATTTAGTTCGCTAATAGATTGCGTTACTTTCTCAAGCATTATTACAAGGTGAACGATTGGTAGCGTGGTCGGGGTTTGTGTTATA
>JAJFUP010000166.1 GCA_021372395.1 Deltaproteobacteria bacterium
TGAGGTGAGAACAGGAGGAATTCATGACCATGAGGATAGCTGTCTTGACCGGCGGGGGAGACTGCCCAGGACTGAACGGCGCGATCAAGTGGGTGACGAAGACGGCACTCGACCCGCTCCTCGAGCACAAGAGGACCGTCACCTTCGATGTGCTCGGCATCAAAGAGGGGTGGAAGGGCCTCGTGGAGGTCGATCCCGACGATCCCAGGAGCCTTGCCCAGCACGTACTGCCGCTCGACGAGGAGGTCGTGCGAACGTGGGACCGCTACGGGGGTACCAACCTCGGGACGTCGAGGACCAACCCCTTCAACCCGAAGAACGACCGTTCGGACAAGGTGATCGAGAACATCCGGAAGCTGGGGATCGACGTGATCGTGGCCATCGGCGGCGAGGACACCCTGGGCGTGGCATACAAGCTCCACAAGCTCGGCATCAGGACCGTCGGCATCCCCAAGACCATCGACGGAGACCTGGTGGGCACCGAGTACTCATTGGGCTTCGACTCCGCAGTGAACATCATCATGGAGGAGATCGACAGGCTGCGCACCACGGCAGGATCGCACAACAGGATCTTCGTGGTGGAGACCATGGGCAGGCACGCAGGCTGGCTCGCGCTCCACGGCGGCGAGTGCAGCGGCGCCTACATCATCCTCATCCCCGAGTGCCCCTTCGAGATGGACAGGGTCTGCGAACTCCTTCAGGAGCGCAGGGGCCGCGAGATCCAGTACAGCATCATCGTGGTGTCCGAAGGCGCCAAGATGGGCGGGATCCAGGAGTTCTACAAGGACGACAAGCTCGACGAGTTCGGGCACCGGAGTCTGGGGGGGATCGCCTCCCGCATCGCCGACGAGATCGAGAGGAGGACCGGGTACGAGGCCCGCTACGTCATCCTGAGCCACCTCCAGAGGGGCGGTTCGCCCTCGGCCCGGGACCGGCTCATGGCCCGCTGGTTCGGGATTGCGGCAGTGGAGATGATCATGAACGAGGATTACGGCAGGATGGTGAGCTTCCTCCACGGCGAGATCACGTCGGTGCCGCTCAAAGAGGTGATCGACAAGCTCAGGCTCGTGGACGTGGACAAGCATTATGACACGGATCGGTACAACGGGAAGAGGGGCACCCTCTAAGGCCGACGTCTGTTGAGTGATGCAGTACCTGCTTTTCGAAGAGCGTATCCGGAACCGCCACGGCCGCCTAGAGGAACTCCGCCTCCTGCATTCCCTTTTTCTCGTCCACGAACACAAGCAGCACCCCGCCCGCCAGGAAGAGGATCATGATGGAGGCGATGCTGAGGCGCGGGGCAAGCCCGGCGCCGGCGCCCAGGGAGCGGCTCAGCACGGCGGTGGCCCCCACCATCACCGGGCCGATGATGGCGGCGAACTTGCCCAGCATGTTGTAGAACCCGAAGTACTGGGCCGCCTTGTCTACCGGGATGAGCCTCGCGTAGAACGACCGGGACAGGGCCTGGACCCCTCCCTGCACCGTCCCGATGAGCACGGCCATGACGTAGAACTCGGCCCTGGTCCGGATGAAGGCCGCCCAGATGGTGACGAACAGATACACAGTGATGGCCAGGAGGATGGAGCGCTTCGTGCCCATGAGACCGGCGAGGCGGCCGAAGATCATGGCACACGGGAACCCCACGAACTGGGTGATGAGCAGGGCCACGATCAGGTCTTCCTGGTGGAACCCTAAAGAGAGCCCGTAATCCACGGCCATCACGATGATGGTGTCGACCCCGTCGATGTAGAGCCAGTAGGCGCTCAGGAACAGAAAGATGGCCTTCAGGTGCCGCACCTCGTGGAAGGTCCGGACGAGCTGCCGCAGACCCTCTCCGACCATGCCGGGTCTGCGGTGTCCCTGGCGTGCAGCGCCCTCTTGCACGACGATCAGGAGGGGGAGGGTGAAGACGGCCCACCAGGTCCCCACCGTGAGGAACGAGAGCCTCACCGCGTCGGCGGGGCCGGCCAGTCCGAACATCTGCGGCTTCAGGGTCATCCACACGTTGAGAGCAAAGAGGATCCCGCCCCCCAGGTAGCCCAGAGAGAAGCCCAGGGCAGAGACCGAGTCCGTGTCGTTCTTTCCTGCCACGGTCTTGAGCAGGGAGTCGTAGAAGACGTTCCCGCCGGCAAAGCCGATGAAGGACAGGGCGTAGAGGATGCTCGCCGCCGCCCAGTGCCCCTTCGAGACAAAGGAGAGGCTGAGGGTTGCGGCTATGCCCAGGAAGGCCAGCGTGACAAGGAACCGCTTCTTGGCGCCGCTCCGGTCGGCGATGGCCCCCAGGACCGGGGCTGCCAGAGCCACCACGATGCCGGCAAGCGAGTTCGCCAGGCCGAGCCGGGCGGTGCTGATGGCGGTGTCGGTGCCTGCGCTCCAGAACTGCTTGAAGAAGATGGGGAAGAACCCGGCCATTACCGTGGTGGCAAAGGCCGAGTTCGCCCAGTCGTACATGGCCCAGGCAAAGACCTGCTTCCTCGATCCCGGTTCCATGGACCTCCCGTGGGTATCAGTGATGCCCGGCCGTCAGGTGCCGGAGCGGAAAACTCACTTTCCGGGTTTCAGCTGCACCGCCTTGTTGATGATAACGGGCGTGATGGGCGTGTCCTGGTAGAAGCCCTTGGTCCCCGTGGGGGTCTTCTCGATGGCATCCACCACCTCCATGCCCGAGATCACCTTCCCGAACACGCAGTACCCGTACCCTTGAAGGGTCTTGTCCTTGAAGTTCAGGAACGTGTTGTCCTTGGCATTGATGAAGAACTGGGAGGTGGCCGAGTTGGGGTCGGAGGTGCGGGCCATGGCGATGGAGCCCCGATCGTTTTTCAGCCCGTTGGCCGCCTCGTTGGCGATGGGGTTGTGGGTGGGCTTTTCCTTCATGTCCACCGGCAACCCTCCGCCCTGGATCATGAA
>JAJFUP010000290.1 GCA_021372395.1 Deltaproteobacteria bacterium
GGCGGAAGGCGCCTGCTGGGCACCAGCCTGCTGGACTGCCACCCCGACCAGGCCCGGGCAAAGCTCAGGCAGCTCATGGAGCAGAGGCTGACCAATGTGAACACCGTGGAGAAAAACGGCGTCAAAAAAATGATCTACCAGGCCCCCTGGTACAGCGACGGCCAATACCAGGGGTTTGTGGAGATAGCGGTCGAGCTTCCCGAGGCCGTTCCTCACTATATCCGCCCGGGGTGACGGCGTGAAGAAGGGGATCTGGCACGCCATCGGGGCCTATGGCCTGTGGGGCCTGCTGCCCGTGTACTGGAAATTACTCCAGCACGTCGCGGCGCCGCAGCTGCTCTGCCACCGGATCGTCTGGTCGTTCGTCTCGCTCCTTGCGGTCATCCTGGTCACGCGCAAGTGGTATGCCTTCCGGCTCGCCATGGCCAGCAGGAAAGTGCTGCGGGCCTACACCGTGGCGGCCGTGCTGATCAGCATCAACTGGTTCACCTACATCTGGTCGGTGAATGCCGGGTTCATCGTGGAGACCAGCCTCGGATACTTCATCAACCCGTTGCTCAGCGTGCTGCTGGGCGTCATCTTCTTCCGCGAGCGCCTCCGGCCGTGGCAGTGGGCCTCCATCGCCCTGGCGGGAGCCGGCGTCGTGTACCTGACGGTCGCCTACGGGTCTTTACCCTGGATCGCTCTCGTCCTGGCCTTCACCTTCGCCGCCTACGGCATGGCCAAGAAGTCCGCCCCGCTGGGCTCGCTGTACGGGCTCACGCTGGAGACAGGCGTCCTGCTCGTGCCGGCCGTCTTCTTCCTGGCCTATTCCGACCACGTAGGCCACGGCGCGTTCCTCCGCGCCGGCGTCGCCACGGATGTCCTGCTCCTGGGCGCGGGTGTCATCACCGCGGTCCCGCTGCTGCTGTTTTCCTCTGCAGCCAGGCGCATCCCGTTGTCGCTGGTGGGCATCCTGCAGTACATCGCGCCCACCCTCCAGCTCATCCTCGGGGTCTTCCTCTACCGGGAACCCTTCTCCTCCGTGCAGTTCGTGGGCTTCGGCATGGTGTGGGTCGCGCTCATCATCTATGGCGTGGAAGGGCTCCTGGTCTACCGGTCCCACACCTTTCCCGTGGTCTCGGAGTAGAGAGTCTGCGCGAGGAATCGAACAGGCTATTGAGCAGAGGATAAAAACCGTACCTCATCAATCCGGTCGGCTCGCATGGTTTTCGCCTCAAGAGGAGCGAGCCGACCGGATTGATGAGGCCAGTTTCGAAGAAACTGCAATATCGGATATGGCCCAGGCACACCCCCTGTAGACAAGGGGGCATTTTCTCCCCTGCGAGCCGACCGGATTGAAGAGGCCAGTTTCGAAGAAACTGCAATATCGGGCAAGCCACAAAGCTCACCCTGCAGATAAAGTGGGGTTTTTCCCTGCGTGAGGACCGTTTCGAAGAAACTGCACTCTCGGACAGAACCATGCATGCCCCTGTATTTACTTGGGGGATGCTTTCTCTCTGATCAGAGTATTCCGGTGAGGAACTGCACCGCGTTGTCGAAGATGGCCATGCCCTCGCCTTTTTCCGGCAGGGTCTCGAGCCTGGTCCAGGAGGGGTGGTTGGTGGGGTGCGTGAAGGCCTCGGGGTGCGGCATGAGGCCGAAGATGCGCCCCGACCGGTCGCAGATGCCGGCGATGGCGCCTGCCGAGCCGTTGGGGTTGCACGGGTACTCCATGGTGGGGGACAGGCTCGCGTCGGCATAGGACAGCGCATTGAGGTTCGCCTGCGTTATTTCCCGGAGCGTTTCTTCGCTGTCGCACACGAACTTTCCCTCGCCGTGGCGCACCGGAACGGTCAGGCTCTCGAGCCCCCGGGTGAAGATACAGGGGCTTTCCCTGTTCACCTTGAGCCTCACCCAGCGGTCCTCGAACTTGGCGGAGTCGTTGAAGGTGAGCGACACCCGGCGCTTGCCCAAAGGGTTGCCGGGGAGGATCCCCGATTTCACGAGCACCTGGAAACCGTTGCACACCCCGAGGATGATCATGCCCCGGCCGATGAAGGCCTGGATCTCGTCGAAGAGGGTACGGCCCGTGGTCTTTATCCGGGCATACTTGAGACGGACGTTCTCCACCTGGGCCGAACCGAGGTCGTCGCCGTCGAGGAACCCTCCTGCGAGGTTGAGAAAGTGGTAATCCGCGACGGCATATTTCCCGCTGAGGATCTCGCTCAGGTGGACGATGTCGGCCGCTGCCCCGGCCTTTCTGCACGCATGCGCCATCTCCATCTCGCAGTTCGTTCCGTAGCCCGTTATGACGAGTGAGCGTATCTGCTGTGTCATGCTAGAAGTCCAGTGTCGCCTTCCAGGCGCTTTTCAGCGCCGTCAAGTCTTCGTCGATGATGACCGAGGAGTCCTGGCTGCGGATGGTGAGCCTGCCCTGGGGGGTGATGCTTCCGATGCACGCGGCATCGCCCCCGAAGAGTGCTTCCACGCGGGAGGCGTCTTCAGGCTTCACCTCGATGACGATCCTGCTGGCCGTCTCGGAGTAGAGGATCTCCGTGTCCAGAAGGCCCGGGTCGGCACTGATTTTTCCGAGGTCGATCTCCATGCCGAACCCCCCGGCAAAGGCCATCTCGGCCAGGCACACGGCCAGACCGCCGTCCGAGATGTCGTGGGCCGCCCGGATGAGGCCTCCGCTGATGGCCCGGTGGAGCGTGCGGTAACGTTCCAGGGCGGTTTTCGCGTCCACCTCCGGCACCACGGTGCCCGTCATACCCAGGGAGGCGAGGTACTCGCTCCCGCCGAGCTCTCTTTTCGTCCGGCCCAGGACATAGACGAGGTCGCCGGGGAGCTTGACGTCCATGGTGACGGCGGTAAAGACGTCGTCTATCCTGCCGATGACCGAGACCAGGAGCGTGGGCGGGATGGAGATCTTGATGTCTCCGCCGATGTAGTCGTTCTTCATGCTGTCCTTGCCCGAGATCAGGGGACACCGGAAAGCCCTGGTGTAGGCCGACAGGGCCTGGTTCGCCCGCACGAGCTGGGCGAGCTTGAACTCGCCGTCCGGGTTCTTCTCGCTCTGCACCGGGTCGCACCAGCAGAAGTTGTCGAGGCTGGCCCAGCGGTCCGGGTTGCCCCCCACGCACACGTAGTTCCGCAAGGCCTCGTCCAGCGCACAGGCGGCCATGTGATAGGTGTCGAGGTCCGAGTACCTGGGCACGATGCCGTTTGCCACCACCACGCCCTCGGTTGAATCCAGGAGCGGGCGAATCACGGCCGCGTCCGACGGCCCGTCGCAGGAGAGCCCTACCAGAGGTTTTACCACGGAGCCTCCCTGGACCTCGTGGTCGTACTGCCGGATCACGAACTCTTTCGAGCAGATGTTCAGGCGGCCCAGCATCTCGCAGAGTTTCCCCGCGTGGTCGGCGGGCACAGGGGTGGGGAGATCCTCGTGTATCACCGGGTTCCAGCGGGCCGTGAGCTGCATCTTCGGCAGGCCGTCGTGGAGGAAGTCCAGGTGCAGGCAGCAGACGGTCCGGCCGGCATAGGTGCAGTGGAAGAAACCGGAGTCGGTGAACGTGCCGATCACCGTGGATTCCACGTCCATCTGGGACGAGAGCGCGAGGAACGCCGGCACCTGCTCCTCGGGCACTGCGAGCGTCATGCGCTCCTGGGCCTCGGAGAGCAGGATCTCCCAGGGGCTCAGGCCCACGTACTTGAGCGGGGGCTTGTCGAGCTCGATGGTGCAGCCGCCCGAGAGCGTGGCCATCTCTCCCACCGAAGACGAGAGCCCGCCTGCGCCGTTGTCGGTGATGGCCCGGTAGATGCCCAGGTCCCGCGCCTTGAGCAGGAAATCGGTGAGCTTTTTCTGGGTGATGGGGTCCCCGATCTGCACCGCGGAGGTGGGGGATGCCTCGTGGAGTTCCTCGGAGGAGAAGGTCGCCCCGTGGATGCCGTCCTTGCCGATCCTGCCTCCGGACATGACGATGCGGTCGCCCGGCTTGATCTTTTTCAGGTGGGAGGGCTCGCCGCCGACCTCCCGGGGCATGATCCCGGCTGTCCCGCAGTAGACCAGCGGCTTGCCGAGGTACCTCTCGTCGAACACGATGCACCCGTTGACCGTGGGGATGCCCGACTTGTTGCCGCCGTGCTCGACGCCTTCCCGGACGCCTTCGAAGATCCGGCGCGGGTGGAGGATCTTGGGCGGAAGCTCAGACGTGTAAAAGGGGCTCGCAAAGCAGAACACGTCGGTGTTGAAGATGAGCTTGGATCCCATCCCGGTGCCGAAGGGGTCGCGGTTGACCCCGACGATGCCGGTGAGCGCCCCGCCGTACGGGTCCAGGGCGGACGGGGAGTTGTGGGTCTCCACCTTGAACACCAGGTTATAGTCTTCGTTGAAACGGATGACGCCGGCATTGTCCGTGAAGACGCTCACGCAGATGTCTTCCGGGCCTAAAAGACGCCGTATCTCAGAGGTGGAGCCCTTTATGTAGGTGGAAAAGAGCGAGGATATTTCGGTGATGTGCCCCTGCTCCTCGTAGCGGATGTCCGCGTTGAAGATCTTGTGCTTGCAGTGCTCCGACCAGGTCTGTGCCAGGGCCTCGAGCTCCACGTCCGTGATGGTTTCCGTGAGCCCGACGCTTCTGCGGTGAGCGCGCACCTCCCTGTCCTCCAGGTATCGCGCAATGACCTTGAGCTCTTCCACGGTGAGCGCCAGCGTCCTTTCCTGGGAAAGCTTCAGCAGCGCCTCGTCGGACAGAGCCAGGGAAACGGTCTCGACTTCTGCCTTGTGGAGCATGGTGACCCGCGGGATATACGGTTCTATGGCAGGGCACTCATCAACCGGGAAGACCCGGATGTGCTGGATGAGCTCGTTCGCCAGGCAATCCTCGGCGATCGACTCTACGAGATCCCTGGGGAGGGATCCGTGAAGCAGGTAGGCCCGGGACGAAAACACGGGGATATCTTTCCCGGAGATCAGCTTCAGCGCGTACCGGGCGCTGTTCCCCACGTTGTCCGTGACCCCGGGCTTGTATCCGATCTCGATGTACCAGCAAAAATCGCTGCGCAGGAGGGAGCCCACGGATATGTCCTGGATGACGGGGTCGCAGAAGGCCTCTTCGAGCCATTCCCCCTTCAGCCCGTCGGAGTCTATGCTGTAGATGTCCAGGCAGGAGATCTTTTCAAGGGGGGAAAGCTGTGGAAAGGCGTGGAGGATCTGACGCTTCACCCGTTCGCCGCGGGCATCGAAGAGATGCGGCTTGAGGCCTACCTCCACGCGGGTAGCCATGAAGCCTACCCTTTTTCCTCAACGTACAGCGGTGCCGATGCCAACCCTTCCACGCTTTCGCGTTCGGATTTGCACTTCACGCACAGCGTTGCAAAGGGCATGGCCTTCAGTCTCCCGGCGGGTATGTTTTCGCCGCAGTCTTCGCAGAAGCCGTATTCCCCGTGCTCCATCCTCGCCAGGGCGCTCTCTATCTGATCGAGTTTCTGACGCTCTCTTGTTCCGAGCAGGAGATTGAACTCCCGTGTTTGCTCGAGGTCGGCATCGTCAAAGATGTCGCCGATCTCTCTCTGGGCAGATATGTCGTTCGATTTTATCCTCTCTTCAAGGGCCTTGAGGATCTCTCTCTTCATCTGGAGAAGGATCTCTTTGATTTCAAGGAGTTCATTCTTTCTCAACATCCTGTCCTCCATGTAAAAATTTAAAAGTAGGCTACTTATACTTATTGGACCCGCCATGTCAACAAACAAATCAACCCGCCACTGCTCAGAGAAACGCCCTCCTTTCCGGTCGTGAAGGCCCTGTCAAAAAGGCCTCACTCGTCATCGCTATGAGAATTCATGATACAGCTCGCACTCGACGAACTCGCCCTGACTGAAGTTCGTCTTTCCCTGCGGCAGGATGATGTAGCAGTTGCCGCTTGCCATGGAGGTGAGGACCCCGGATCCCTGGGGACCGGTTGGCCCCACAAAGAGGTCGTCGCCCTGCCTGACCAGGATGCCCCTCATGAACTCGGGACGGTCGGCCTTGTGCTCAAGGGCAACGGACAGCCGGGCCCTGGCACGGGGGAGCAGGATGCTGTGAGCACCCATCATCTTGAGGATGGCCGGCCTGGCGAACTGGTAGAAGGCGGTCATGGTGGATACGGGGTTCCCCGGCAGCCCGAGGGTCGGTATGCCCCTGATCATGCCGAAGGCCAAAGGCCTTCCCGGCTTCATGTCGACCTTCCAGAAAACCAGGGAGTTTCCCTCTTCCGCCATGACGGTCTTCACGAGATCGTAATCGCCCATGGAGACCCCTCCGGAGGTGAGGAGCAGGTCCGCCTTCCTTGCCGCCGAGAGCTTCTTTTCCAGGTCTTCCCGGGTATCCCGCGCGATTCCCAGGTACAGAGGGATCCCCCCGGCAGCCTTCACCAGGCTGATCATGGTGTAGGAGTTCGATGAGGTGATCTTCCCTCCCGACGGAACTTCGTCGATATCCAGGATCTCGTCCCCCGTGGCGAGCACGGCCACCAGCGGGCGCTGACGCACGGGCACAACCAGGCGGCGCATGGATGCGAGCACGCCGATCTGGGCAGGGCCTACGAGGTCTCCCTCGTGGAGGATGGTGGTGCCGATCCGGATGTCCTCCCCGCGGAAGCGGATGTTCTCGTGTTTTTTCGGCACCTTGTTGATGGTGACCGTCGCGGCTCCCTCCGTGGTGTCCTCGCGCTTGACCACGGCCTCTGCACCCGGAGGGATGGGGGCTCCTGTCATGATCTTGATGGCCTGGCCTTTTTCGAGGGCATGGTCGGCGGTATATCCCGCCGGGAGCACGGAGGCGATGGCGAGCGTCGCGCCGGGGGACGAGACGTCCTCCAGGCGAACCGCATACCCGTCCATGGCCGAGTTGTCCGTTGAGGGGATCTCCAGGGGGGAGACGATATCTTCTGCCAGGTATCTTCCCAGGGCCTTTTCCAGGGAGACCTTCTCTTGCGGCAGCGTCTTTATGTACGACAGGATGATTTCCCGGGCTTTTTCTACTGATGGCATCTCAATTTCCTTACCCTTTAATATGGATGTCGCCTATTGTAGTGGCAGCACACGTTCGAAGTCAAGAATCACTCGCGGATTGTCGATAGAACGGCTATGGAAATCAAGGAGTCGCTTGCGCCGCTGGAGCTCGAGCTGAAGAAGGTTTCAGCCCTCCAGGGAAGCATGGCCTTCGTGGTGGTTCCCTTCGAGCAGGCCGACATGGCCTTGAGGGCGAGGCGGGAGATGGACACCGCGGTGAGGTACAAGGACCACCTCGTCATCGGCGTCTTCGGGATGGGAGCGGACGAGGCTTCGGCGCATTTTCTCTCCATACCCAAGGGCATCGCGGTATACCCTGGCGACGGCACGGACGTGCAGGCGCTCATCTCCGAGGCGCTCGAACGGTTCAAACACAGCAGGGGAAGCTCTCCGTGGGTGAAAAGCCTCTGGGAGAGCATCAGGGAGAAGGGCCCGAGCACAAGCGAGGCGGACGGCGAGGGGAAGTTCCTGGTCTCCACCTTCTACCAGTTCTATGCCTTCCTCGGGTCTCACCTCGGGGAGCTCCGTGCGGTCGAGGGCGTGATGGCGCCGGCCGACCGGCGCTGGCTGGAGGATCTCCTCCCCCTGGGCAGCGTCTCTTCCCCCGGGGAACCCCAGGATCGGGTCTCCGGAGATTTCTTTACGCTCATGGATCAGTGGCCGTACCGCGAGATGATGGAGGCCAAGCAGGAGCTCGGGAAGAAAACGCTCAGGCGGTTCCGGAACATCGAAAATCTCTTCACCCTGCCGTCAATCTCGCAGGAGGTCATTGCGCTTGCCGGAGACGACCTCGTGGCCGCTTCCCGGATGGCAAAGGTCATCGAGAAGGACCCGGTGCTCACCTCCCGGCTGCTCAAGGTGGTGAATTCCGCCTTCTACGGGTTCCGCCGGCAGATTGACTCGGTGGAGCACGCCGTGGTCATCCTCGGCAACGACGAGGTCGTCAACCTCGCGTTTTCCATAGCCATCCACCAGATCATGGATCGGATCGCCCCGAGAAAGGCGCAGCTGCTCTGGGAGCACTCGCTGCTGGTAGCCCACCTCTCCCAGTGGCTGGGTCCCGTCCTGGGCTGTTCCGGGGGGAACATGCTCTACACCCTGGGGCTTCTCCACGACTTCGGCAAGATCATTTTCCTGCAGCGGGGGTGCGGATTCGGGGACCTGACGCAGGTGTCCTCCCTCGAGGGCCTCGCTGCAGAAGAGAGGGAAACCGGGGTTTCCCACGCAGAGATGGGGGCCTTTGTGGCAGAGCGGTGGAATCTCCCCGAAACCATCGTGGACGGGCTCCAGAGCCATCACCAGCCATCCAAGGCAGCCGACCCCGCCACCGCCGTCACGGTTCATGTGGCCGATATCATCGCCCACACCGGCGGCATCGACATGGGAGCGATCAACACGGCGGCCGCACGATACCTCCTGGAGGGGAGGATGGACAGCATATCCCCGGAGATCGTCTCCAGGCGTTTCGAAGACACGAGGACACGGGTGAAAAACCTGCTGGACGCATAAGTCATGGATCACGATATCTCATCCACTCTCATGAAACGCATCGTCTCTCTGGAAGAGCGATACGAGCAGAAGATCGCCGAACTCTCCCTCCTGAAGGAGCTCGGCGAGGCCCTCAAGGGCACCAGCCTCTCCCTGTGGAACCAGCTCTTTTTAAAACAGCTGGATATCATCAAGCATGCCACCGGCATCTACAGCATATCCGTGATGCTCATCGACGAGCAGACGCAGTCGCTCCACGTGGTGAGCGCCTCCCTCATGAGCAATTCGCCGATCCGGCCGCCGGTCTTTCTCAAGAGAGGGGAAGGCATTGCGGGCAGCGTGGTGGAAACAGGCAAGACCATCTATATCCCGGATGTGACCAAGGACCCGAATTTTTCGAACCGGGGGACGAACCAGGCGGGTTCCCTGGCCTGCGTGCCCATTATCTCGGAGGGAATGTGCATCGGGGTCATCAATTTCCGCGACAATGTCCAGGACTCCTTCGGGCCGAACGACCTGAGGTTCTTCGAGCTCATCGCAGATCAGCTCTCGATTACCGCCTCCCTGGTCAGGACCTACCAGGATCTCCTCGATCTCGAGAAGAAGAGGATGAACCTGAGCCGGTACTTCTCCCGGGGGCTCGCCGAGCACCTCGTGGCGGACGACCGCATGACGGGTCTCGGCGGGCAGAAGAAGACCGTCACCGTCGTGTTTGCGGACATCTCCGGGTTCACCACGCTCGTGGACGGCAACCCGGTGGAGCAGGTGGTGGACGTGCTCAACCGGTTCTTCGAGACCGTGGTCCCGGTCATCTTCAAGCACGGGGGCATGCTCGACAAGTTCCTGGGCGACGGGGTGATGGCGGTGTTCGGGATCCCGGACGAGTCCGAGATGGACCCGGTCAAGGCCATTTCATGCGCCGTGGATATGCAGCAGGGGGTGAAGCTGCTGAAGCACAAGCTGCTTGAGGAGGGCCGGTTCCCCATCGATGTGGGCATCGGGGTGGCCACGGGGGTCGTGGTGGCCGGGAATATCGGGACCCAGGAGCAGATGAATTACACGGTCATCGGCGAGCCCGTGAATCTTGCCCAGCGTCTCGAGTCCATCTGCAAGCCGGGAGAGATCGTTGTCAGCAGCCTCACCACATCGGTGATACCGGGCCGTGCAGACCTCGCGGTCGACTTCGAGCCCATGGGCTCGATCCGGGTAAAAGGGATCCAGCGCGAGATAAACCCCTTCAGGGTCAGGTACGGATGATCGGGCAGGAGTTTTTACAGGTCCAACCCGCCTGTTTTTTTGACCTAAAAAATGAACCGTCATTCAGATAAACCTTGACAGCACCTCCCCCGTACGGTTATACCATTTAGGTGGAACCGGAATTTCTCACACCCAAACGAAGAATAAGTCCGCAGAACTTTGGTCATGTATACACACAAACAAGGAGGGTTGTATGGATTTAAGAGATGCCTATTTTGTCGACGGCGTTCGTACGTGGTTCGGAAAAGCTCGGCCCGATGGCGCATACTGGACCACACGAGCGGATGACATGGTCACCAAGATCATGCGCGAGCTCATGAGAAGGAATCCCACGGTGCCGTGGAATGAGGTTGATGACAGCATCTGGGGCGCAACGACCCAGTCCGGAGACCAGGGTACCACCATGGGCAGGACGGTCGTGTTCACCGCAGGCCTCTCCGAAAAGGTCCCCGGGTTTTCCGTTGACAGGATGTGCGCCGGCGGCATGACCTGCCAGACCATCGGCTCCTCGTTCATCAAGACGGGCGTCGCGGACATCATCATTGCAGGCGGCGTGGAGCACATGGGACATCACCCCATGGGGCAGGGTGCAGACCCGAACCCGAGGATCGTCACCGAGAAGATGGTGGAGCCGAAATACTTCAACATGGGCGTCACGGCCGAGAAGCTTCACGACTGGCTCGTGGAGAACGGCGAGCAGCCCGTCACCAAGGAAGAGGCGGACGAGTACGCCTATCATGTCACCAAGCGGTATTTCAAGGCGCTGGATGCAGGCTATTACCACAAGCACTGCGTGGACATGGCGGTGTTCACCCCCACCGGGTGGAAGGTTGCCGATCGCGACGAGCAGGCCAGGCGAGACACCTCCCTGGAGAGCATAAGGGGCCTCAGGAAGTTCCCGTTCAAGGCCGAAGGCCGGGTCACGGCGGCGAACTCCTCGGGGTTGAACGACGGCGCAACGGTTTCGCTCCTCATGTCCGGGCAGAAATGCAAGGAGCTGGGGATCAAGCCGAAAATGAAGTTCGTCGGCGCAGCCTTCATGGGCGTGGATCCGTCCATCATGGGATGGGGTCCGGTTCCGTCAACGGAAAAGGTCCTCAAGAACTACGGCCTGAAATTCTCGGACCTCGACATCATCGAGCTCAACGAGGCCTTCGCCGTTCAGGCTGTGGGTTTCATGAAGCACTTCGGCATGACGCCCCCCGAGGACCCACGGCTCAATCCGTACGGCGGGACCATCGCGGTCGGCCACCCGCTGGCGAGCTCCGGCGTCCGCCTGAGCATGCAGCTTGCACAGGATTTCGAGATGAATCCGAAGGCAAAGTACGGGCTCACCACCATGTGTGTCGGTCTCGGCATGGGTGGATCGATGTTGTGGGAAAACGCTGTAGGGAAATTTTAGGAGGTTCATGCCATGGCTAAGTACATAACTGAATGCAAACTAAACTACTTTCAATCGAAGAAGGCTGGCAAGATAGCGATTGTCACCATGGACAACGGGCAGTTCTACAACGTCCCGAACACCTGGGGCACCGAGGCACTCGAATCGTTGAACAAGGTCATCGATATCGTGGAGAAGGACGCGGACGTCAAGGGATGGATCCTCACGGGCAAGCCCTTCATCTTCAACGTGGGCGCCGACATCATGAGCGTCGACACGAGCGTGACCAGGGATAAGGCCCTCGAGATCGGCCATGTGGGCCATGCGACCTTCAAGCGCATCATGGGCCTCAAGATCCCGACGCTCGCCGCCATCAACGGCGCGGTCATGGGCGGAGGCGTCGAAGTGGGGCTCTACCACAACTACCGCACCATCTCCAAAAGCCCGGGCGGGTGCGATCACTATGCGCTGCCCGAGTGCTTCCTCGGTCTCGTGCCCGGATGGGGCGGAACCCAGCTCGTGACAAAGCTCTGCGGGCCCGAAAAGGCCATCGAGCTCATCATCACCAACCCGCTCAACCAGAACCGCATGATCAACTCCAAGAAGGCCTTCGAGATGGGGCTGGCAGACAAGCTCATCGCCCCGGCCGAGTTCATGGATGAATCGCTGGCCCTGCTCGAGCGCATCATCACGGGCGAGGAGAAGATCGAGCGCAAGGCCGTCGATCCCAAGATGACGGACGAGCTCTACAACCAGACCAAGTTCGCCATCGCCGGCAGGGTACATTCCGGAGCGCTGGGACCCTACAGGGCCCTGGACCTCATCAGGGGCGCAGGCACCTGGTCTCTGGATGAAGGGTTCGAGCAGGAGAGCCAGACGCTGGCGGACATGATCATGTCCGAGCAGTTCATGTGCGGCGTCTACTCCTTCGACCTCACGCAGCGCAGGGCAAAGAAGCTCCCCGGCAGACCGCCGAAAGAGGTCAAGGGCAACAAGATCGGCAAGATCGGCGTCATCGGCGCAGGCCTCATGGCCTCCCAGATGGCCCTGCTGTTCGCACAGCGTCTCCAGTGCCCGGTCGTCATGAAGGACATCAAGCAGGAGTTCGTGGACAAGGGTCTTGCCTACGTTCGCGAGCAGCTCGGCAAGTCTGCCAAGAAGGGCAAGATGAGCGCGGCCGATGCCACGTGGATGGGCGAAGAGCTCATCACCGGCACCGTCACCTATGACGGCTTTGCGGACTGCGACTTCGTGATCGAGGCTGTCTTCGAAGAGATCGGCATCAAGCAGAAGGTCTTCGCCGAGCTCGAGGCCATCTGCAAGCCGGAGTGCCTGTTCCTCACCAACACCTCGTCTCTGAACATCGCAGAGATGGGCAAGTTCCTCAAGGATCCGTCCCGCGTGATCGGCTTCCACTTCTTCAACCCCATCGCCGTTCTGCCGCTGGTCGAGATCATCAAGACGGACACCACGAGCGAAGTGGCCCTGGCAACGGCCTTCGACCTTGCAAAGAAGATCAAGAAGACACCCGTTCTCGTGAAGAACGCCCCCGGGTTCCTGGTCAACAGGATTCTGCTTGCGTGGATGGACGGGATCTTCCAGTGCATCAACGAGGGTGCCGGATTCATGCAGGTGGACAACGCCGTGGTGGAGCTCGGCTTCCCCATGTCCCCGTTCACGCTTGCCGCCCTGGTGGGCCCCGCCATTTCACTGCACGTCCAGGAGACGCTGAACGCCGCCTGGCCCGAGAGATTCCCGGTAAGCGAAGGGCTCAAGAACCTCGTGGCAAAGGGAAAGAGGGGCCTCGTGGTGTTCACCGAAACGGGCGTGGACATCGATCCGGAGATCGCAGCAGGCTGGCCGCAGGGGAACAAGAAGTTCACCGACGAGGAGATCCGGCAGCGTGTGCTGGAGCGGGTTGCCCTCGAGGTCGACACCATCCTCAAAGAGGGTGTGGTGGCTGACCCCAGGGATGTGGACACCGGCGTCATCATGGGTGCAGGCTGGCCGTTCTTCATGGGCGGCATCACCCCGTACCTGGATCAGAAGGGCATCTCCGTAAAGGTCACGGGCAAGAAGTTCCACCCGAACGGATTTTTGCCCAAACAGGAAAACTAGTACGAACTAGGGATTGAAAAACACGAGCGCCGGGCGGGCAGACAGGCCGCCCGGCGTGTCTTTTGCTCTTGACTTCTCTTTTGGTTTCATTTAGTCCAATTCATACCGATACTCTGTTTCGTGGGCCCTCACACAAAACACCCCACATCACTCATAGAGCCGAAAGGAAACAATATGCATCTGGAAGATTTAAAAACAATGGATCCCAAGCTGCTCCTCGAGACCGCGAACTCGCTGGAGATAGAGGGTTCAGCCACCATGACCAAGCAGGAGCTCATCTTCGCCATCCTCCAGGCCCAGTCTGACAAGGATGTCTACATCTCGGGACAGGGTGTTCTCGAGATCCTGCCCGACGGGTTCGGGTTCCTGCGCTCCGCAGACTACAGCTACCTCCCCGGTCCGGACGATATCTACGTTTCACCGTCCCAGATCCGGAGGTTCAATCTCAAGAACGGCGATGAGGTGAGGGGTCAGATCAGGCCGCCGAAAGACAACGAGCGCTACTTTGCCCTGCTCAAGCTCGAGACCATCAGCAACGAGGACCCTGAGGAGGCCAAGCACCGGGTATCCTTCGACAACCTCACACCGCTCTATCCCATGGAGAAGTTCAAGCTCGAGACCGCCACCGATCACCTCACCGGGAGGGTCCTGGACCTGCTCGTCCCCATCGGGAAAGGCCAGAGAGCCATGATCGTTTCCCCGCCCAAGGCAGGAAAGACCATGATGCTCCAGAGCATTGCCAACAGCATCACGGCAAACCACCCCGACGTGGCGCTCATGGTGCTGCTCATCGATGAGCGGCCGGAAGAGGTCACCGACATGCAGCGCTCCGTCAACGGCGAGGTCGTGGCTTCCACGTTCGACGAGCCTGCCTCACGGCACGTGCAGGTGGCCCGCATGGTCATGGAGAAGGCAAAGCGCCTGGTGGAGTATAAAAAAGACGTGGTGATCCTTCTCGACTCCCTCACCAGGCTCGCGCGCGCCCACAACACCGTGTGCCCGCCATCCGGGAAGCTCCTCTCGGGCGGTATCGACGCCAATGCGCTCCAGAAGCCGAAGAGGTTCTTCGGTGCGGCCCGCAACATCGAAGAAGGCGGCAGCATAACCATTATCGCCACCGCGCTCGTCGATACGGGGTCGCGCATGGACGAGGTCATCTACGAGGAATTCAAGGGAACGGGAAACCTCGAGATCCACCTGGACCGTTCTATCATGGAGCGCAGGGTTTTCCCGGCCATCGACATATCGAAATCAGGCACGCGGAAAGAGGAGCTGCTCATGCCCAAGGATCAGCTGGATCGGATCTGGATCCTGCGCAAGCTCCTGAGCCCGCTCAACCCCATCGACAGCATAGAATTTCTGCTGGACAAATTGAGCAAGACGAGTAATAATGCCGAGTTTCTGGAATCCATGAATAAGTAGGAGTAGATACGATGAAAAAAGACATCCATCCGGATTACTTCGAGACAACGGTCACCTGTGCGTGCGGGAACAACTTCGCCACGCGATCCACGAAGAAGGATATCCGCGTTGAAATCTGCAGTGCATGCCACCCCTTCTACACGGGGCAGCAGAGACTCACCGCCACGGCCGGAAAGGCTGAGCTGTTCAGGAGAAAGTACGGCGAATACCTGAACAAGGGAAAGAAATAACGCATCCCCATCGACATGATTGAACGATTGAAGGAGATCGAGGATCGTTACCACGAACTTTCCGATCTCCTCGCCGATGAAAAGGTTCTCGCGGATCGCGCTCAGTACGCTGCCCTTGCCAAGGAACATGCCTCGCTCGAGGAGATCATGGTCCCCTCCCGTCGGCTCAAGAACGTTGAAGAGGACATCGGCGAGCACGAGTCCATGCTCTTAGACCCGGACCCTGAGATCAGGGCCCTCGTGAAGGTCGAGCTCGCCACGCTGCAGGAGGAAAAGGATCGCCTCGAGCAGCAGATCAAGACGATGTTCCTCCCCAAGGACCCGAATGACGGACGCGATGTCATCCTCGAGATCCGGGCCGGAACGGGGGGCGACGAGGCGGCGCTGTTCGCTTCCGACCTCTTCCGGATGTACTCCCGCTATGCCGAGGAAAAGCGCTGGGCCATCGAGATCCTCTCCATCCACGAGACGGGCATCGGAGGCATCAAGGAGGTCATCGCGGGCATCAAGGGGAAAGGAGCCTTTTCCCGTCTCAAGTACGAGAGCGGCGTCCACCGGGTGCAGCGCGTTCCCGCCACCGAGGCGAGCGGCAGGATCCATACCTCGGCGGTGACCGTGGCGGTCCTGCCCGAGGCCGAAGAGGTCGAACTGGAGATCGACGCCGGCGACCTGCGCATCGACACCTTCCGGTCTTCCGGCGCCGGCGGCCAGCACGTGAACAAGACCGAGTCGGCGATACGCATCACCCACCTCCCCACCGGGATCGTGGTCTCCTGCCAGGACGAGAAATCCCAGCACAAGAACAAGGCCAAGGCCATGAGGGTGCTGCGGTCGCGGGTCCTCCACAAGATGCAGGAGGACAAGGATCGGGAGATCGCCTCCCAGAGGAGATCCCAGGTGGGCACCGGAGACCGGAGCGAGAGGATCCGCACCTACAACTACCCCCAGGGGAGGGTGACGGAGCACCGGATCAACCTCACCCTGCACAGGCTCCCGCTCATCCTCGAAGGGGACCTCGACGAGCTCATCGACGGCCTCACCACTTATTTCCAGGCGGAGGCGATGAAGAAGACCGGGAGCTGAGGTGTGGCGCAGACCGTCCAGACGGAGCTTGCCCGGGCAAAAGACCTGCTCCGGGCTGAGGCCATACCCACGCCCGGGCTCGATGCCGGGCTCCTCCTGGCTCACGCGCTCGGGATTTCCCGGATAGACCTCATCATCCACCGGGACCGGGAGCTCTCTGAGCAGGAGGTCGTCACCTTCGACGCCTTTCTCGCCAGGAGGCTCCGCAAAGAGCCTATCGCCTACATTCTCGGGGAAAAGGAATTCTTCGGCAGGCCCTTTCAGGTCTGCCCCCACGTGCTGATCCCCAGGCCGGAAACCGAGGCCCTGGTCGAGCTCTCCCTCCCCCTCGCTCCCGAAGGGGGCAACGTCCTGGAGCTCGGGGTGGGGTCCGGGGCGGTGCTTGTCTCTCTCTTGTGCGAGCGGGCCGATCTCACGGGCTACGGCCAGGACATCAGCCCAATGGCCGTGAGGGTGACCCGTGCCAATGCACAGGCCCACGGTGTTTCGAACAGGCTCCACCTTTACGCCGGGGACGTCTTCGCCGGCCTCAATGCATCTTTTCCCCTGATCCTGGCAAACCCCCCGTACATTGCCCGGGTAGAAGCGGACAGCCTGGATGACGACGTCAGGCTCTACGAACCGGTCAATGCCCTTTTCGGTGGAAAAGACGGGCTTGATATTGTAAAAGAAATCATCGGAGAGGTTCCGGGACACCTTACCGCCGGGGGTCTGCTCATCATGGAGGTGGGCCAGGGGCAGCAGCACGCCGTCGACCGGATGGTTTCCTGCCGGGATGGGTTGCGGGTGAGGTGTTGGGCGAACGACCTGGCAGGGATTCCACGGACAGTCGTCATAGAGAGGGTGCATGGATAAGTTCATCATACACGGTGGTTCTCCGCTTCGTGGAGAGGTCACCATATCGGGATCCAAGAATGCGGCCCTGCCCATTCTCTGTTCGGCCATCCTGGCCGATGGCGACTGCACCTACACCAATGTGCCGCGGCTCAGGGACATCGACACCATCACCGAGGTCCTCTCCCAGCTCGGGGTGCGGGTGAACAGGCCGGACAAGAACACCATCGAGATGGATCCGACCAATATCTGCTCCTTTGAGGCAACGTACGACCTGGTCAAGAGCATGAGGGCCTCCATCCTCGTTCTCGGGCCGCTGCTCGCCAAGTACGGCCACGCAAAGGTCTCCCTGCCCGGCGGGTGCGCCATCGGGGTCCGTCCCATCGATCTGCACCTGAAGGCCTTTGCCAAGATGGGGGCGGACATCGACCTCTCCCACGGGTATGTCATGGCAACCACGAAAGGGCTCAAGGGTGCGAAAATCGTGTTCGACACGACAACCGTGGGCGGCACCGAGAACGTCCTGATGGCTGCGGCCCTGGCCGAGGGGCAGACCGTCATCGAGGGTGCGGCCATGGAGCCGGAGGTGGTGGACCTTGCCAATGCGCTCATTGCCATGGGGGCACACATCGAAGGGGTGGGAAAGAGCACGGTGACCATCGAAGGGGTGAAGTCCCTCCATGGCCTCGACTATGCGGTCATCCCCGACCGGATCGAGCTGGGCACCTTTCTCGCGGCTGCACCCATCACAAAAGGAGAGCTCACCATCAGGGGCGGCCGGGCCGACCACATCACCGCCGTATCGGAGAAGCTCCTCGAGATGGGCGTCCGGATTTCCGAGCTCCCCGGCGGGGTGATACACGTGAACGGGGATTGCGATCTGAAGCCGGTCAGTGTCCACACCGTCCCTTACCCGGGGTTTCCCACCGACATGCAGGCGCAGATCATGGCGCTCGCCTGTGTCGTCGACGGGGTCTCGAGCCTGACGGAGAACATCTTCGAGAACCGGTTCATGCACGTGCCCGAGCTCAAGCGCCTGGGGGCGAACATCGAGGAGAAGGGCCGCACCGTCATCGTCCGCGGAATCCCTCAGTTCCAGGGGGCCTCGGTCATGGCTACCGACCTGAGGGCCTCGGCGAGCCTGGTGCTGGCAGCGCTCAATGCGAAGGGGTACACCGAGATCAGGCGCATCTACCACCTCGACCGAGGGTACGAGTCCCTCGACCAAAAGCTCCTGGGCCTCGGTGCGGTCGTATCCCGGGAGAAGGGCGGTCTGTGATGCTCCTGATCAGGACAAACAGCCAGGGCTGGAAAGAGAAGCTCAGCGGCCTGCTCGACCGCATGAGGACGACGCCCCCCGAGGTGGACATCCGGGTCAGGGAGATCATCTCCGGGGTAAAAGACCGCGGAGATGTTGCTCTGTTCGAATACACCAAGGCCTATGACGGGTTCGACCCGGAACACGAAGGCCTGTGCATCACCGGAGACGAGATAGCGGCAGCCGCGCTGCGCGTTCCCACAGAGATCACGGAGGCGCTTCAGGTGGCAGCCGGAAGGATTTCGGCCTTCCACTCCCACCAGAAGGAGCTCTCCTGGTTCATCACGGATGAGACCGGCACCCTCCTGGGGCAGAAGGTGACCCCTGTCGGGAGCGCCGGCATCTACATCCCGGGAGGACGCAACGCCTTCCCTTCCACGGTCCTCATGAACGTCATCCCGGCGAAGCTCGCGGGCGTGGAGGAAATCGTGGTGGTATCGCCCACGCCGGGGGGCGTGCTGAACGAGACGCTGCTCGCCGCCGCCCATGTAGCGGGCGTCGACCGGATATACCGCATCGGCGGCGCACAGGCAGTTGCCGCCCTGGCGTATGGGACGAAGAGCGTCCCGAAGGTGGACAAGGTGGTGGGCCCCGGGAACATCTACGTGGCGCATGCCAAGCGGCTGCTCCAGGGCGTCATCGGCATCGATGCGTTCGCCGGTCCCTCGGAGATCCTCGTCATCGCCGACGACGGGGCCGACCCGGGAACGATCGTCTGCGACCTCCTTTCCCAGGCCGAGCACGATGTCATGGCCTCCTCCATCCTGATCACGGCCTCCGAGAGGCTTGCCCGGGAGGTGCTCGGACGTCTGGATGCCGCCGTCGATGCGCTGCCGAGGAAGGACACCATCCGGGCGTCGCTCCACGATCACGGGGCGTGCATCGTGGCAAAAGACCTGAACGAGGCCATTGACATTGCAAACTCTGTGGCGCCGGAGCACCTCGAGCTCATGCTCAAGGACGCCCACGAGTACCTGGGCAGGATACGCAATGCCGGGGCTGTCTTCCTGGGATACCAGTCCCCCGAGGCCATGGGGGATTACATCGCCGGGCCCAATCATACCCTGCCCACCGGTTCCACCTCGCGGTTCTCTTCCCCTCTGGGTGTCTATGATTTCACCAAGAGGACATCCATCATCTCGCTGACCGCTCAGGCCATCGATCTCCTCGGCCCCATGGCTTCCCGCATCGCCCGGGCAGAGGATCTGGAGGCGCATGCACGATCTGTGGAATGCCGTCTCAACAAACAGCGTTCTTGAGCCGATCCTGCCCATCCTCACGCCGGGCACCTGCCTCGTGGGGGGGTGCGTGCGCGACCTGCTGCTCGGCAGACCGACCACGGATTTCGACCTCGTCACCTTTTCCGATGTCTGGGACCTGACAGGACGGATCGGGGCCGTCCTCGGCGGAAAGGCCTTCTGGCTGGATCGGGAGCGGCAGGTGGCACGGGTGGCGCTCAAGAGGGGGGCTCTCACCGTCGACGTGTCGCCTCCCCGGGGGCCCGACATCGCCTCCGATGTCAGCGAGCGCGACATCACCATCAACGCAATGGCCCTGGATGCGAGGGAAAGGCGGTTCATCGACCCGCTCCAGGGCATGGAGGACCTCGATCACGGCATCATCCGGCTCATTGCAGAAAAAAATCTCCTGGACGACCCCTTGCGTGGCCTGCGGTGCCTGCGCTTCGCCGTGACGCTCGGCTTCACCCTTTCAGGGGAGACCGGTGCCCTTGTCAGGGCTCACGCGGGGCTGATCCGGGGGGTCACCCCGGAGAGGGTCAAGCAGGAGTTCCTCAAGTCCCTGGAATCACCCCGGGGCGGGGCCTTCTTTGGCCTCCTGGCCGAAACAGGATATGTCCACGAGCTCTTTTCCTCCGGAACCCGGGAGGGGTTCCCGGTCGATGGTGACGGGCTGAACCGTGCTTTGGACGTTTCGGCCTGGCTGGACGAGCTGCTCTGCCATGCGAATGAGCTCCTGCCCGGGATCGGGGATCTCTTCAGCCAGGAGTTGGAGCACGGTCTCTCCCGGGCTGCGGCGCTTCGCCTCGCCGCCTTCCTTGCCGGGATAACCGCGGTTCCCGGCATCGGACCTCTGTGCCGGAGGCTCTCCCTCTCCTCCCGGGCGGCACGCCTGGTGGGCGACTCCATATCCGGTCACCTGGCAGTGCTCGCTCTGGCGGGAAAGGAGCACCCTGACAGGAGGGACATGCACCTGATCCTCCGGGACTATCCCGGGAGCGTCCCCGAGATGTTGATCCTGGCCGCGGCCTCGTCAGGGGATGCCCGCGATACCTGCGAGCGCCTGTGGGCGTACTATCTTGGCGAGTTCCTGCCTCAGCAGGAAACCCCCCTGGTCACCGGAGACGACATCATGACAGTGTTCGCGCTGGGCCAAGGACCCCGGATCGGCGAATGCCTCGAGCAGGTGGAGACCGCCCGCGCGTCAGGCCTCGTGTCAAGCCGGGAAGATGCGATCGAGTATCTCAGGCGGATCATCTCCGAGCACGGCGCCGCGTAACCCTCCCCGGCCCGGGAGGGTCGGTGCGGGCTTCTTTGAAGTTCCCTTTGATGCAGATATTTGGTATATCCTTATGCATGAAGGTCGAATCGTGGATGATCAAGGACATCTTCTCCATCGGGTATGATGCGGGCATCAGGGATGCCCTGGTGGCGATGAAGAAACATTCGGTGAGGCACCTTCCCGTGGTGGAGAACGGACAATTCCTCGGGCTGGTAACCCTGGGAGATCTCAAGCAGGCCATCATCGCGTCCATGATCGAGCAGCTCAAAGTCAGCGACGTCATGATCAGGGAGCCCTATACGATCACCCGGGAGACATCGCTGGAAAAGGCGGCGGAGATCATCTACGAAAAGCGCATCGGCTGCCTGCCCGTGGTGGAGGACGAAAAGATCGTGGGCATCCTCACGGTCAACGATATCCTGAAGGCCTTCATCGACATCATGGGCGTCCTCAAGGGCGGATCGAGGATCGACGTCATCCTGAAGAACGTCCACGGGTCCTTCGATGAGGTGGTCTCCATCATCGAGGCCACAGGAGGCTACATCATCAGCGCCGGCATGACCATGAACGACGAGGAGAACATCCACCATTTCCGCATCTCGGGCGGGGATACCGCCGAGATCGCGCGGGAGCTGGCGGACACGGGATACCGCGGCATAAAGGTCATTGATTGATCTTGAGGCAGGAAGCGACTTCGGAAGGGTCCATCCCCTCGATTGCCACCACCTTGTTCCTGTTCTTTCCCCCCTGGATGAGCGAGATGCGGGATTTTGCCACCTTGAGCCGCTTGGAGAGGAACCTGACAAGGGCCTCGTTCGCCTTTCCTTCGACGGCCGGCGCACTCAGGTTGATCACGAGCTGATCGTCCCGGACTTCCTTGACCGCGTCTCTTCCCGTGTTCGGGTGAACCCTGCAGGTGATGATTGCGGCGTCTCCCCTGGCCTTAATCCACATGCCTCTGGTCTCTGATCCAGCCCTGGTACGATTCGAGAATGGCATGGAGCTCGGAAAAGAGGGTCGCCTTCCTGTCCCTGAGCTCCGAGATCCCCCGGTCGAGGTCGGTCTTGGCCAGTTCCGATTCCTTGACGATCTCGCGGGCCTTCTGCGTTGCCTGGGTCAGCATTTCCTGGGTCTTCTGCTCGGCCTCCCGGAGCTTCCGTTCTGCCGCGAGATGGATCTCGGACGCCTTTTTCTCGGCTTCGGCCAGGAGGTTGCGGGCTTCGAGGTCTGCCCTCTTCATCCTCTCGTCGGAGAACTGCTTCACCGAAAGGAACAGGTCCTCGAGGTCTTTCTGCCTGCGTTGCACGGATTCGATCTCGCCCTTGAGGAGGCGGTTTTCCTCCATGAGCGCGTCCATGTCCTCGGCGATGTCCATGAGGAACGTGATCACCTCATTCTTGTCATAGCCGGAAATCTTCACCTTGAAGCGCTGTTCCCGCACCATTTCAGGCGACAGGTTCATCAGACACCCCCTTTCAGTCTATACCCGGTTTCAATGATGGTCCTGGCCAGGGCATACCTGAGAAAGACGATGGCTGCAATGACGATGATGGGAGAGAGGTCAATGCCGCCGAATGCGAGGGGGATCCGCCTGCGAAGCCAGGAAAAGAGGGGGTAGGTGGCGGCCCTGAGAAAACGGACAATGGGATTGTAAGGGTCTGGATTTACCCAGGAGATGAGCGCTCCGACAATGACGATCCACATGTAGACGCTCAGGAGGATATCCAGCACATTGCCCAATCCGATCATGATATTACCGAGGATGTACATCGCCTCTCCCTCTCCCTTTCCGGGATACTCATCTCCCTTTTTGCAGGTTTCATCAAGAGAATGCAAGGGATATTCGTGCCATGGCGCAGGCCCCTCCCCCCGGGTCCACAAGGATGCTTGCGGTGTCCATCAAGCTCTGATAAACCTTTCTATGTGAAATTATCCAGGGTTGAGATCAGAGGGTTCAAGTCCATTGCAAAAAAGACCGCGCTCTCGCTCGCAGATGGTATCACCTGCGTTGCGGGGCCGAACGGGTGCGGCAAGAGCAACATCATCGATGCCATCAGGTGGGCCCTGGGCGAGCAGTCCGCACGGTCGCTGCGCGCTTCTTCCATGAGCGACGTGATCTTCTCCGGAACCCAGGACGTGGGGCCCAACTCCCTGGCGAGCGTCACGCTGGAACTGATCCGGGACAAGGGATACTTTCCCGCGACCCTCGACGGCTTCGCCAGCGTCTCCGTCACCCGGAGGCTCTTCCGCTCGGGCGAGAGCGAGTACCTGATCAACAACGTCAAGTGCCGCCTGAAGGATGTCGCGGACCTGTTCCTGGACACGGGCCTCAACCGGAACGGATACGCCATCATCGAGCAGGGGCGGGTGAAGGACATCATCCAGGCAAAGCCCGACGAGATCCGGTATGTCATCGAAGAGGCGGCCGAGGTGGGCAGATTCAGGATCAAGAGGGCCGAGGCGTTGAAGCGCCTGGAGGCCACCTCGAAGAACCTGGAACGGATCAGGGATCTCCTGAACGAGGTCACCAGGCAGAGAAACGATCTGAAGTCGCAGTCCCACAAGGCCAGGAGATACCAGGACCTGCGCGCGGCGGCCAATGAACTGACAAAGACCCTCGCTGCCTGTGATCTCCGGAGGATCGCCTCGGGAAGGGAGGCTCTGGAGGCGGAGCTCCAGGGATACGAGGCCCGGATCGCAGGGTATGAGAAGGACGTGGCCTTCCTGAACGAAAAGGCCCAGGCCCAGGAGGGCACCGGCTCACGGCTCAAGGCCGAGATGGAGAAGCTGGCCTCCTCCCTGGGCGCGGCAGAATCCCGGGAGCTTCTCGCACGGCGTGAGATCGAATCCTCGAACACGAGGCTCAAGGACCTCGGGTCCACCATCGAGATGCTCACCCAGGGCATGGAGGAGGACAAACGCCTCTCCGAGGAGGAGTTAGAAAAGGCCCTGGCGCTCGGGCAGGAGATGGAACGCCTCTCCGGTGAGCTGCAGGGCATCCTGACGCTCGTCGAGGCTGACGAGGCAGCCCATGGCGGCCTTGAGCGGGAATATGAGACCCTCGAGCAGGAATACAACGAGAAGAGGACCGAGCTGTTTCATGCCATCGGGGAGGTGCGCTCGCTCGATCAGCGAGTCGCGGAAATCCGGGGCAGGCACCAGGAGGTGGCATCCACGCTCAGAAAACGCGGGCAGGACCTCTCCTCGTTCGCCGCGTCCGCGCAAAACCTGGCAAGGGATCTTCTCCCCCTGGATGCGGAGATCTCTTCCAAGCGCGGGGAAATCCCCCTGGTGCAGGAGGAGACACAGGGACTTGAGCGTTCGCTGGAGGAGGGGCTGTCCCGCATTGAGGTCGACACCCAGAGGATCATCGTACAGGAGAAGAGCCATGCGGAGATCCGCGCCAAGCTCTCCGTGCTCGCCAGGATCGTCGACCCTGCCGGATCCCCTGAATCGACCAGGCCCCACCCGAACGGCACCAGGAAGGTCTCGGACATGCTCTGTGTCCGCGCAGGATTCGAGGAGGCCGTCGGCAGGTCCATGGGGACAGCTCTCGACTTCCTGATCTTCCGTGACCACGGTGAGATCCTTGCTCAGGATGGATTCGAGACCAGAGGCCCGGGCTTTGTCATCGAGCGTCCCCATGTCGGTCATAGGGTGCAGGGCCCCCCGGCGGGGAGTACCGGTGTGCTGGGAGAGCTCTCGGAGTTCATCGATGCTAAGGAGGGCTACCGGGACGTTGCAGAGGCTCTGTCCCGGAACATGTGGGTGGTGGAAGACCTCAAGAGCGCTCTTGTGCTGTGGGAGCAGGGCCACCGCTCGTGCAGCTTCGTCACCAGGCAAGGGATGATCCTTGAGCCCACGGGGTTTATCAGGACGACGAGAGAGCTCGCGAAGTACGCAGAAGTGCTCAAGGCCAAGGCCGAGATCAGGGAGCTTTCCGAAAGGATGCGCTCTCTCGAGGAACAGATCCCTCAGCTTCGGACGAGCCTCGCCGAGGCGAAGAAGGGGCTCCAGGCACTGAAGGCCCGCCATGCCGACAGGACGGCCCGGCTGCGCACCCTGGAGCGAGAGATTGCGTCCCTCCAGGAGAACCGGGGGGGGATCGTCGCCCAGCAGGGGCGCCTCATCGATCAGGAGACCTCGCTCAAGGCGGAGATGGCGCAGATGGAGGCGCTTACTGCGAAGTTCGATGCCGAGCTGGCAGCCCTCACAATGCAAAAAACAGCGCTCGAGGAGGACCGGGCCGGTAAGGAATCGCTGGTAAAGGAGCTCGACGGGAGAAAGCAGGCCGCCAAACAGGGCCTTCTGAAGTCACAGGAGGAGAAGCAGGCCAGGGCCACCCGTCTGAGCGACCTCAAGGTGCTCCAGGCAACCAGGGGGGAACGCCTCCGTACCCTGGAGGCGGCACGCTCGAAGCGCCTCGAGGATATCGAGAAGGATGTCCGGAGGATCGAAGAGCTCACCGGCACCAGGCTCGCCGTGGAGCTCTCCATGGGCAAGGCGCGGGAGACCCTGGAAGGTGCATCGGCCGAGATAGCGAGCCTCAAATCCGCCTATGACCGTCTTGTGGCAGAATACGAGACCACCCTGAGCCTCCAGAGGACCTTTCAGGAAGAAGCGAGAACGCTTCGAAGTGCCCTGGAACAGGAAGAGAGGGCCCGCAGCGAGGCCCAGCTGAAAAAGAGGGAGCTCGAGATCGCCTATGCCATGAACCTCGAGAGGCTCTCTGCCCGTTTCGGAGAAGGCATGCCCGAGATCCCCGGGACCTTCGACGCCGAAGGCGCCAGACAGGAGGTCGCCTCCATCGAGGAACGCATAGAGAAGATGGGCCAGATCAACTTCGCCTCCATCGAGGCCTTTGAGCATGTCCAGCAGCGGTGGGACGATCTGCACCGGCAGTACGAGGATATCGTCCGGGCGAGCACCCGGCTCAAGGAGGTGATCGCCAACATCGAACGCCAGAGCATCAAGGCATTCATGGCCACCTTCACCCAGGTGAAGCAGAACTTCCAGGAGATCTTCACCACCATGTTCGGAGGGGGAAAGGCCGACATCGTCTTCACGGAGGGCGACGAGCTGGAGGCCGGCGTGGAGATCTTCGCCTCTCCTCCCTTCAAGCGCCTGAAGGCAATGAGCCTCCTCTCCGAAGGGGAGAAGACGCTGTGCGCCATCAGCTTCATGTTCGCCCTCTTCAAGGTGAACCCCTCGCCGTTCTGCATCCTCGACGAGGTGGATGCGCCGCTGGACGATGCGAACGTCATCCGGCTCAACCGCCTGATCAGAACCTTTTCCCGAGACTCGCAGTTCATCATCGTGACCCACAACCGGCACACCATGGACATGGCCGACATCCTCTACGGGGTCACGTTCGATGTGCCGGGCATCAGCAAGGTCGTTTCCATGGTCCTGGAAGGAGATCGGGGATAAAATCTTTCCCCCGTGAGGGAAATAAACTTCTCTTTCTTCGCGTCCCGTGCGGGAAAGAGGGCCTTTTTTCCCTGTTGGGCTTTGCATGTATATTGCAGGGATAACGCGAGAGGTACGACAGATATGACACGGGTCATTGCAGTAACATCCGGCAAGGGCGGGGTCGGCAAGAGCAATTTCGTGCTCAATGTGGGCATCAGCCTTGCGATGATGGAGTCGAGCGTCATGATCCTTGATGCAGACCTGGGGCTTGCGAATCTCGATGTCCTCCTGGGAATCAGGCCCAGCATGAACCTCGAGGACGTGCTCCTCGGCAGGGCTCAGCTCAGAGACATCATCGTCAAGACGGATTACCACGTGAACCTGATACCCGGCTCCTCCGGCACCCAGGATATGGCCGACATCGACAGGGACCGGATAGCGGCCCTCATCGGGGCAGTAAAGGACTCCTGCCGCGAGACGGACTTTCTCCTCGTGGATACCGCAGCCGGCATCTCGAGCGGCGTGGTGGCGTTTCTCCTGGCCGTCCCCGAGGTGATCGTCGGGGTGAGCCCCGAGCCTACGAGCCTCACCGACGCCTATGCCCTCATCAAGGTCCTCAAGCGAAACGGCTACCAGGGCAGGATCTCGATGTTTGCCAGCATGGTAAAGAACAGCTCGGCCGGGCATGGGCTGTTCAAGAAGATATCGTCCGCAACCCAGAGATTCCTGGACATTCAGGTGGAATACCTCGGGAGCGTCTACAGCGACGAGAAGCTGACCCGGGCGGTATCCGACCAGGTCCCAGCCATCGTGAGGTTTCCCACCTCGGACATCTCCCGGTGCTACCGGGTCATCGCGCTCACCATGCTCGGGCAGAAGAGCGTGAGCGCGGACTTCGAAAAATTCTGGTCGCGGCTGGTGTCCATGATCATGAAGGGGGCCAAGCCCAAGGCCGTTCGGGCAGAGGCTCTCAAAGGGGAGGCCCCGGGGGCCTCGATGGAGCAGATCTTCCATGAGATCCTGGACGAGCAGCGAAGGACGCGGCTCCTCCTGGAGCGTCTTGTCACCAGGATCGAACGGCAGGACCTCACGGAAAACCTCGGGAAGAAGGGATATTCTGCGTGATCGCTACCCTCGATTCCCCAAGCGGACCCCTGTGGATATCCGGCAATCACGATGCCATCGACATCATATCCTGGGAGCCCCTCGTCGGGGCACTGCACCAGGGCGAGCTGGACTGGATGCTTCGCCCCCTTGATGCGTACTTCGCGGGTAGCGGCCAACCCTTTCCCGGGGGGCTTGTGTTTTTGAAAGGGCAGACTCTCTGGGCACGCACCCGCCGGGAGCCGGTCCCAGAAACACGCTCCCAGGAGATCATGGTGTCCATGACGCGGATACCCTATGGCGCCACCACGACCTACGGTGATCTGGGGGCATCGGTGGGGAACCGCAACCTCGCCCGCGCGGTAGGGGCCGTGTGCAGGGCCAACCCGCTGCCCGTCCTCGTGCCCTGCCACCGGGTGGTGGGCCGTGCCACGCTGGGAGGGTTCAGCGCGGGCATCTCCCGCAAGGAATTCCTCCTGAGGCTCGAGGGCAGCCTGACCTGAGTCGCCCAGGGCTTTCCCGGCCGCTCCCTGGAGTAATCTTCCGGGGGACGGAATGAATCCGGTTGACAATATGTACGCCATCACATAATGAGGACGGGTGCTCCAGAAGATTGCCAACACGATAGCGTATGCAGCAGAAGATCACCGGGTGGGCAGGGCGCTTGTCGGTCCAGGGTTCATCGCCGTTGAGCTCGAGAACGGGACAGTCGGCCTGTCTGCCAACATCGCCCTTTCCCAGACCCAGGGCTGCACCATCTTCCCCGACGCAGGCACCCTGGCGGGTTCGCGTGCGAGTGACGTGCTGAAGCTGGTATCCAGGGGCGATTTCCTCTCACGGGAGCTCGCACTGGCAACGGTGAATGCCTTGATCAACACCCTTCATCCGGCCCCTTTCGGGGATGCCTTCGACCACATCGAGATACGGCCACGGCAGCGGGCCGTCATCGTGGGTCTCATCGAGCCGGTGGCGAGGATGCTCACCGAGAAGGGATGCACGGTCTCGATCTTCGAGAACAGGCCGGTTTTGCACCCTCAGGTTGAGTCGCACGAGATGATGCCGGCACGCATCCGGGAGGCGGACATCGTGGTCCTGTCCGGAACGACGCTGATAAACGCTACGATCGAAGAGA
Organism: Deltaproteobacteria bacterium; assembly: GCA_021372395.1. Classification (GTDB taxonomy): domain Bacteria; phylum Desulfobacterota; class Desulfomonilia; order UBA1062; family UBA1062; genus MWEI01. The sequence goes on from JAJFUP010000290.1 coordinate 28,338, forward strand.
TTCTTGCCATGCCGAGCCCTGCGAAGGCATGGGTCCTCATGGGACCGAGCACGCCGATGATCCCCGAAGCCTTCTCCCGGACGCCCGTCACGCATCTTGCCGGGGCACGCATCCTTGACAATGAGAGGGCCTTCACCCTACTCATGGAGGGAGGGGGGACGAAAGAGCTCTATCACAGCGGCACCATGAAAAAAGTCACCCAGGAGGTACGATGAAGCCACTCGTGGACCTACACCAGAGGCGGATCAAGTATATGAGGATTTCCATCACCGACAGGTGTAACCTCCGCTGCAGGTACTGCATGCCGAGCACCGGGGTCGAGTGGGTTCCCCACGAGCAGATCATGAGTTACGAGGAGCATCTGCGCATCCTCAGGATATGCGTTCCCCGGGGCGTGGAAAAGGTGCGGGTGACAGGAGGAGAACCGCTGCTCCGCAAGGACCTCCCCGAGTTCCTCGCATCGATCCGGGCCATCCCCGGGCTCAAGGACCTCTCTTTGACCACGAACGGTATCATGCTCGCCCCCATGGCGCCTCTGCTCAAGAGCTCCGGCCTGGTGAGGGTCAATGTGAGCCTCGACACCCTGGACAGGGAGAAGTTCGCCTACATCACGAGGAGCGATGCCATGGACAGGGTCGTCGAGGGGATAGAAAGCGCCCTGGAAAACGGACTCTCCCCGGTGAAGATCAACGCGGTGGCCATCCGCGGATTCAATGACGACGAGATCCCTGCGTTTGCCGAGATGACGATCTCCAAGCCCGTGGAAGTGCGTTTCATAGAGCTCATGCCTCTCGGATGCGTCTCCAGGTACCCCGAGCAGGAGAAAATCACTGCCCCGGAAATTAAGGAAGCCATCGAGCAGGTCTACGGACCCCTCGAGCCGCTTCAGGGAGGACTCGGTCCTGCCCTGATCTATCGGATCCCGGGTGCCCTGGGCAGGATCGGACTGATCGGCGCTATGAGTGAGCACGGGTTCTGCGGAAAGTGCAACCGGATACGGATCACGGCGAAAGGCGCGCTGCGGCCGTGTCTGTTCTCTGAAAACGAGATCGATCTCGTGGGCCCCATGAGACAGGGGATCACGGACGAGGAGCTCGAGGGACTGATCGAGGAAGGCGTGAGGAAGAAGCCTTCCAATCACGGGTCCTGCGCGGGGCAGCAGATCGCCCACGAAGGCCAGGGAACGATGATGTTCGATATCGGGGGATAACGCCCCGGTCAGGGATTCAGCTGACTCTGCACCAGCTGGAGCAGCTTTCCATAAGAGACGAGATCCTGCTTGAAGAGGATCCTGTTCGTGTTCAGGAAGGACAGGCCCGCGCGCTTTTCATGCTCGTTCTCCCCCGATGCCCACGCCACCTTGCAGTAGAGCGAGAAGTTTTCGATGTCCTGGTGGGGGGCTATTGCGAGGCGGACCACGGACCCCTCCTCGATCCAGACCCCGGAGATGCATACCCCTTCTTCACTCGCATTCACCACGGTGATGGGTTTCACTGTTTCGCTTAACTCGACGGTTCCCTGCACATCGGGCATGGGGATGCGCTCGAAAAGCCTCTTTTCTTTGTTTTTCCGCATGGTACGCTAAAAATACAGGGAAAACCCAGGTCGTGTCAAGGCCGTATGCCGTTCATGACCTCAAGCGGTTGCACAGGAGTGCGACCGCCTTCAGTGGCCCGTACGCAACCTGAGGTTTTTCTCCATGGATCAGCCTCTACATCCTTTGTCCCTGTTGCACATGCTCAGGTGCGCATTATTATAAAAAGAGAATTGATTTGCTGCCGTTATGCAGATTCCTTGCGGGCAACCGCTGAAAAGCACTGGCTCTCCTGGAGGGACTATGATCAGGGACATCGAAAGGATGGCGAAAAAGCCCCATGACGTGCTCGTGATCGGCGGCGGAATCACCGGTGCGTTCATTGCGTGGGACTGCGCCCTCAGGGGCTTGCGTGCAGCCCTCATAGACAAGGGTGACTTCGGGGCGGCCACGTCTGCGGCCACGTCCAAGCTCATCCACGGGGGACTGCGCTACCTGAAGACCCTCGAGGTGGGCCTGGTGAGGGAGTCGCTCCAGGAGCGCAGGGTCATGGAGATCATCGCCCCCCACCTCGTGTACCCGCTGCCCTTTGTCTTTCCCGCATACGGGTGGGGGATGAGGGGCCTGCCGGCGGTCGTGTCGGCCATGGTGTTCTACGACACGCTCTCCTATGACAGGAAGTGGATCAATGATGACGACAAGAAGATCCCCGGGCATGAAACGTATTCCGCAGAGGAGGTCCTCGAGCTCGAGCCCGTCCTGAATGCGGACGAGCTCAAGGGCGGGGTCATCTACTATGACTGTCAGATGTACAGCCCCGAGAGGCTCACCCTCGAGCCCATCCTCTCTGCAGCGGAATACGGGGCGGAGGTGGCCAACTACGTCAAGGCGGAAGACCTGATCCTCGAGGGCGACCGCATCTTGGGGGCTCACGTGAGAGACCTCCTGACCGGCACCCGGTACGACCTGAAGGCAACGGTCACGGTGAACGCCGCAGGCCCGTGGGCCGACCTCATTCTCGGGAAGATCCGTGGCAAAAAGCACCACGGGCTCCTCCGTTCCAAGGGCATCCACCTCATTACCCGGCCTCTCCACAAGGATCACGCCGTTGTCCTCCAGACCAAGAGCGGCAGGCACTTCTTCATCATCCCCTGGAGAGGGTACAGCCTCATCGGGACCACCGACGTGATCTACAAGGGGGATCCGGACGACTTCAAGGTCACCGAAGGCGACATCAGGGACTTCCTCCAGGAGATAAACACCACGGTCACGGCAGCAAACCTGAAAAGGGAAGACGTGAGATTCCATTACGGGGGGCTGCGGCCCATCGTGGAGAAGGAAACGAGCGTCGAGGTGGAGGTGTACGACGCCTCGCGGAAATACGAGATCTACGATCACGAGGAAGACGACAGGATCAAAGGCCTCATGACCGCCATCGGCGGCAAGTACACCACATCCCGGAACATGGCACGGCAGCTGGTGGATACCATCATCAGAAAGCTCTGCCGGGAACCCGAGGCATGCCAGACCCACACGACCCCCCTGTATGGAGGGGAGATCGGGAGATACGAGAGCTTCGTGGCGCGTGCACGGATCTTAAGGCCGGCAGGTCTTGACGAGGAGATCGTGGGCAACCTCTGCAGGAACCATGGCTCCCGATACCTGGACGTCATCGCGTGTGCCGGAAAGAAGAAGCATCTCGAGCGGGTGTGCGGTCAGTTCCCCGACATCCACGCGCAGATACTCCACGCCATGAGCGCCGAGATGGCCAAATGCCTCGATGACGTGCTCTTCCGGAGGACGGGGCTGTGCACCCTCGGAAATCCGGGTGACGATGTCATCGAGCAGGTCGCCGACACCATGGCGAAAGAGCTCGGCTGGAAGAAGGCCAGACGGAACGCCGAGATCGAGAAGGTCCTGAATGCCTTTGTCCCGCTGGCCGGGTGAGTTCTCACCGGCGCGTCCATCCCGGGTGTATTCCCTTCCGCCGGCAGGCCGCGAGAAGAGTTCCTGCTTGATCCGTTCACCCGCCTGATCTAGGATGACCCCAGGCCGAAGCGGGCCAGACCCCCCTGGAGAGAGAGTGCATCCGATGACAGGCAGAAGGATTCTCCTGGTAAATCCCTGGATATACGATTTTGCCGCCTATGACCTGTGGGCGAAGCCTCTGGGGCTCCTGAGCCTCGGGGCAATCCTCAGAAAGAACGGGTGCCGGGTGGATTTCCTCGACTGCCTGAGGTCGAGCCGTCCCCTCGTGGGAGAGGCCGGGCCTGCTCCCAAGGCGTGGGGCCAGGGGAAATTCCTCCGCCGGGTGATCGACAAGCCCCCCCAGCTCAGAGGTGTCCCCCGGAACTACAGCAGGTACGGGATCAGCGTCGAGGCCTTCACCCGTGACCTGGAGATGCTGCCCAGGCCCGATGCGGTTCTGGTCACCTCCATGATGACCTACTGGTACCCCGGAGTGTTCGAGGCCATCCGGCTCATCAGGGAGCAGTTCCCGGGAGTGCAGGTCATCCTGGGCGGGGTGTATGCCACGTTGTGCACGGAGCACGCCCGGCGCTTCTCCGGTGCGGACCGGGTGATCACCCATGAAGGGGAGAGGAGCGTCCTGGCTCTCCTGGCAGGCATCTGGGGGGAATCCTTCGGCTATGTCCCGGACGAGTCCTGCCTCGATGCGCTGCCGTACCCGTGCTTCGACCTGATCGAGGACCTCCGGTACGTCTGCATCCAGACCTCCAGGGGGTGTCCGTACCGGTGCACCTACTGCGCGTCTCATTACCTGTGCGGCCATGCGCGCCGGAGGGATCCCGCCGGGGTCGTGGAGGAGATCCTGTTCTGGAACCGGGAGCACAAGGTGGAGGATTTCGCCTTTTACGACGATGCCCTGCTTGCCGGGCCCGCTGCACAGACCCTCCTGAGAGAGATCGCACAAAAGGTGCCGGGGGTCAGGTTCCACTGCCCGAACGGGCTTCACGGCCGGGAGATTACCCGACCGGTCGCAGGGCTCATGAGGGATGCGGGGTTTGCCACCATCAGGCTCGGCCTCGAGACCACCGACCCCTCACGGCAGCGTGAGACGGGCGGGAAGGTGACCAGCGACGAGTTTGCCCGGGCCATGGAAAACCTCCACCGGGCCGGCTACGACTCAAACGACATCGGGGCCTACATCCTCTGCGGCATGCCCTTCCAGGAGGCGAAAGAGGTGTCCGATGCCGTGAGCTTTGTGAAGGAGCACGGCGGCAGGCCGCTGCTCTCCGAGTACTCGCCCATCCCGCACACCCGCGACTGGGAAAAGGCCGTGGGCATGAGCAGGTACCCCCTCCGGGAAGAGCCGCTCTTCCACAACAACACGCTCCTCCCCTGCAGCTGGGAGGGGTTCACCCTGGAGATGTACCGGGAGATCAGGCGGGCAGTGCGGGTATAAACCGGAACCTCAGGACTGCCGTCTTTGAAGGCCCTTGATGATGGCCGTGATCACGTCGTTGACCGGGGTGGGTATGCCCAGCTGCCTGCCGTAGGCGCCGATGGCCCCGTTCAATGCATCGATCTCGGTGCGCCTGCCCTTCTCCATGTCCTGGAGCATGGAGGAGCGATGCGATGCCGTGGGCGGAAGCAGGTCGTCCACCAGGGTCCGGAAGTAGGCAGCGGGGCGCTCGTAGCCCAAACGCACCCCCTTTGCCCCGGCAACCGCGAAGATCTCGTCGATGATGCGGTGCACCACCTCCATGACTTCCGGCGCCTCCCGCAGGGCACCGTAGGGGACATTGAGGATGGCGCCCATGGGGTTGAGCGCGCAGTTGTAGAGGACCTTGCCCCACAGGGAGGTCTCGATGTCGTCGCTCAAAAGGGTGGGGATGTGTGCTTCATTGAAGGCATCGCAGACCGGCTGCATCCTTTCTTGCTCAACGCTCCCGGAAGGCGAGCCGAGGAGCACCTTGTCCGCGTACACGGTCACCCGGGCCGTTCCGGGCGCTTCGATGGCGGCGCCGAAGATGACACGGGCACCCACGGTCCTGTCCCACCCCACCGCGGCGGCGATGGCTTCCCAGTTTCCGAGGCCGTTCTGGAGGGAGACGACAAGGGATCCCTGCTCCATGAAAGGGAGGGCCTGGGAAATGACCTGGGCGGTATGGTAGGACTTGACGCTCAGGAGGATCACGTCGAAGGTCCCGGAGAGCCCTTCGGTGCCGTAGTACGCTTTCACGCGCTCGAGCCGGTGTTCCCCCCAGATCCCGGTGATGGTGAGTCCCTTTTCCCGCATCGCCAGGAGGTGATCGTCTGTTCCCACGAAGGTCACCTCCTGGCCGCGCTCCTGAAGCAGGCCCCCGAAGACGCTTCCCAGCGAGCCTGCACCCATGACCAGGTACCGCATTGTTGCCTCCTCATGCCGCCGCGTTTTGTCTCAGGCGTGAGGGATACCACATCAGAGGCGGGGCTGCCAAGAGGCAGGAGGGTCTGCCTGTGAACGGGCAAGGGATGCACTGTCCGCACCCTGGTCCCGGGAACGGGCCAGCTGCCACGCGAGGAAGCCATGGATCGAGGCGATGGCGTCCTGAGGGGTCCGGTAGACCGCCATGTCCGCTTTCCTGAACAAAGAGAACATCCTGATGCGGACATCCTCGAGGTCGAGCATGTTCTCCGTGAACTGGGAAAGGATGGGGATGACGGGCTTGTGGATCTTTCGGGCGATCTCCACGATGGCATGGGGCCCGGTCTCCAGCTGGCCCTTCTGGAAGGAGGTGATGAAGTCCAGGGAGAAGTAGGGGATGATGACATCGATGTTGTCGTCAGCCGCCATGGCCTCGATGGTGTGGGCCATGATGGTGAAATCGAAACCGTAGAATCCGAGATCAACGGGGTTTGTCGTGCTCGTGTTCACGCTGGCGATCCGTTCGCTGATACGGCTCTGTGTCGCTGCACAAAGCTCGGGAAGGTTGAGCCCGCACTGCGAGGAGAGGTCGGTGAACAGCACCGAGGTCCCTCCGCCGGCGCCCAGGAACCCGATCCTCGTGCCCCAGGGCAGAGGGTCGGAGACGGCCATCATGGTGAGATCCACCATGTTCTCGAAGTTGTCCGCCACGATGCAGCCGGATTGCTTCATGACGGCGGCCCATATCTCGTGGCTCGCCGCCATGGCCCCGGTGTGGGAGGCCGCGGCCCTTGCCCCCTGCGGGGTGGTTCCCCCCTTGAGGACGACCACGGGCTTTCTCGGCGTGGTCTTCTTCAGGACCTCGATGAACCTTCTGCCGTCCTTGATGTCTTCGATGTATGCGGCAATCACCCTGACCGTGTCGTCTTGGGAGAGGTATTCCAGATAGTCTTCCACCTTCAGGTCGATCTGGTTGCCGTACGAGACGATCTTGTTCAACGCGAGGTACCGGGAGTGGGCCATGCGCATGAAGTTGTGGGTCATGCCCCCTGACTGGCCGAGAAAGGCGACGTTTCCGATTCCCGTGATGGGGGTCTTGGGGATGTCGCAGGTGACGCCGGACCGGGTGCAGTGGATGCCGATGCAGTTCGGGCCCACGATCCGTGTGCCTCCTGCGCGCGCAGCGGCAAGCATGGCCGCCTCGAGCGCGAAGTCCCCGACCTCGGAAAAGCCCGAGGTGAAGAAGTGGAGGAACTTCACCTTGCGGCGCGCCGCCGCTTCCACCATTTCGAGGGCCCTGCCCGCCGGTACGGAGGCAATGGCGAGATCCACGGATTCCGGAAGGTCATCGATCGACGGGTACACCTTCACGCCGCTGATCTCTGTGTACTTGGGATTGACGGGATACAGCCTCCCCTTGTATCCTGCCATCTGGAGCACCTGATAGTAGGGCATCTTTCCCCCGCCCAGGTGCGGGGATGCCCCTATCACTGCGATGCTTTCCGGATGAAAAAGCCTGTTCAGGTCCATATGTTCTCCCCATCTTGGTTGCACAGTATGTGTTATGATCAGTGTATATTATCAAAATACTGGCTGGACTACCAGCCTTTTCCCGGAGGTGAAAGGCCGGGTGAAGGGTGATGCCTTCGGGGCAGGGCGAGAAAATTGCTTGAAACTTTCTCGGTTAGCATCTAGATCTTACGGCATGTTTGGCGAACCGGTCCATTTCACATCTATGCGGATACCTGTGCCGAGGAAGGCTGTCTACGCGCGCATGGGATTCAGAAAAGGCCTCACCAGGGTCAGGCCGGAGGAGCACGAGAAGGTGGAGCGGTACATGGACGAGGCTGCAGGCATCATAACGCTCAAAGGGGCAGCCTGTGCCCTCCCGATCGTGCGGATCGGCGAGGCGGGAACCGAGCTTTCAGGCGGACGGCTCCTGCCGGGGAGAGCTCTCTCCCGGATGCTCTCCGGCAGCTCTCATGTCCTGCTGATGGGGGCCACCGCCGGTCCCGACATCATGGAGGCCATCACCGCGGCTTCGGCAGGGGAGGATCTCACGCGGGCGGTTGTGCTCGACGCCACGGCAAGCGAGATGACCGATGCCGCGCTGGACTGGATCATGAGCTATGTTGACCAGGAGCTGAGGCGGAGCGCACAAAGGCTCACCAAGAGCCGTTATTCCGCCGGGTATGGAGATTTCCCGCTCGAGAGCCAGAGGGAGCTTTTCACCCTCCTGCGGTTGGAGAGCATCGGTGTGGCCATTACCGAAAGCTGCATCCTCGTGCCGGAAAAGAGCGTCACGGCCGTTGCGGGGATCGTGAGAACCGTGCAGGATGCACAGTAAGCAAGAGAGGTGGCTGTGAACACAAAGCAGAGGATACAGAGCCTGTTCCGCCGGAAGATCGTCATCCTTGACGGCGCCACCGGCACCGAGCTCCAGGCGCGGGGCATGCCCCTGGGGGTGCCGCCGGAGCTCTTCAGCGTGGAGAACCCGCGGACCATACAGGCCGTTCATGGAGAATACCTGGACGCCGGGTCCGACATCGTCTACACGTGCACCTTCGGGGCGAACCGATACAAGCTCTCGGAGTATGGCGTCACCGATGTGCGCGAGGTGAACAGGAAGCTCGCGGCCGTCGCCCGAAAGGCCGTGGGACGAAAGGCGTTTGTGGCGGGCGATATCGGGCCCACGGGCAGGTTCGTGGAGCCTTTCGGCGACCTCGGGTTCGAGGAGGCGGTGGCGTGCTATAAAGAGCAGGTTCGGGGTCTCCTCGAGGGGGGGGTCGATCTGTTCGTGATCGAGACCATGATCGACATCCAGGAGACCCGGGCGGCATTGATCGCTGTCAAGGAATGCTCGGACCTCTTCTCTCTCGTCACCATGACCTTTGACGCGTCGGGACGCACCCTGAACGGGACCGACCCCGTCTCGGCACTGGTCACCCTGCAGTCCCTGGGGGCGGATGCCGTGGGGTGCAACTGCTCAGTCGGTCCAGGGGAGATGATAGGGCTGATCAGGGCAATGAAGCCCTATGCGACGGTGCCTCTGGTGGCCAAGCCGAATGCCGGGCTCCCCCTGCTGAAGGAGAACAGGACATGCTTCGAGATGGGGGCGACCGAGTTCTCGGGTTTTGCCGGGGATCTGGTGGAGGCAGGAGCAAACGTTCTCGGGGGCTGCTGCGGCACCACGCCCGCACACATCAGGGAGCTCAGAGAGCGTTGCGTGAGACTCTCCCCGAAGCCGCCCGCGAGGAAATCGCTGAGCGCGCTCAGCTCTCACGCGCACACGGTGGTGCTCGAGAAGGGGCGGCCGCTCGTCGTCATCGGAGAGAGGATAAACCCCACGGGCAAGAAGGACCTCCAGCAGGAGCTCCTCCAGGGGAAGACGTCGCTCATTGCGTCCTTTGCCCGGGAACAGGTGAGGAAGGGGGCCTCGATCCTCGATGTCAACATGGGCATGCCGGGCATCGACGAGGCCGCCGCCATGAGGGAAGCCCTCAAGCGGCTCGCCATAGCCACGGATGCGCCCCTGTGCATCGACACCACGCAGATCGTGGTACTGGAGGCCGCCCTGAGGCTTTACCCGGGAAGGGCCCTGATCAATTCCATAGCAGATGATGAGGGGGCCATCGATACGAAGTTGAAGCTCGCAGCCTCCTACGGCGCCATGTTCATCCTCCTGCCGCTGTCCGGGAGCACCCTGCCCAAGACGTTCCCGGCCCGGAAAGAGATCATCGCCCGTGTATATGCACAGGCGATGAAGTATGGCTTCACCAAGGACGACATCGTCGTCGATGCCCTGACCATGGCGGTCTCAGCCGACGGGGAGGCTGCCCTGGAGACGCTCAGAACGGTTCAGTGGTGTGCCGAACGGTTCAAAACCCACACCGTGCTCGGGCTCTCGAACGTGTCCTTCGGGCTGCCGGAGCGAAAGTGGATCAATGCGGCGTTCCTGGCAATGGCAGCCTCCGGCGGTCTCTCGCTCGCCATCGCGAACCCTTCGAGCGAAGAGTTCATGAACATCAAGAGGGCTTCGGACGTGCTTACCGGAAGGGACAGGAATGCCGCAGCCTTCATCGGCCATTTCAGCGCCCTGAAGGGAGAACCGCAGACACGCAAACCCCCTTTGGCGGGAATGACCGTCGAGGAGAGGCTCCATGAAGCCATCCTCGGGGGTGACCGGCAGGCCGTCGCCGCCCTGATCGAGGAGGCGAGGGCCGGGAAGGTGAGCGCACGCAGGCTCGTGGACGAGTACATGGTCCCTGCCATAAGGAAGGTGGGAGAGCTCTACGAACACAAGACCTACTTTCTCCCCCAGCTCATCGCCAG
>JAJFUP010000008.1 GCA_021372395.1 Deltaproteobacteria bacterium
GGCGTTGGCAAGGCCCACGAGGTGAATGATCTCTTTGTTTTCCGGTGCATCCTGGGGGCAGTGGTGGAACAGGGCCACATCCTTGATCACCTGCGGGAGCGACCAGCTCTCCGCCAGAAGGAGCCCTGCCTGGTTGTGGTCGATGCCGAAGATCTTCTGCTCTATGGCGCTCGAGTCTTCCCCATGCTCTTTCATCATGCGATAGAACAGGGGTTGCACATCGGCCATGTACTGGTCCAGCACGACCTTGCCGATGTCATGCAGGAGCCCTGCCGTGTACGCAAGGTCCGGCATGATGTTCGCGATGCGGCGCGAGAGTCTCTCGCTGAGCCGTGCAGTGGCCAGCGCATGGTAGAACAGGCCGCCCCTGGTCAGGGAGTAGCCCTTGTCGGAACCGGTGAGCAGCCTCTGTGTCTCGGCCGTGATGATGAGCTGGAGCAGGGCCTTGTCTCCGAGGAACACGATAGCCTGGTCGATGGACTCGATCTTTCTCGGAACCCCCAGGAAGGATGAGTTGCACAATCTCAGCACATTGGCCGAGAGCACCTGGTCCTTTCTGATCTCCCGAGCGATCACGGAGATGTCGCACTCGTCGTCCGTTATCATGCCGGCAATCCCCAGTGCGATCTGGGGGACGGGCTGGAGATCTTCTATGGTCTTTCTGATGTCCGACGGATCAGGCTTCCGTGTCGTTCCCGATACTTTGTGCAGATCGGACACCACCGGTTCGATGGTGCAGGTGCCCGAGTCCACATCCAGCATGATGAAGAACGGCGTGACGCCGCTTGCCTCCAGGAGACTGATGGGGATGTTGTAGTCCTTCAGGAGCTTCAGCGTGATCTCGAGGGTGCGGCCCCCGATGTTGAGGTCGATGTCCTGGGGAGAATTGGGGTCGATGAGCGCGCCCCCGGCAATGGAGGCACAGAGGTCTTCGCGTTTGGAGCCGGCCTCGGCGAATGCCTGGAGGAAGAGGGGGATTCCCGTGCTCGCGTAGTAGGTGAGCTGAGAATCGGGGATGCTGCAGATGGGCTCGGGCAGGAGGATATGGAGCATGCCGCCTACATGCCGTGCCCTGTCGAACAGGGCGAGGCCCACACATGACCCGAGGAAGGCCTTCATCTGGCCGGATCGGGTAATCTCCATGCCGCCGGTCGGTACGATCGTCACGTGTTCGGAACCCTCCTTGCCGTAACCTCGACTGTCGCGGGAGCGGATCGAATGGTCAAAGATGCGCGGCCGGCCTTCAAGAAGCGTCGGCAATTGTTGCCTTCACCTTCGTGCAGTGTCCGCAGGGCATGCAGGTGACGACCGTTCCCATGAGAGATATCGGCAAAAGCCGGGTAAGTTATGAGTGCAGGATGATACCCCGGCCAGGGGATGACGCGATCGGCCGTCGCCCTTGCCCGCCCCCGGGAGAGGAAAGCAGGGACCAGGTTGCCGACGGCATCATGGCCAGGAGTAGAATCCGCCTGCGTTCTCGCCCTTTCTCCGGTAGATAACCACGGTGGGGTCGCTCGTCTTGGACAGGGCCTCCATGGTCTTGAGCGCATCCTCGTAGTAGCCGACCTGGTCGATGAGATGGAGCTTCAAGCCTGTCGTGGACGTCATGACCCTGCCGTCTTCGATGGTGCGGAGGTCTTCCGGTGTCACCGGCCGCTGCTCCTTCACGCGTGCGACAAAGTTCTGCTGGAGTTCCTTCACGATGCCCTCCAGGATGGCCTTGTCCTCGTCGGTCATGTCGCGCAGGGGGTTGCCCGAGTCCTTGAGCTTTCCCGAGGTCAGGGTCTGGTTCCGGATGCCCAGCTTGTCCATGAGCCCTTCGAGGCTGATGGACGGCAATATCACGCCCACGTTTCCCACCACGGCAGAGGGAAGGGCCACGATGCGGTCCGCGGCCAGCGCCACCATGTAGGCCCCCGATGTCCCCTGGCCCGTTATGCATGCCACGACAGGGATCTTCTTTGTCTCCCTGAAGGCCTTGATCTGCTTGAACACGAGGTCCGATGCGGTCACGCTGCCGCCGGGCGAGTCTATCTTGAGCAGCAGCCCCTTGAGCTTCTTGTCCTTCTGAGCCATCTTGAGGACCGCCTCGACCCGTTCCACAGTGCCCTGACGCTGGACAAAGGCACTCCTGGGAGCCGTGGTGGTGACGGTGCCCAGGATCTCCACCACCAGCACCTTGTCGTCGGACCCGGGCTTCAGCACGCGTTCCTCGAAGGGCTGGACCTGGGTGATGCTGCCAAGGTCCAGAGAGATGAAGGCGCAGCCCTGGATCATGAGGAGCGAGACCAGCAGGGCGGAAAAACGGATTGACCATGCACCGGCTGCAAGACTCGAACGTGCCGTTACCCTTGCAGAGGCGTGGACACATGACGCGCGGGAAGGAATGGATTCCCGCTTCCGCGGGAATGACGCAGGAAAGACGGTTTCATCCCGGGGCATGCAAGGGGTTTCACAGGCATGACGCATCCCGGTCGATTCTCCCGGACATTCCCGGAAGGGGATGTCCTTACCCCGCTTCCGGAGGAAGGAAACCTGAAGCGATGTATCGCCCAGGGGATGAACCGCGTTTCGCAGGGATGACGTCCCGGTACTTCTGCAATCGACAGGCCTTTTCTTATTCATTCTGCACTTCACCTCCCACCGTGATTTCAGGGATGAGCAGGGTGGGTTGCGCATCGGCCACCGGTACGCCCTGCCCGTCCTTGCCGCAGGTCCCGATGCCATACCCCAGATCGCTGCCCACATGTTCTATCGAGCCGAGGATCTTCGGCCCGTTCCCGATGAGCGTTGCACCCCGGATAGGTTCTCCCAGGGTGCCGTGTTCGATCAGGTACCCTTCCGCGACATTGAAGACGAAGTCTCCGGTCACCGTGTTGACCTGGCCTCCGCCCATCTTTTTCACAAAGATGCCGGAGTCTGCCTTGCGGATGATCTCTTCGGGGTTCAACGCGCCCGGCAGGATCATGGTGTTGCTCATGCGGGGGATGGGCCTGTGGCGGTAGGTCTCCCTCCTCCCGTTTCCCGTCAGCGGGTAGCCGAACTTCTTCGAGGTGATGAGGTCGGTCATGAACCCCTTGAGGGTGCCGTTCTCCACGAGGATGGTGCGCTCCGAGGGGGTTCCCTCGTCGTCGCATCCCATGCTTCCCCGCAGCCCCTTGATGCTGCCGTCGTCGATCACCGTGACGGACGTGGACGCCACCTGCTTGCCGATCATGCCCGAATAGACCGAGAGCCCTTCGCCAGCGAGGTCGGCCTCGAGCCCGTGGCCGATGGCCTCGTGGACCATGGTCCCGCCCGCCTCGCTGGAGAGGACGACGGGCATGATGCCGCCCGGGGCTTTGCGTGCCTGGATGGTGCGAAGCGCCCGGCTGATGGCCCTCTGTGCGATGGCCTCCGGAGGGACCTCCTCCAGGAGTTCGAACCCCCGGGAGCCGCCCACGGGTTCATACCCGGTCTCCATGAGAGAATCCCGGGCAACGATCCCCTGGACCACGAAGATGACCGAATCCCTGCTGTCTTCGGCGATGAAGCCCCGGGAGTTTGCGATGAAAACGTTTCTCGAACCATCGCCGTACATGACCTTGACCTGGACCACGGAGCCGTCCATGCCCCAGGCCGCATCCTCGGCCCTTTTCACGAGGGCTATCTTGGCCGTGGGGTCCACGGTCACCGGGTCGATCCGGGAGAGGACCATCGATCCGGTGGGCCTCCTCGCAAGCGAGATGTCGCCTTCGAACCTTCCCGTTTTCACCGCCGATGCAACGGTGTCGGCAAGCTCGTCGAGGGAGCCAGGATCGTTCGTGTAGGCGTAGGCGGACCTGTCCCCCCTGACCACCCGCAGCCCGATGCCGCACTCGTTGGTGACGAGAAACTTCTCGATCCTGTGGGCCTCGCAGACGATGGAGGTGCCGGTCCTCGTCTCCATGTAGAGCTCCGAGAAGTCTCCCCCGTGCGCGAGCGACCTCCTCAGCAGCCGTTCCAGATCGATATCGGTGGGCCTTATCTCCACGATTTCACCTCTCTTGCCGCCTCCCTCTGGATGTCCCGCTCCTTGATGACCTCTTTCTTGCTGTGGGCACGTTTCCCCTTGGCGAGACCCAACTCCACCTTGATCCGGTTTTCATTGAGGTAGAGGCTCAAGGGGATGAGCGTGAGCCCCTTTTCCTTGATCTTCGAGGCCAGGCGCACGATCTCCTTGCGGTGGAGCAGGAGCTTTCTCGGCCTGGTCGGGTCGTAGTTTGCGATGGATGCCTGGGCATAGGGGCTTATGTGAAAATTGTTGAGGAAGATTTCCGCATTCCTCACCTGTGCATAGCTGTCCTTGATGCTGCCGCCCCCGTACCGGAGCGACTTGACCTCGGGACCCTCGAGCACGATCCCTGCCTCCAGGGTCTCGATGATCTCGTAGGAATACCGTGCGTTCCTGTTGTGGCACAGAATCTTTCTCGTATCAGCCGTTTTCATGCATGACCTCGACACATGCGGGGTCCGTTGCGGCCCTGCCGTGTTGGAGTCCCGCCGGAGGATCGCCGGTGTCCCGGATCTCGCGGGTGGCCCCGCATGCAGTTTTCATGGGGAAAAAGTCAGCTGAGCTCGAAGATGTCATGGGCGTTTTCCATGATCTCTTTGCTCATGAACTCGTAGATCGCCGAGGCGGTCTTCATTTCGAAGATGTGGCTCACGATGTTCCTGCACTTCTCGATGCTGATCTTCCGTGCCATCTCTTTCACGTGCGAGATGGCGAAGGTGTTGGTCGACAGCGAGTCTATGCCCATACCCAGGAGTATGGGGGTGTAGATCTCGCGACCCGCCATCTCGCCGCACATGGACACGGGGATGCCTGCGCCGTGCCCCGCATCGATGGTGAACTGTATCAGGCGCAGCACCGCGGGGTGCAGCGGCTCGTACAGGTAGTTCACATACTCGTTGCCCCTGTCGATGGCGATGGTGTACTGGATGAGATCGTTCGTCCCCAGGCTGAAGAAATCGGCTTCCTTCGCGAGGATGTCGGCGATCACGGCCGCGGCAGGGACCTCTATCATGATCCCCACCCGGATGTTCTCGTCAAAGGGTATGCCCTCTTTCCTGAGCGAGACCTTCGTTTCCTCGAGGATCCCCTTGGCCTTGGTGAGCTCTTCCATACCGGAGATCATGGGGAACATGATGGAGGTGTTGCCGTAGTGGCTCGCCCTGAGGATGCCGCGCAGCTGCGTCCGGAAGATGTCCACCTCCTTGAGGCAGAGCCTGATGGCGCGCAGCCCCATGACCGGGTTCCTCTCGTTGATCAGCCGGCTCAAGGCGGAGTAGAATTTGTCTCCGCCGAGGTCGAGCGTCCGGATGACGGTGTTGTAGGGCGAGACCGTCTCCACCACGGTCTTGTAGGCCTCGAAGTGATCGTCCTCCGTGGGGATGTCCTTGCGGTTGAGATAGAGGAACTCTGTCCGGTAGAGGCCGATCCCCTCGGCCCCGTGATCGAGGACGGTCCTCACCTCATCCTTGAACTCGAGGTTCCCCTTGACCTTGATGTACTTCCCGTCCTTGGTGATGGCCGGTTCCTTGGCCTTCTCCTTGAGCTTGAGCTCGAGGCTCAGGTAGGAGCGCGCCCTGTTGCGGTATTCGCTTATCTGGGACTCGGTGGGGTTCACGATCACCACCCCCGAGATGCCGTCGAGGATGAGCTGGTCGCCCGGGTTGATCAGGGAGGAAGCGCTCTCGATGCCGACAACCGCGGGCATCTCGAGCGAGTGGGCGATGATGGCGGTGTGGGAGGTCAGGCCTCCGGCATCGGTGGCAAAGCCCAGCACCATGTTCTTGTTGAGGATGGCGGTGTCCGCGGGAGACAGGTCGTGAGCCACGATGATGCTGTTGTCCACCAGGTGGAACCCGCTCGTCTGCCTCCCGACGAGGTTCCGGAGAATCCTTTCCCCCACGAAGGTCGTGTCCGCGACCCTGCTCTTGATGTACTCGTCCCCGATGGCCTCGAAGTCCTCCTCGATCTCCTGGAGGGCTATCTTCAGCGCCCACTCCGCGTTGATGTACTCGTCGGAGATGAGCTTTTTCACCCGTTCCATGAGGGCGGGGTCCTTCAGCATCAGGAGATGGGTCTCCAGGATGAGCGAGTGCTCCTTGATGACGTTGTGCGCTTCCAGTGCCCGGATCGCTTCGATGATCTGCTGCTCGGAGAGCCCTACCGCGTCGTCGAAGCGCTTCATCTCGTCCTCGATGCGATCCTCGGAGATTCTCAGCTTCGGGTAGCGTTCGATCTTGCGGGTATCGATGACGACTGCCTGCCCGATGGCGATGCCGGCAGAGGCCGGGACCCCGTGAAGGATGTGGACCTGTCGCTGGGCAGACATTACTTTTCACCGAATCCGTTCTTCACGAGAGAGACGAGGTTCTTCACGGCGGTCTCCTCGTCGTCTCCTTCGGCCCGTATGACGATCCTGCACCCTTTTGCGGCGGCAATGGTGAGCAGTTCCATAATGCTTTTCCCGTTCACCTTCATGTGATCTTTTATCACCTCGACCTTCGAGGTGTACTGCGCGGCCTGCTTGGTGAAGATCGCTGCTGCCCGCGCATGCAGGCCCAGTTTGTTTGGAACGGTAATCTCCTCTTCTTTCATGGCAGAATAGTCCATATCACGGATAGAACAAATACTCCATATACTATCCAGATGGGGTTTAGCTTCAGTTTTATCGCAGGGATACATGCAGCAAAAAGGAGAAAACCAGCGAGGAGCCCATGGCTGAACCCGCTCCTGGCTGAGGCGAGGCAGAGGATCACGCCCGACAGGAAGGGGATCATGAGCGCTATGAGTTTCGAGAGGTCGACCGAGAGCATGCGCCCGACGGAAAGGGCGCCGCTCGGGCCGAGACGGTATCCCAGGGCGAAGCCCCACGCCATGACCCAGAGGTGAACGCCGTTGTAGAGGATCAGCACCAGGGCAAGCCCCCAGAGCTGGTCGACGAAGACCGTGAGCAGCAGGAGGAGGGCCAGGAGCGGCTTCAGCGTGGCCCAGAAGAAGGTGTCTCCCACGGCGGCCAGCGACCCGGAAAGGGAGGTCTTGAGCTTCTCCACCAGCTCATCCTTGCCCTGTTCGATGAGGTGGAGGTGAACCCCCATGATGGTCGGCGCCATGTAGGGCTGGGTGTTGAAGAAACGCAGGTAGCCTTCGATGTTTTTCTGGAGGTTTGCAGGGTCGCTGTGCTTGAGCCCGGGCAGGATCGCGTGGGTGAACCCGATGTTCTGCATGCCTCTGAAGTTCCACGCCCCCTGGACGAAGAAGGACCTCCACAGTATGGTCGCGGCTACCCGGATCGGCATCTTCACAATACGCGCATCAGTAGCACACCTGCCCGGATGCGTCAATAAATGCAGTGTACTCAGAGTTTTGATAAGC
>JAJFUP010000034.1 GCA_021372395.1 Deltaproteobacteria bacterium
GCATTGGCACCTGTGCCTCCAACAGAAAGAATCGAGCCAACGCCGTTACTAGAACTTCTATTCAAGACTTTAGCCGCAATAAATACTCCAGGTCCGCCCTCCCCTCCTCCTCTTCCAGCAAAACCAGCAGAAGAGGTATGGTGAGCTCCTCCTCCTCCTCCTCCTCCTCCAGATAGTTGCATTTGACTATAGAGAGCATGTATTTGATGATAGGGGTAGGCACCAGCCATACCACCCAAACCTCCACGGGAATAGGTCCCTGACCCCCCTGACCCCCCTACTTCTTAATGCTCCCCGCACCCCTCGTGGGCGGTGCAGGCAGACCCGGAGTCGCTCAACGAACCTTCGATCCAGTTCTTTGCGACCTGCCGTACGTCACCGCTGCACCCGCGTACGACTTGGATCCCGTGGGAGGTCAGTACATTGACAGCTCCGGCCCCCATGTTCCCGGCGAGCATCACGGTCACTCCCATCTTCGCGAGGGTGTCCACGATGTTGGTCTTGCAGCCGCATCCTGCAGGCGGCTGCAAGGTCTCCTGATTTACGATCTTTTTCTCGTCATCGACAGTGATCACGGTAAAAAATTCACAATGTCCGAAATGCTCGTCAACCATGTTACCGCTCGAAGGTAATGCAATCTTCATATTTTCTCCCATCGTGTGTGTGCTTCCAGGAAAGTGTCGAACTCATTGTTTCTGAACGTCTTTCCCGGGGCCATCCGAACAACCGCTCTATCTGCAGCAGCAAGGAAGCTTATCTATCTGTCTTCTATAGGCCGAAGGATTCTCGATTTCAACCCCTGCCTTGAGCCTCGTACCCCCTGGTGTCTGCATCTCGAACATCGACCCGACTGTTGAGGCATGTCGCGTATCTTTCCTTGATATTTTCAATAATTTCTGGTTTATTTTGCACACAACTTTCATCGGCCGTGAAACATCAGTCTGCGAACCGATAAGCGCTCATAACAGGGGTATCACAACCATCAGAGGAAGATACACTGAGACGGTCCCAACCAAGAGATGCGAGGAGGCTCCCATGAGTAAAGACCATTTGGCAAGCATGATCCAGGATGGCGTGAAAAAGTACGGGGACAAGACTGCCATGCGCTACAAGGAGGCAGGGCAGTGGAAAACGATCACCTACCGGGCACTTGGCGAAAGGATCCGGGCAACGGCAAAGGCCCTGCTGGAAGAGGGGATCGCAGAGGGCGACATGGTCGGCATCTTTTCCCAGAACAGGCCCGAGTGGGCGATTGCCGATTTCGCCATCCTGAGCATCAAGGCGGTCTCGGTTCCGATCTATGCAACGAACACGGCAAAGCAGACCGAGTATATCGTGCGCGACGCGGACCTGAAGCTCATCTTCGTGGGTGACCAGGTGCAGTACGACAAGGTGAAATCCTTCAAGGCCACCCAGCAGCAGCTGGGAAAGATCGTCACGTTCGACAGCGGCCTCAAGCTGCAGGGGGATGACGCGATCTCCATGGAAGCATTCATGGCCAAGGGCCGGCAATCGTCCAGGGACCCCGAGGTGGAGGAGAAGATATCCGCCGGGCAGACCGGTGACATTGCAACGCTCATCTACACGTCAGGCACCACCGGCGACCCAAAGGGAGCCGTCCTGACGCACGCGAACTTCTTCAACCAGTTCTACACCATCGATGATCGCTTCCGCGTGGGGACCGATGACCGGAGCCTGTGCTTCCTGCCGTTGAGCCATGCCTACGAGAGAACCTGGTCGTACTACATCTTCAGGTGCGGCGCGGAGAACAACTACCTCTCGAGTCCGAAAGACATCGTGGCTTTCATGCCGGAGGTGAACCCCACCTGCATGGTCAGCGTGCCGAGGTTGTACGAGAAGATCTACAGCACGGTCTATGACAGGCTCGAGAAGGCCCCGGAGAACAGGAAGAAAATCTTCAACTGGGCCCTCGGCGTGGGGAAGGAATACGCGTACAAAAAAAAGGACAAGAAGCCCGTCAGCCCTTTTCTGAAGCTCAAGCATGCCCTGGCGGACAGGCTCGTCCTCTCCCACATACGCGCGGTGGTGGGCGGGCCCAAGAACTTCTTCTCCGCTGGCGGTGCCCCTCTTTCCCAGGAGATCGAGGAGTTCTTCTTTGCGGCGGGGCTGCTCGTGTGCCAGGGGTACGGCCTGACAGAGACCTCTCCCATGATCTCCTGCAACTCGCCTTTCGGCTTCAAGTTCGGCACCGTGGGCAGGCCCATCAAGGGGTGCGAGGTCAAGATAGGCGAAGACGGCGAAATCCTGGCCCGGGGCGGCAACATCATGAAGGGCTACTACAAGAAGCCCAGGGAGACGCAGGAAGCGTTCGTGGACGGCTGGTTCAAGACGGGCGACGTGGGCGTCATCGATGAGGACGGGTTCCTGCGCATCACCGACCGGATCAAAGACCTCATCATCACGGCCCAGGGCAAGAACGTCGCACCGCAGCACATCGAGACGGCCATCGGGAAAGACCACTACATCGAGCAGATCGCTGCCATCGGGGACAAGAGGAAGTACATCAGCGCGCTCATCGTGCCCTCCTTCGGTCCGCTGGAGCAGTATGCCAAGGAGCACGGCATCGGTTTTTCCTCCCGGGAGGAGCTGGTGAAGAAGCCTGAGATCATCGAGTTCTACACCAGGAGGATCAACGATCTCACTACGGAGTTTCCCAACTACGAGAAGATCATCCGCTTCACCCTGGTTCCCAACGAATTCACCCAGGACGGCGGCGAGCTGACCCCCACCATGAAGATCAAGAGAAAGGTCGTGGCCGAGAAATACAAGGACATCATCGACAAGATGTACGAGATATAGTCCCCCAGTTCTACCGGGCCGGCATATGCCTGTCGGGCGGGCTTGCCGGCCCTCTCCTCGTCACCTGTCTTCAATCACCCTGCCGGCTGCCGGTACAGTCCATGAGCAAATCACCCGGACAGTTTCATCCGAGCTAACCAACGACCTCGAGCTCATAGCGGGAACTGCCGAGTCCGAGCTTTTCAGCCTCAACAAGCTGCAGCCTGCCGTCCTTTTTGTGGAGAAGGCTGAAGATATCCCACCCCTCCTTGAGACCCAGGCCCGAAGCCCTGGAGTCGGGGAGAGGGCTCACCCTGCTGAGGATGTCGAGAGTCGCGGTGTCGATGGCAACAGGGTCATGGGAAATGAGGATCCCCTGATCCTGTGCGACGGGAGGGTCGGCAAGGGGCATGCAGTCGCATTCTGGCTGCATCTCCAGGAGGAAATTGATGTACACGACCCTGCCAGGTTCGAAGGTCTTCAGAACAGCGTTCGCCCCTTCGGCAACGGCCTTCATGAAGATCTCGTGCGACACCGGGACTTCGATGGCTTCCGTTGGGCATACCCGTGCGCATCTCCCGCAGCGCCAGCACTTGCCCTTGTCGACAACGTAGGCATTGTCCGGGAAGGTGATGGCCCCGACCGGGCATACATGCATGCAATCGAGGCACAGGGTGCATTTCGTCTCATCCCATTGCATGATCTCCCCCATGAGGAAGTGCATCTTTCCCCTGCCGTGGTTCCAGTCGCCCCCTCTCGGTGCAGCGGATATCCCCCCCATGGAGATGTTCTTGATGGCCCCGCCGAGGACCGCCTGTATGTGGCCTTTCACATGGGACAACACGACCATTGATTTTGCATCGTGAATCGCCGAGGCCACGGACATCTCGCCCAAGGTCTCGCCGGCATAGACCGGTATGGAATCGTTGCCGAAGATCCCATCCGCCATGATCACCGGGGCATCGAGCGTCAGGTGGGTGTATCCCGCCTCCTTGGCAACCTCCAGGTATTCATACCCGGGCACCCGCACCGAATCGGTGACAAAGGGCTTTGCAGGAACCTGTTTCACCGCATCGACCACCTTTTTGACAAACTGGGGGCGTATGGTTTTGAAGGCCCCGGTATTTCCGAGGTGCATCTTCAGAGGGACAAGCTCATTTTCAGGGATAAACCTCTTCAGGTCGAACTCCTTGAGCAGCTTTTCAAACTTGCCCATGAGGCCCGACTCGTAGGCGAAAGATTTCGACTGGGCTGTAATCTGGTACACCTTTGGTTTCATGACTCCTCCTGTCTATGCATACCCTTCAGAACACGTGATCACTTTCCCTCTGTACGCACCTGCTTGATACAATCGATCGTCCTTTGCCTTATTATAAGGCCGGCCCATACCCCTGTCCAATATCTGATCCGGGTCATGAGAAATCGATGAGCCGGTCAAGGAATGCGTGATCCAGGCTGTCCCGTTTCACCTTTCGTGGATCTTCCTCACCTACAGCCCAAGACCTGGATGGGATCGTGATGCCGGAACAGGTTCGGGATCTTCACGTGGCGTTTCAACTGTGTCATCGGGCGAGGAACTGGTCATAGGCCGGAATGCAGTGATTGAAGCTTGCGTACCACAGGCACACTCTGAAATGATGCACGTCGTTGCGCAGGTTTCATCCCGAGCTTATCGGTCTTCATTCACCCAGAAGCCGAGACGGCGTCACAGGTGCCATAAACTGAGATGTCTGGCCTCTCTAAGGGTACGAGGCTTTCTCAGGATCCATCATCCAGGACCCGGCAGCTATTGATTATCCACAACCGTGACATCCACCTCAAACGTTCTCGTGGAAGAATCCAGGATACGGGATCCCATCTCCTGTGCCTGCCGATGAACGAGACGGAGCGAGACCTCCCCGGGGCTTGTTGCCACGAACCGCAAGGTGGTTGTCCCGCCGCATCCAGTACCATTGCAGAAGGGATCACAATTAAACTGTTCATTCAAATTATACAGAATCGATGAATAGGGACCATCGACTTCCCACAGATATCCGTTCATGGAGCTCTCTTTCAACGTTATGTCGAACACTTCTCCGACTCCTACCTGCACGCTGGAACCGTTGTCGGAATCAGAGAGCGAAAGCGATTCGGATGATCCTGATGATGAGTACTCCCGGGTCGCATCACACCCGGCAAAAAGCATGAGAAAAACGAGAGCGAGAACTGCCTGAAAGACGCCCTGGAACCGGACTGTACCCATATCATGCCCCCCTAAATTCATCATCATAATCAAGCAACTACTACGATGCGATAATCTTTATCCTCTCCAATACAATGCATTCCAAGAGAGAGGTATTTTGAAATGTGTAAGCAATGTCAATGCCATCTGGCATAAGCTTACATTCCGAACAGTTAGTTTCTTTGAGTTATGTACCCGGCAGTCAAATGGGAAAAATCATTCCCCCAGAGCGGTAATCGTTTGCTGTTTTTCTTGCAGAAAGAACCACGGTTTTCACACCGGCATGCATATCCCGGTATGCTGCCCATGTGAGAGGTCTGCTTGTGCACTGAACTTCACCATGCAAGGCTCTCATGGAACGCATCTGTTGGAACGGAATTCATAATTTAATCCAGGTGTACGCATCTGAATTTATTGCTCCCACACCCATGATGAAAGGACTTCCTTGAATCGAGGTCCGTTTCGATTATAATATACGCGCAAAAGAACAATGGTCATAAAAAGAATGTATCTTGGATAAAGAAGGACCTCTTCGACAGGACCATGAACGAGTGCCCCACCGTGAGAGGCTCTGACGTGGAGAGCGGGATACCAACGGGGAAGAAGTTGAAGTAGCCGTTCATGATGGACGCAGCCGACGGACTGGAGAAAAAGTACGGGGCAAGAATACCAGCATAGGAGGAGAAAAGATATGAATACCTGGAAAAAAAGAGCTGTCTATACGTACGGTATTCTGTTGATGTGCGCTGCATTCGGCGCAGTAGCTATTGCCGGTGGGCAGCCGTTGAAAGACAATGCGTGCGGGGCCTGCCATGCGGACTACAGCACGATCATGCCCAAAAATCACCCGGATGTCGGCAAGGCTGCAGCCTGTTTAACCTGCCATGCCCAGGATCCGGCCAAAAATGAAGCGACAAAGTTTTCGACGGAAATTCACAAAATCCACCAGGGAGAGAAGGCAAAGCTCGAGTGCTCGTCTTGTCACGCTCTGTAACCCGTTCAAGAGAATGCTGTTCCAAAGGCTTTGCAGGAAGAGTTGAATCGATTTGACGTAAAAAATATGTCCTGCTTATAATGCCATGCAGGGGGCAACGTGATATCCTTCACTTCCGAGGCAATGAATACGCTCCAGGCCTTCAGCAAAGAAGGACAGGCTTTCTGTCTGAGAATTTACCCAGCAGGAGCCGTCTGAACGGGGATCTTCTTGAATGTGGCTCTGGAAGAGCCGCATGCCGGTGACATTCTCTGTGAAAGCAGCGGATTTTGCATCGCTCTTCAGAAAAGGCTCAGCTCTCAAATGACGATTACCATAGATTATCAAGGACAAGGGTTTACAGCGACTCTCGGATGATCCCATTCAGATGTCTTCCTTCAACGGCAATCTTTGCCGCTGCAAACTATTCTGCCTCCATCTACCACGGCCGAGCGCACCGATCACGGTTACTACAATATCAGGGGGCAGATGATTAAGTTCAAAGAGATCTCTGAAGGATCTCCCGAGAAACCGGACCAGAAGGCCCCAGAGATCAAGGAGGAAAAATGGCGTCCGGCGCCGGACCATCCCTGGAGAACGTCCTTCAGGAATATGCTCCCGCCAAAAAAGGCCCATGGCCCGGCGGCGGTCCTATCCTAAGGATAGGGCTTGGTCTGTACCTCTGGGCACTGATGAGGACATTTTTCACGAGCTTAGCAGGGGACATGGATAAAGATCTTTGACAATGTCGACGGGAACCAGTTGACACTCATGTACTAGCAGTTATTCCTTATTGAGGTGTCACGCCTCTTGTCGCGGTGAGTATCTGCCTGTGTATCTTGTCATGGTGATACATCCAATTGCATTCTGGGGGTTGCTAAAAAGGAGGGATCTATAATGATCGCATCGAAACATGTCAGACTCGTACTAGTGCCCCTTGTACTTTTGGTATGTGCTTTCGCAGCTTCATGCGGTGGCGGCGGCAGCAGCAACATTTCTCCGGACGCCTCGGCGCCGACCGCCGTCGTACAGCCCTTGCCGTTGCCGGGTCCCTATGCGGTTGCGTGCAGCAACGTCGCTCAGGATTTCGATCAAGTGGAAGACGTGACGAACTATTGGGAAGGCACAGGGCATTATGTGAGAGATCTGCTTACGGACCCTGGAAATACGCTGATCGCCACGGTGACCGCGCCACAGGACTCGAATCTCTACGGTGATTTTGCCGGACAGCCGGTCGAGTTCGTAGTGCTCGTGTTCTATCCCACTACGGCCGACAATCCTCGTCCCGACTATCCGCTGCCAACCGGCGATGTCGTGCCACACATGCAGACCGAATCGGAAGCGCCGTTATTTGCGGACGCCTCGACTCATTATCCGGTGGTTGTGTTTTCGCATGGCTTCGGCAACAGCCCGATCACCTCAGAAGACTACATTTCAGCACTGTCTATTATAGCGAGTTACGGTTACGTTGTAATCGCCCCGTTTCACGGCGACTTTCGCTTTTCCGACCTCAATATCGACAATCTAGGCGACGCTATTGAAGTGGCGTCACACTTGGACAACTTCACGGCGCTGCAGGCTCTGCGACCGCTTTCGATATCCGCGGCGCTCGACCTCGTGCTCGCGCATCCGCAATGGCAAGATCACATCGATGAGACACAGATCGGGGGCTTCGGGGTGAGTATGGGCGGAGAGACAATGATGCTGTTGGGCGGTGCCGGCCTGACGACCTCATACTTCGACATCGGCGCGTCGTGGAAACAGGTCACCCGCGATACGCGGATCAAAGCGGCGGTCGGCTACGTGCCGTATTTCGGGCAACCGATTCTGCCTGCCTTCGGACGCGACCAGGAAGGGCTCGACGGCATCAATCTGCCGTTCCTCGGCATCAGCGGGACGGCGGACACGGTCGCTCCGATCAGGGAAACGGAGATCGGCATGTCGCGCCTCACCGGGGTTCGCAGGCTGGTTGCACTCTCGGGCGTGACACACGGGTTCGACGATGCCTCGACAAATGACATCTTCACATGGACGCTTACGTTCCTCGACGCGGAGGTCCGCGGCAACCCGGAGGCGATCAGCCGTCTTTCCACGATGGGGAGTGTGGCGGGCGGAGGCGATGACAGCGTCTTGCTTTACTAAGACGTGCTGCCATACATGTGACGAGGGAGCGGCGGCGAATTGATGCCAGGTTGATCGAGCTTGAGACAGGAATTGCAGCATGACTGCAGCCGCTCAATCAGGTTGCCTTCTGCGCGCAGTGATATATCCTACGCGTAGAAAAAAAGTCTGCGGGTGGTGCAGCAGAGCTCCCAAAGGATGTTCAGATAATCAAGGATGCAGGGAGTACTATTCCTCTGTTTCCGGGGGGTTTTGCACTGAGCAGGTTCCTCCTACATTTCTCCAGGTTAGAGGACGCGCTCGCGAGGAAGGCCAAGACCGAATCGCCCATGGAGAGCTCCCCGGTAACAGAGCACTCCATGTCAGAGCGTCACACATGGCACGAAATCTTCATCAATTTTCATAATACTTGACCTACTGCCTTGGAGGGCATAGTAGAATCCATGTCTATTTAATACGTTGTTGCGTAACGACGATTTTCTATCTCATAGGTTTCGGTTACCTAGGCTGTTATATTGTCTGCGCCCTTGATGGGCTCGAGAGAACTATCTCTGTGGCGTTCAGGACGATCCGGCACGTTGTCTGACGGAGTTTGCCGCACTCTTCCCGCCCTGCAACAGAGCGTTTGCGCTCCGAAGTCTCTCCTAGGTCTTCTTCGCCCGCTCGAAAGCCCTTTTCAGGTCATCGATGATGTCCTTCACGTCTTCCAGGCCCACGGCAAGCCTGAAGAGGGTGTCGGTGATGCCGAGCTCGTAGCGGTTCTCGCGGGTGTAGTCGTAGTAGCTCACGGTGGCGGGGTGGGTTATGATCGTCTCGGTCCCGTCGAAGCTCGGGCCGATGCAGATCATCTCGAGCGAATCCAGGAACCGGTTGGCGTCGTCGCGGTCACCCTTGATGAGAAAGGGCACCACGCATCCGCCTCCGGTCATCTGCTCCTTGGCGATGGTATAGTGCTGGTGGCTTTTCAGGAACGGGTAGTACACCCGCTCTACCCCGGGGTGGCTTTCGAGGAATCCTGCGACCTCCAGGGCGGTTGCATTCTGCCGTTCCACTCTCATGGGGAAGGTCTTGAGCCCTCGTTGCAGCAGGTTGCAGCAGTGCGCGTCATTGAGTCCGTCCATGGACTTGTGGGGGCTCCGGATGGGGGCGATGAGCTCCTTGCTGCCTAGCACGGCTCCGGCTAACCCGCCTACCAATCCTGCAGCGCCTGCTCCGGCAAGAGCAGCCATGAAGGGGCCTGCAGCAATGAAGGGTCCAATACCCGTGATGACAAGTAAGCCAATACCCATCAGCCCCCCTAAAGCACCGCCGATGACTGCACCAGTTCCGGCTCCTGTCATTGCCCCCTCAGGCGCCTTGGTTTCCTTCTCGATTGCGAATTCTTTGGTTCCTCCACTCTCAGGGAACCGCACCGAGATATCCGCATTGCGAAATCCAGCATCTTTCAATTCTTCACCCGCCTTTTCAACCATTGGCCGGCTCGGAGAGATTTCATACATAGCTATGTTTTTTTGAAGCCATAACATTACCTCCGTCCTCTAGACCAATAGTAACCGCCGCCCCCGCCGAACACTAAGATCAATACGACGAGGAGAATGATGAGAGTTGTAGTGTCCATGGTAATTTCCTCCTTTTACTTTGTTGAACATCTCTGTCAGTTTCGGATTCTTCCGTTAACCGCTGGTACATGATAGGCCGCGCTCACTACTTCTCCAGAACCTTCTCGACCTGACCGATCTTCTCCTGAACTTTGCCACCGATCTTTTCACCAGTGCCTTCAGCTTCCAATTTTGGATTATCGCTTAGTTTCCCGGCGACTTCCTTGAACTTACCCTTTACTTTGTGAAACTTGCCTTCTGCCTGATCTTTCGTACTGGATTTCATGGTATTCCTCCTATAAGGTTTTGAATTGACTATTGGCATACCTATCCATCCTTGTTGAACCGCACAGTGAAGCATTTGCCTGCGACAACTCCATGCGCTTCTCAGAAAGGACCTTCCTTCTTATGATTACCAGGATCATACAGATGTTGGTGCAAATGGCCAGCCAACAGCAAAACAAAGAACAGAAGATTGAAAACAATCTTTTAATAAAGAGGATTAGATGAAGAGCAGGGAATAGCAGATAAGTATGAAATACATCGGTAGGCCTCAAGATTTAGCGGAACCTCAACATATTGAGGAGTACTTTAAAAGGAGGGGATGATCCTCCTGACCCGAATACCAGGTCTCACCGGCAGAAGCAGGTGGAGAAGCTGCAGAAGCAGACCGGCCGGATACAGGCATGGCTGAAGGAGAACGGTCAGCGGATCGGGATGAGGGGCAAGGAGATCAAGAGCAACATCACGGACAACGATCCCACGAAGATGCAGACCTCTCATGGGACCATCCAGGGATACAACAGCCAGGCGCTGGTGGATTCCCGGAACCAGGTGATTGTCCATGCAGAGGCGTTCGGAAACGGTCAGGATCACCATCATGTTCCACCCATGCTGGATGGGGCCAGGGAGAACATGGAAAGCATCGGCCAATCAGGAGATTACTTCAAGGGTAAGATCTTCACTGCGGACAGCAACTATCACAGCAAAGTGAACATGCAGAAGTGTATCGATGAGGAGGTGGACGCCTATATCCCTGACAGGGCATTCCGCGTGAGGGACCCACGGTTCGCAGTCCAGGAGCGCTATGGGCACCAGATGAGGACCGGATATGGGCTAAATGATTTCGCTATGATAAAGAGACAGATCAGTACGTATGCCCTGCCGGGATGAGGCTGAGCCTGAAGGTAAAGAGCCATCGTTGCACAGGCAACCTCTATCGAGTGTTCGGTGCGCAGGAAGAGGACTGCAAGGGCTGCATGCTGAGGGGTAAGTGTCTGAATAAAAATAATCATGGCCCAAGGACTTTGAACGTCCCTATCGGTCCGGATGGCATCAACATCACCAAGTCCATGATCGAAAAGATCGAGAGTGAAGAAGGCCGCAGAGATCCTGAGCCTGCACCCGAGTACCTTAAGGGCGAGGATGCATAAGCTCGGGATAACCCGACCTAAGAAAAAATACTCAAATTAGACTTTCCACCTCCCTTCAAAGTATTTTTCAGCATATTGAGGTATTACCAAATATTGAGGCCAACCGAATCATTTCATACCTTTCCTGGTCCACAAGACAAGAACCATGACTCTCAGATATGCACACCTTTCACCAAGTCATAAGGTTAAAGCAGTTAATATTTACGATGGTGTGTTAAACGAAAATCCAACTGCACAAAAACTGGACAATTTGAGGTCAGTTCAGTGAAGGGGTTGCCCGGAGAATAACTTAAATAAAAGAGCCAGCGAAGGGGGTTGAACCCTTGACCTGCTGATTACGAATCAGCTGCTCTACCACTGAGCTACGCTGGCACCGCTGTTTTTCTTTGCACATACAACCGGGCATTGTCAATGGTTTAGGGGGCGTTCCTACAGGATCTGCCTCATGAACTGCTTGGCGCGCTCGTGAGTGGGGGCGCTGAAGAAATGCTCGGGCGTGCCCTCCTCGAGAATCTGGCCGAAGTCCATGAAGATGACCCGGTCGGCCACCTCTCGGGCAAAGCCCATCTCATGG
>JAJFUP010000040.1 GCA_021372395.1 Deltaproteobacteria bacterium
CGACGAGGCAGGCGGGTACACCCCGACACCGGTCATCTCGCACGCCATCCTGGGCTTCAACCGGGGCAGGAAGACCTCGCTTGCCGACGGCGTCGTGATCACGCCTTCCCACAACCCGCCCGAGGACGGCGGGTTCAAGTACAACCCGCCCGAAGGCGGACCAGCCGACACGAACATCACCGCCTGGATCGCGAAGAGGGCGAACGAGCTCCTGGCAGCGGGCAATGCAGTCGTGAGGCGCATCCCCTATGAGAGGGCCGTCAAGGCACCCACGACATGCGAGTACGACTATGTCGGGCCCTATGTGGAGGACCTCGGGAACATCCTCGATATGGAGGTTATTTCACAAGCCGGCCTGAAGCTCGGGGCGGATGCCCTGGGCGGGGCAGGCGCGGCATTCTGGCCGTACATCGCCGAGCGCTACGGGCTCCACCTGGAGCTCATGCACGGGCAGCCGGACCCCGCCTTCTCCTTCATGACCGTGGATCACGACGGCAAGATCAGGATGGACTGCTCCTCGCCGTATGCCATGGCAGGCCTCATCGGCCTGAAGGGACGGTTCGACATCGCGTGGGGCAACGACCCGGATTTCGACCGGCACGGCATCGTGACCCGCAGCGGCGGACTCATGAACCCGAACCACTACCTGGCGGTCGCCATCGCATACCTCTTCGCTGCGAGGAAGGACTGGAGCGCGGATGCGGCCATAGGCAAGACCCTGGTGAGCAGTTCCATGATCGACCGGGTCGCCTCCTCGCTCGGCAGGAGGCTCGTGGAGGTGCCGGTGGGGTTCAAGTGGTTCGTGCCCGGGCTCCTGGACGGGTCGATCGGCTTCGGGGGCGAGGAGAGCGCCGGGGCGTCTTTCCTGAGGAGAGACGGCACGGTGTGGACCACGGACAAGGACGGCATCATCATGTCGCTCCTGGCCGCCGAGATGACGGCCGTACAGGGCAGGGACCCTTCCGAACTCTACGCAGGGCTGGAGGAAAGGTTCGGCTCCCCCTGCTACGAGCGCATCGACGTCCCGGCCACCGCGAGCCAGAAGGCGGTTCTCGGCAACCTCTCGCCGGATGTCATCACCAGGCAAGAGCTCGCCGGCGAGCCCATCCTCGAGACCATGAACGAGGCGCCCGGAAACCGGTCCCCCATCGGAGGGCTCAAGGTGGTGACAAAAAGCGGCTGGTTTGCGGCCAGACCTTCGGGCACGGAAGACGTCTACAAGATCTACGCCGAGAGCTTCCAGGGGAGAGAGCACCTGCAGCAGCTCCAGGACGGGGCGCAGGGCCTCATCGCCGAGGCGTTCACCCGGGCCGGGCTCCAGGCTTAAAAACCTTCGCCGGGCGGTGCGCGGGGGAGGCCATCATGGGACAAATCCGGTAAAAATGCAGAGGGGTTGCGCGCATGAACGCCGGGCGTAATATGAACTGAAGAGAAGGTATGCGCCAGTACCCCGGATACGCAGGAAGTCGGACGCCACCCGGCAGGGTGCTCTTGGACGTGGGCAAGTTCGCCCTCGTGATGGCGCTGTTCGTGCTCCTCCTCGCCAAGGGCACCACCACGCTCGGGTACCAGTGGCAGTGGTACCGGGTGCCGCGCTACCTCTTCAGCGTAACACCCGGGGGCTTCATTGCCGGGCCCCTTCTCAAGGGGCTCATGGTCACCTTCCGGATCACGGCCGCAAGCATGGTCCTGGCGTTTTTCTTCGGGCTGGTGGCGGTGCTGATGCGCCTCTCGAGCTCCTTGTCCGCCCGGGCAGTGGCACGGGCGTATCTCGAGCTCATCAGGAACACCCCGCTGCTCATCCAGCTCTTCCTGCTCTACTTCGTCATCTCGCCCATTGTCGGGATCAGCGCCTATGCGTCGGCGGTCCTCGCCTTGAGCCTCTTCGAGGGGGCCTACATCTCCGAGATCTTCAGGGCCGGGATCCTCGCGGTGCCCAAGGGCCAGTGGGAGGCAGCCTACGGCTCGGGGCTCAACTCCTGGGAGATCCACCGGTTCGTGATCCTTCCCCAGGCCGTCAGGAACATCCTGCCGCCGCTCACCAGCCAGGCCATCTCGCTCATCAAGGACTCGGCGCTCGTGAGCACCATCGCCATCTACGACCTGACCATGCAGGGGCAGGCCATCGTCTCCGAGACCTTCCTCGTCTTCGAGATCTGGTTCACGGTGGCCGCCATCTACCTGGCCATCACCGTCAGCCTGTCGATCCTCGTGAACGTCATGGAGAAGCGCCGCAGGGGAGTGTCGGCATGGGCCGCCGGCAAGAGGCGCTCTTGACACGGCAGCCCGCGCGGCTACTCTGGATAGGAGGAGGGCAGGGGTTTCCCTTGCCCCGAAAGCGAGGCCATGGCGCCGGGAGGCAGGGGCGCTGCGGCATGAATCCTTGGAAAAGGAGGAGGGAGAGCTCATGAAAACCGGAAAGATCATTACCGTGGCGGTGATCGCACTCTTCATCGTTGCCATGGCCGCTGCATCGGCCATGGCCAGGGGCTTGAGGGGCGACCTCACGAGCCAGAGCACCATCGAGCAGGTGAGCAAACGCGGCGTGCTCAGGGTGGGGATGTCGACCTTCGTGCCCTGGGCCATGAAGGACAAGACGGGCAACCTCATCGGGTTCGAGATCGATGTGGCCAGGAGGCTCGCCCAGGACATGGGCGTGAAGGTCGAGTTCGTGCCCACCAAGTGGTCGGGGATCGTGCCTGCGCTGCTCACGGGCAAGTTCGATATCGTCGTCGGCGGCATGGGCATCACCCCGGAGCGGAACCTCAAGGTGAACTTCTCCCTGCCCTACGACTACACGGGCATGTCGATCGTTGCCAGCAGGAAGCTCGCCAGGGGCTACAAGTCGTTTGCCGACTTCAACCGGCCCGACGTGACCATCGCCGCCAGGATCGGCACCACTGCCGCAGCCGCAGCCAAGAAATTCGCCCCGAGGGCCAAGGTCCGGCTCTTCGACGACGAGTCCCAGGCAGTGCAGGAACTCCTGAACGGAAGGGTCCACGCGCTCATCGCCTCGGCCCCGCTGCCGGCATTCCAGGCCCTGGAGTACCCGGACAAGCTCTTTCTGCCGCTGAAGCAGAACTTCACCCGGGAGCCCATCGGGTTTGCCATCGTCAAGGGGGACGTGGACACGCTCAACTTCCTGAACAGCTGGATCATCGTGGTGGAGTCCGAGGGATGGCTCAGGGAGCGCAAGCACTACTGGTTCGAGACCAAGCAGTGGAAGAAGCTCGTGGAATAGGTTGCCGGCCGGGGCTTGCCGGCCGGGAGAGAAGAGAGGTTTCTTGGAGAAGAGGCTGAAGTTCACCTTCGTCGATGTCGCGGTCATCGGCGTCCTGGCCGCGGCATCCGCCTGGATGGTTCACCGGATCAGGGTGGACCTGAGCTACAACTGGCACTGGGAGGTCATCCCCCAGTACCTCTTCCGGTACGACCCGGTGGAGCGAGCCTGGGTGCCCAACCTCCTCATCCAGGGGTTCCTCACCACGCTCAAGCTGAGCATCTGGGCCACGGTGTTCGCGACGCTCATCGGGGCCGTCATGGCCCTGTTCCGGGTCAGCAGGAGCCTTTTTCGGCGCATGATCGGCCGCACCTACGTGGAGTTCAACAGGAACATGCCGCCGCTCGTGCTCGTGTTCATCGTCTACTACTTCATCAGCGACCAGGTCATCAGCGCCATGGGGATCGACGCGCTGCTCAGGTCGCTCAGCCCCGGCACGCAGGGCTTCCTCTCGAGCTGCTGCGCCCCGGTGCCCCAGCTCCCCGTGTTCGTCTCAGCCGTGGTCATGCTCGCCCTGTACGAGGGGGCCTACATCACCGAGATCATCCGGGGCGGGATCCAGTCCATCGAGGCGGGCCAGTGGGAGGCATCCAGCGCGCTCGGGTTCACCCGGTGGCAGCAGCTGCGGTACGTGATCTTCCCGCAGACGACCGTGCGCATCCTGCCTCCGCTCGCGGGCCAGGTGATCTCCACCATCAAGGACTCGGCCATCGTCTCGGTCATCTCCATCCAGGAGCTCACCTTTCAGGGCATGGAGCTCATGAGCGCTACGTACCACACCTTCGAGGTCTGGATCACCATCACCGCCCTGTACTTCGTTGTCACCTTCACCTGCTCGCTCGCGGTGAGGAGGCTCGAGATCTCGCTGCACGTGCATTGAGCGTCCGGCGGCCAGGAGCGAATCCGGCATTGTTCTTCCCCCTTCAGGCGCCTGTGGCGACACCCCGGGTTTTTAAACCTTTGACCCGATTGCAACAGCATCGGGCGTCATTCCCTCGAAAGAGGGAATCCAGTCTCTTCGGGGCGTCCTGGACCTCCGCTTTCGCGGGGGCGACGGTCTGGATGAGTTCTGCGAGTACCTCCTTCCTTCGCCCGGTCATTTCCCCTGCCATGCCGGGGAGCAGACGCAGGGCTGAAAAGATCCTCCCGTGCAGGGGACCTCGTGATGTTCGCGCCGGTTGAACCGGAAGGAGTGTCGATCGGAGAGGGACCGCACCGGCAGTTCCCCTCCAAGACCCCCGACCTTCCAGGCTTTTCTTCAAATCTCCGGTTGTTTGTGGTATGAAAGGGACAGTGACTACACATCTGAGGAGGCGATCATGGCTGTAGTGGAATGGAAAAAGGACGAAGGCGTTGCTGTTCTGATCATGAACACCCCGGAAAATCGTCACAACCCCTGGTTCGCAGAGGGCATGCTGAAGGTCTTCGACGAGATCGAGGCAGACCAGGAGATCAAGTCCGTGATCGTCACCTCCGTGGACAAGAAGAACTGGTCGCTGGGCATCGACCTCGAGTGGATCACCGGTGCCGTTGCCAACCAGAAGAACCAGGAAATCAAGGATTTCATGTACAACCTGAACAGGCTCTTCAAGCGCGTCCTCAACTTTCCCATGCCGGTGATCGCCGCCATCAACGGGCACACCTTCGGCGACGGCACCATCCTGGCCTGCGCGTGCGACTTCAGGTTCATGAAGGCCGACAGGGGGTACTTCTGCTTCCCGGAGGTGGACATCAACATCCCGTTCCTCCCGGGCATGCTTGCCATCATGAAGAAGGCCATGCCCTACTACAAGCTCGAGGACATGGTGTACTCCGGCAAGAGGGCGGGGGGAAAGGAGCTCGAGGAGAGCCACGTCGTGGTCAAAGCCAGCGAGAACGAAGAGGAGCTCATGAAGGATGCCATGGCGTACGCCCGGACCTTCACCAAGGGCAGGAAGATATTCTTCGAGCACAAGAGCAGACTCCACAAGCACATCGTGGAGATCATCGACAACGAGGACCCGGCCTACATCGAGCCGCTGAACCTCATGGTGTCATGACGCTCAAATACCTCCATGCCACGTGCGCGCAGGGATGCGGCCATGGATGATCATCATCGGTGCCGCTGCGGCAGAGTCGATGATTGCGGGGACTGAGGGGTCGTCTCCATGCACATGAGTACAAAGGACGAGTTCATCCCCCCGGCGATATTGAGGGGTTCCTACACGCAGACCGTCCTCGCCTCGGCAAGGATCCGCGCTGCAGGCAGGAACCCCATGAAGGAAGCCTCCCGCGAGATGATCATCGATGCCGGGAACGGCGTCCGTCTCCAGGGCTTCTCCTCCCCCCAGCTCAAGGCATACCCGCGGGGCCTGGTGATCCTCCTCCACGGGTGGGAAGGCAGTGCCGAGTCCACGTACATCCTGCATTCCGGCAGGTACTTCTTCGCGCACGGCTACTCGGTGTTCCGGCTGAACTTCAGGGACCATGGCCAGTCGCACCACCTCAACGAGGGGCTGTTCAACGGGACCCTGCTGGACGAGGTCTTCAATGCGGTGCAGAAGGCCTGCGAGCTCCCCGGGGGCATGAAGACGTTCCTCGTGGGTTTTTCGATCGGGGGCAACTTTGCCCTCAGGATCGGGAGAAGGTGCAGCGAAGAGGCAAACGAGAACATCTCGCACATCGTTGCCGTCAGCCCGGTGATCGACCCCGGCTCGGCCACCGACGCCATTGACCAAAGCCTGCTGCTGAGGCACTATTTCCTCAGGAAGTGGAGGAGGTCTCTCCTGCGCAACCAGGAGCTCTATCCGCACCTCTACGATTTCAGTGCGATCCTCGGCCTGAAAACGATCCGCGGGCTCACGGACGCCCTGTTCAGGCGATACGGCCCCTTCCGGGACGCCGAGGAATATTTCAGGGGCTACTCCATTGCGGGCGATGCCCTCAAGAACTTGAGCGTGCCCACCACCATCATCGGCGCCCGGGACGACCCGGCCATCCCGATCCGGGACTTCTCCGGCCTCAGGCCGGGACCCGGCGCACGCCTCATCATTCACGAGTTCGGCGGACACAACGGGTTCCTGAACGGGGTGTTCAAACCCACCTGGTACGAGCGCGAGGCACTCAGGACCTTTGCAGCGTCACCCTGAGGGATGCGTTTTCAGGACGCCCGGGCTCCTGCATGCATGCCGCGCATAGTGTGCGCACCGGCCTTGAAAGTGCCCCTGCTGCCCCCTATAACGTAGTGAGGTGATGGTATGAGAGACGACAAGGCCGGACCGCCAAAAACTCCGGGTGATGCAGGGTCTCCAGCGGACGGGTGCGGGCCTTTCTCCGGGAAAGGGGAAGCCGTAAGCGTCCAGATCGAGATCTATGAGAACATGATCCGGAATTGTGCCGTGGCCATCTTCGCCATCGACACCGAGCGCCGCGTGATCCACTGGAACACGGCCTGCGAGGGGCTCACCGGCATCCACGCATCGGACGTCATCGGTACGCGCGGCCACTGGAAGGCCTTCTACGATTCCGAGAGGCCGTGCGTGTCGGACCTCATCGTGGACGGTGAACTCGGAATGATGAGCGACTTCTACGACGTGCACGGCCCATCGGTGCTGCTCCCCCACGGGCTCCACGCCGAGGGGTGGTACGAAAACGTGGGGGGAAAGAGGCGCTACCTCATCTTCGACGCATCGCCCATCCACCACCATGACGGGACGCTCCTCGGTGCAGTGCAGACCCTGCAGGACATCACCGCGCTCAAGCTGATGGAGGAGGAGACGCATCGCCTCAATGTCGAGCTGAATGACGCCATGACCCAGATAAAGACGCTCCGCGGCCTGATCCCCATCTGTGCGGCCTGCAAGAAGATCCGGGACGACAAGGGGTACTGGAACCAGCTCGAGATCTATCTCGAGGATCACTCGGAAGCCGTGTTCAGCCACGGGTTGTGCCCCGAGTGTTTCCAGATCTATTTCCCCGAGGCTGCCAAGCCCAGGAAGGAATGAGCATCAGCCACAGGGGCCTTGGCCGGCCACGCCCGTTTCGGTGCCGGGATGCCAGCCCTTGACTTCGAGCTCCCGGAACGTAAGATGATCCCCCAGACCATACAGGGGAGGGGGACATGTTCTGGAAGATTCTGTATGCCACAGACTTTTCTGAAGTTTCCACCAAGGCCCTCGACTACATCAAGGAGCTCCGGAGCGCCGGGACCGAGGAGGTGGTGGTGCTCCACGTGGTGGACTCCCGGTACCTCGAGTACCTGCTCTATGATGCAAAACGGTCGCTCGATGCGGAAACGGACATGCATCGCCATGCAAGAGCGGCGCTCGAACCCGTCCGGGACGAGCTCGCACAGGTGGGCTTCAGGGTGAGCGTGCGGGTGGAGACGGCGGTTCCGTTCCTGGAGATCCTGAGGATCGAAGAGGAAGAGAAGCCGTCGCTCATCGTGATGGGGTCGCACGGCAAGAGCAACATCAAGGAGATGCTCCTCGGGTCCGTGTCCGCCGAGGTGCTCAGGAAGTCCCTCGCGCCCGTGCTCATCATCAAGAGGTGAGCGCGTTCCCGGAAGGCTTGCCGGTGCGGGGTCCACGGTGATCCCTCGATCCGGGCATTCCCTCCGGAAAGAGGGTTGCATTCCTGACCCGGAGCCGGTATCGTGGCTTGTCGCAGGCACCCTGGCCCAGGGCGGGCTGATCCCCGCCGGACCACCCGGGGTGCACATCTCATTCTAGGATTGGACAGGGTATGAAAAAGATACGGCTCAACCTCATCCCGGGCGATGGCATCGGCATAGAGGTCGTACGGGAATCCACCAGGGTCCTCGGGAAGATTTCGGAGCTCCACGGCGGGATATCGTTCCTCGCCAACGAGCTCGACTGGGGGTGCGGTCACTACCTCAAGCACGGGACCATGATGCCCCGGGACGGCCTGAGCATCCTGGCCGATTGCGACGCGATCCTGCTGGGGGCCATCGGGTTCCCGGGGGTGGCGGACCACGTGTCGGTCCAGGGTCTCCTGTTCCCGATCCGCCAGGGCTTCGACCAGTACATCAACATGCGGCCCATCAAGATGCTCGAAGGCCTCGATTCCCCCCTGAAGGCGTCCAGGCCCGAGGACATCGACTTCGTCGTGATCCGGGAGAACTCCGAGGGCGAGTACTGCGGCAAGGGCTCCATCTCCCACGAAGGGACGCCGGAGGAGGCCGTGATCCAGGAGGCGCATTTCTCCCGCAAGGGCACTACCCGGGTGATCAGGTATGCCTTCGAGTATGCCAGGAGCCACGGCCGCGCAACCGTGGCGAGCGCCACCAAGTCCAATGCGCTCAACTACTCCATGGTGTTCTGGGACAAAATCTTCGGCGAGGTCAAGGCGTCGTACCCGGACATCGCGTCCCGGAGCATCCATGTCGATGCCCTGGCAGGCATGTTCATCCTGAAGCCGCAGATGTTCGAGGTGGTGGTGGCGAGCAACCTCTTCGGCGACATCCTCACGGACCTCGGTTCTGCCATGCTCGGCAGCATCGGCATCTCGCCCTCCGCGAACATCAACCCGGAGAAGCGGTTCCCGAGCATGTTCGAGCCGATCCACGGGTCTGCCCCGGACATCGCGGGTAAAGGCATCGCCAACCCGCTGGGCACGCTCTGGTCCATGGTCATGATGCTCGAGCACCTCGACCTGCCGGACATGGCGGGCATGCTCATGAAGGCCATTGCCTCAGTGGTCGCTTCGGGCACCGTGAAGACCCCGGACATGGGGGGCACGGGCACCACGGCCCAGGTGGTGGACGAGGTCTGCAGGCAGCTCGATCGCACCGGCAGGTAGCGTGCCCCGAAGGTGATGCGATGGTGGAGGAGATCGGCGGGAAAAGTCCGGTGATGGGCCGCGGGGTGTTCCTCGCGCCCACGGCGGTCGTCGTCGGAGACGTGGAGATCGGCCAGGGGTCGAGCGTCTGGTACAACGCCGTGATCAGGGCGGACAGGGCAGCCATCCGCATCGGCGTGAACACCAACATCCAGGACAACTGCACCGTCCACGCCGACCCGCCGTACCCCGTGACCATCGGGGACCACGTCTCCATCGGGCACAATGCGGTCGTCCACGGCGCCACCCTGGAGGATGGCTGCCTCATCGGTATCGGCGCGATCATCCTCAACGGTGCCGTGGTGAAGGCCGGTTCCATCGTCGCCCCGGGCGCGGTCGTCAGGCAGGGCCAGGTCGTGGGGCCGCATCACCTCGTCGCGGGGGTCCCCGCCTCCATGAAAAGGGTCGTGGGCCCCGAAGAGGCTGCCCGGAACATAGAGAATGCGCAGACCTATGTGGACCTCGCGGGCAGATACGCGAAGAGGGCTCCGTGAGGGGGCCGGCTTGCACGCGAAGGGGCAGCCACGGAAAAGAATGACCAGGCCTGATACAAAACCCCCGGAACGTTTGGCCCGGCACGGGAATACCCCGGATGAAAAGCTTCCTTTTCCCGACTTCGAGCTTCTTTTTCCCGTCCTGAACCTTGAATTCATGTAACGTTTTCTGCTTGCCGATCTTTAAACCTTGTATGCGGGTTGTTTTTTTTGTTACGAAGTGAATGATTACCTAATAGGAGAAGGTCATGCTCGGAGCCAGGCACCTCGAGAGATATGCGGACGTCCTTATCTGGGGGCTCACCACCGCGCGCGCGGGAAGGTTCAAGAAGGGGGACATCGTCTCCATCCGCTACGACATTGCAGCCAGGCCGCTTGCGGAAATCCTCTACGCCAGGCTTCTGGACATGGGCCTGAACCCCCTCCAGCGGGCCTCGCTCTCGCCGAGGATGGAGCATGACTTCTATTCCCGCTCGAACGGCACGCAGCTCACCTTCCTGGCGCCGGGAGACGAAGAGCTCTTCGCTAGCCTGAACGGCAGCATCTCGCTCAGGGCCCCGGACTCCATCACCCACCTGAGCGATGTCAGGCCCGACAAGATCGGCAAGTCCATCGTGGCACGCAAGCACTTGAACGACATCCTCGACAGGCGCGAGGCCGAAGGGCTGTTCGGGTGGACACTGTGCATCTACCCCACCGAAGAGCTCGCACGCCATGCCGGACTGTCGCTCGAGGCGTACGCCGACCAGGTTATCCGGGCCTGCTTCCTCGGGAAGGCCGACCCCGTGTCCTGCTGGAAGACCATCTACCGGGATGCCCAGTCCATCAAGAAATGGCTGAACCGCATGGAGGTGCAGAGCTACCACGTGGAGTCCGCCAACGTGGACCTGGAGATCACCCCGGGGCAGCGCAGGAAGTGGGTCGGGATCTCGGGGCACAACATCCCCAGCTTCGAGCTGTTCCTCTCGCCTGACTGGCGGGGGACCAAGGGGTCGTTCTACTCGGACCAGCCCACCTACCGGAGCGGCAACTACGTGAAGGGGGTCAGGCTCGAATTCAGGGCCGGGTCCGTGGTGAGGGCGAGCGCGGAAGAGGGCGAGGAGTTTCTGAGGAAGCAGATCCGGATGGACAGCGGCGCCGGCAGGCTGGGCGAGTTTTCCCTCACCGACAGGAGATTCTCCAAGATCAGCACGTTCATGGCCAACACCCTCTACGACGAAAACTACGGGGGAACGAGCGGAAACTGCCACGTGGCGCTCGGCGCTTCCTACTCGGACACCTATGACGGCGACCCGAAAGAGCTCAGCGGCGAAAAGAAGAAGGAATACGGGTTCAACGACTCGGCCCTGCACTGGGACCTCGTGAACACCGAGAAGAAACGGGTGACCGCCCTGCTGAAGACGGGAAAGCGCATCACCATCTACGAAAACGGCCTGTTCGCCTTCTGATCCCTCAGGCAAAGATCCCCCGGGGACGATACAGGGATCGTCGTCCCCCCGAACGCGGGGGCCCAGGGATGTCCGCTTCGAACCGAGATGCACCCTCGCTGTACAAAAAAAAGAATTGCCCGGACACGCAGAATCGTTTAAGCTTAACAGCGCTTTTTTGAAATGGAATGAGCTTGCTCCTCCTGTATCACGACCATACCCATGAGCATGAGGAATGAAGGAGAAGACCACTTACCAGGAGCTTGAGCACAAGGTCCGTGAACTGGAGCGGGCCGCTGCCGAGCGGAGGCATTCCGAGGGTGCCCTGCGAGAGATCACGGACATCTACCACCTCCATTTCTCGCTTGCCAACGATGTTTTGTACTCCGTCGACACGCAGCTCAGGATCATGAGCGCCTCCCCCAGCATCGAGAAGGTCCTCGGGTACAAGCCCGAGGAACTGGTGGGAAAGCACCTCCAGGATCTCAAGCTGCTGCATCCGGAATGCCTGGACAAGGCCATGACAGACACCCTGCAGGTATTCTCCGGCAGGAAGATCGCGTCTTCCATCTATGAGTTTATTACCAAAGACGGGGTCAGGAAATTCGGCGAGGTGCGGGGGGTCCCCCTCATGCGCAACGGCAATGCCGTGGCAGTGGTGGCTGTTGCCCGGGACATCACCAGGCGCATCGAGATGGAGAAGACGCTGCGCGAGAGCGAGGAGAAGTACGATATCCACTTCTCGCTTGCCAACGATGTCATCTATTCGATCGACAAGGGGTTCAAGATCACGAGCATCTCGCCGAGCATCGAGAGGATCCTCGGGTACCGGCCCGAAGAGCTCGTCGGGAAACCCATCCGCGATCTCAAGATGCTGCACCCCGACGACATCGAGAAGGCCCTCTCCGAGATCCGGCAGGTCCTCTCCGGGGGGAAGATCAACTGCTCGGTGTACCAGTTCGTCGCCAAAGACGGGTCGAGGATATTCGGCGAGGTGAGCGGGGTGCCCCTCGTGCGGGACGGCGAGGCGGTTTCGGTGATCTCCGTGGCCCGGGACATCACCGAGCGCATCGAGATGGAAAAGTCGCTGCGCGAGAGCGAAGAGCGGTTCCGGACGATCTTCGAATCCGCCCGGGACTGCATCTACATCAAGAACCCGGATCTTAAGTATGTGTTCGTGAACCCCTTCATGGAGAAGCTCTTCGGGCTCACGTCACAAGACATCCTGGCCCAAGGGGACAAAGACCTTTTCAGGATCAAGCAAGGGGCAAACATCAGACAGAGCGACCTGCGGGTGATCGGCGGGGAGGTCGTGGAGGAGGAGTGCGCCAGGACCATCGGCGGCATCTCCCGGACCTTCCACGTCATCAAGGTTCCCATGAGGGACAGTGCGGGAACCGTGACCGGCCTGTGCGGCATCGCCCGGGACATCACCGAGCGCAAGCGCGCCGAGGAAGAGCTCCTGGTCAAGGAGCGGGAGCTTGCCCGCCAGGCACGGTACCTCGAGGACATGAACATCGCGCTCAAGGTGCTGCTCGATTCACGCGAGAAGGAGAAGAAGCAGGAGCAGGAGGGCATCGTATTGAAGGCGCGCAAGATCATCTACCCCTACCTGGAAAAGATGGAAGCAGTCTGTGCCGATGGCGAGGCCAGGGTCTACCTGGGCATCATCAGAGCGAACCTCGAGGAACTGCTCCTGTCCTGCACCGACTTGATTTCCCTGCAGTATCTCACCTTCACGCCCATGGAGGTGAGGATCGCGGACCTCATCAAGCAGGGCAAGACCTCCAAGGAGATTGCGTCGCTGCTCAGGATAACCCCTTTTGCCGTGTCGTTCCACCGGGGCAACATCAGGAAGAAGTGCGGATTGCTCAACAGCAAGAAGAACCTCATGGTGCATCTCCACGACGCGGA
>JAJFUP010000044.1 GCA_021372395.1 Deltaproteobacteria bacterium
CGAACGATGATCCCAGATTCCAGGTATTATCAGAATTCAAGAACAAACTCAGGAGGTAGGAGACTGCAATGCCATTACCAAAGAGAAGACACTCGAGCACCAGGAGAGATAAACGCAGAGCGAATGATACCGCCAGGGTGCCAGCGGTTTCCTTCTGCCCGGAATGCAAGGAACCGAAACCGCCGCACAAGATCTGCCCCAGCTGTGGCAGCTACAAGGGAAGAGAAGTAATCAAGACATCTGAAAAAGAGTGATGTCGTACTGCCTGATCTTCCCAGGCCAAGGTACACAATATTCCGGCATGTCCAGGGGGCTCATGCTCGACACTGCAGTGGACCCGGGGCTTCTGACCCTTATGGACGCAGGGCCAGAAGAAGATCTGGAGCAGACCGTCAATGCACAGCCCGCAGTGCTGTCCGTGAGTGCCGCCCTGTGGGAGAGCTCGGGCCTGAAAGCGCCTGCCGTGGTCATGGGACACAGCCTCGGTGAATACACGGCGCTCATCGCAGCAGGGTGTCTGAAGGCCGGACAGGCCATCGAGCTCGTGAAGAAACGGGCCTCGTTCATGGATACCTCGAGGCCCCGGGGCGAGGGCGGAATGGCGGCGGTAATCGGCCTGTCCGCAGGTGAGGTGGAAGAAGTCATCTCTTCAGTGGGTGATCTCTGGATCGCCAACCTCAACGGCGCCTCGCAGGTCGTCATTTCGGGCAATACCCGGTCCATCGAGGCAGCCGTTCCCCTGCTGAAGGCAAAGGGCGCCAGGAGGGTCGTTCCCCTGAAGGTTTCAATCGCATCACACTGCCCCTACATGGAGGATGCCAGGGAGGCTCTTGTCGGGCATCTTTCCGGGCTCGAGCTCGAGAGCCCCGCGTGTCCGGTGGTCTCCAACGTGACTGCACGGCCCGAGACCGACCCCGAGTGCATCAAGGCGCTGCTTGCCGACCAGTTGGTGAGGCCGGTGCGGTTCGAGGAATCCGTCAGGAGTGTTGCCGGAGAAGGCATCAGTCACTTTATCGAGATCGGGCCGCGGTCGGTGCTGGCGCAGCTGGTCAGGAGGATCGTCCCGGGATCAAAGGTGGAGGCCATAACCAATGATGAACATTGACCTGAGCCCCCAGGTGGCACTCGTGACCGGCGCAAGCCGCGGGATCGGCTCTGCCACCGCCAAAGCGCTCGCAAAAGCCGGGGCCCATGTGATCGTCAACTATCGGGCGAACG
The DNA here is from genome assembly GCA_021372395.1 of Deltaproteobacteria bacterium. Classification (GTDB taxonomy): domain Bacteria; phylum Desulfobacterota; class Desulfomonilia; order UBA1062; family UBA1062; genus MWEI01. Next base: position 1,219 of record JAJFUP010000044.1, read on the forward strand.
GCGGTCTCGCTCAGGAGGTCGTTCAATCCATCCTCTCTTCGGGCAGCTCTGCAGAGGCCTTGCAGTTTGACATCTCTGATGAAGCCGCGGTGGGCAGCTCCATTGCCGACATCATGGCACGTCACGGCCGGCTCGATATCCTCGTGAATAATGCAGGTATTTCGAAAGATGCCTTGTTTCTCAGGGTCAAGCCGGAAATGCTTAATGATATGATAGACGTAAATATCAAAGGGTCATTTTTCTGCACTTTTCATGCTGCACGATATATGATAAAACAAAAATCAGGCAGGATCGTGACGGTTTCCTCCATTGTCGGGATGGGTGGAAACGCGGGTCAGACTGTGTATGCAACGACGAAAGCCGGGCTCATCGGGATGACGAAGAGCTTTTCCAAGGAACTGGGTCCACGGGGTGTTCGCGTGAATGCGGTTGCACCCGGTTTCGTGGAAACGGACATGACAGAGGGCATTGACAGAGGGGCCATCATCAAGGAGATCCCGCTGCGCAAGACCGCCAACCCCGACGATATAGCCGGGGTGATCCTTTTTTTATGCTCGGACTTAAGCTCCTACATAACCGGGCAGGTCATCGTTGTCGACGGCGGGATGCATGCCTGATTCAGGTGATGGTGGAAAGAACCCAATAGAGGAGGACGATACTGATGGCAGATATTCAACAGCGAATCATTCAACTGATAGCCGAGCAGTTAGAGAAGGACGCATCAGAGATAAAGCCCGAGATGTCCTTCGCTGATGACCTTGGCGCCGATTCCCTCGATCTCGTTGAGTTGATCATGTCCGTGGAGGAGGAGTTCAACATTGAGATCCCCGACGAGGATGCTGAAAAGATGAAGTTCGTGAAGGATGCCATTGAGTACGTGCTTTCCAAGATATGATGCCCTAGATGAAAAAAAAGGTTGTTGTCACCGGTATAGGAGTAGTTTCACCCCTTGGTAGCGATCTCTCGACGCTCTGGGACAATCTGATCCATGGTAACTCAGGCATAGAGTCCATCGAAGAGTTTTCTTCTCTTCCCGTGACCTTCGGTGGACCTGCCAGGGGGTTCGACCCCCTGCGATTCTTAAGCCCCAAGGAGATCCGCCGCACGGACCGCTACGCCCAGATGGCCGTGGTCACGGGCCTCGATGCCTGGGCGCAGTCAGGACTTTCCCCTGACACGTACCCCGAGCATCGGATCGGGGTGCTCATGGGGAGCGGCGCCGGCGGCATGGCCACCCTGGAGGAGCAGATCCCGATCTTCACGGCCCGCGGTGCACGGAGGGTCTCGCCCATGACCGTCCCCATGTTCATCTCGAACATCGGGAGTGCCGAGCTCGCCATGAAGATCCGGGCCAAGGGACCGGGCATGGGCCTGACATCCGCGTGCGCCACGGGGGGTCACGCCATTGCCATGGCGCTCAGGCTCATCCAGGCAGGAGATGCCGACTGCATGATCGCCGGTGGGGTGGAGGCATGTCTCACGCCGTTCTCCATGGCGGCATTTGCCTCCATGAGGGCGCTGTCCACCCGGAATGACGATCCCCGGGGGGCAAGCCGCCCCTTCGACCGCGACCGGGACGGGTTCGTCATGTCCGAAGGCGGTGCCGCCCTCGTGCTGGAGGAGTACTCTCTGGCCCGCAAGAGGGGGGCCGACATCCTGGGGGTTATCTGCGGTGCGGGCATGAGCCAGGACGCCTATCACATGGTGGCGCCCGACCCCGAAGGGACGGGCGTGGTCTACGCCATGGAGCAGGCCATGAGGGATGCGGGCATAATCCCGGACGATGTCGGCTACATCAACGCCCATGGCACGTCCACGCCATTGAATGACAAGGCGGAAACGCTTGCCGTCAGGAAGGTCTTCGGCGATTGCGCCTCACGGGTCTTCATCAGCTCGACCAAATCCATGACCGGGCACCTCATCGGCGGCACGGCGAGCCTCGAGACCGCTATCTGCATCCTCGCCATGCGCAACTCCACGCTGCCGCCCACCATCAACCTTGACAATCCCGACCCGGAATGCGATCTGAACTACATACCGAAGGAGGCGATCAGCGCTGAGGTGTCGTATTGCCTCAACAACGCCTTCGGTTTCGGAGGCCAGAACGTCGTGATGGTCATCGGAAAGGGGTAGCTGATGCGGGTGGCTCTTGCATGCGATCACGGCGGGCTCCCATTGAAACAGGCCGTGAAGGAGGCGCTTGCCGCCGCACCCAGTGAGGTGATCGACCTCGGCACGGACAGCCCGGAATCGGTCGATTACCCCGACTTTGCACACAAGGCCGTGGAGCTGTTCCTGAAGGGTGAATGCGACCGGATCGTGCTCATCTGCGGAACCGGCGTCGGCATGTCCATCTACGCCAATCGTTTCAGGGGCGTCAGGGGGGCACTGTGCAGCGAGCCATACACCGCCCGCATGTCGAGGATGCACAACGACGCCAACTGCCTCATCCTCGGGGGACGGGTCATCGGGCCCGGTATCGCCGCCGAGATCGTGGATGTCTGGATGAGGACCCCCTTCGAGGGCGGGCGCCACGCGGCTAGGCTTGCGATGATCGACGGCTTGCCTGGAAAGATCAAGGATCCATCTAATAGATAGGAGATGATATGAACCTGGACAACGTAAAGAGGACCGATCCCCAAGTGTATGATGCCATCATGGATGAGCTCAGAAGGCAGCAGAACAAGCTCGAGCTCATCGCCTCGGAAAAC
>JAJFUP010000182.1 GCA_021372395.1 Deltaproteobacteria bacterium
GTGTCACGGCTGCCCCATCGCCTGCAAGCAGAAGTCGTCTCACGAGATACCGGAATACGAGACCCTGTCGCACTTCGGTGCCCTGAACGAGAATGCGGATCTGGCCTCCATCATCGAGGCCAATCACCTCTGCAACGAAGCAGGTATGGATACCATCACCGCGGCCTCCACCATTGCCTGCCTCGCCGAGATCAGGGGACGGCGGTATGCCGGGCAGGAGCTCGTGGACAAGGTCCGCTCCATCACGGGCGATGACGCAGACGCCACGCTGCTCCGGATGGGCTCCGCAGGGCTTGCCCGAAAGCTCGGCGCTCCGGAGAAATCCATGAGCATAAAGGGCCTCGAGCTGCCCGCCTACGACCCGAGGGGGGCCTACGGCATGGCGCTCGCCTTCTGCACCTCCACCAGGGGCGGGTGCCACCTGAGGGCCTACCCCATTGCGCACGAGATCCTGCGTAAGCCCGTGGCCACGGACCGGTTCTCCTTTTCCGGCAAAGCCCGCATCATCAAGATCGCAGAAGATCTCAATGCAGTCGTCGACTCCATCGGTGCGTGCAGGTTCGCATTCCTGGGCGCGTCCCTGGAGGAATACGCCAAGGGATTCTCAGCTGTGACAGGGTTGCCGTACGACACCCAGGACCTGCTGAGGACAGGGGATGCCATCTACACCCTGGAGCGCCACATCAATACCGGAAGGGGGTTTGATCGCACCGACGACATGCTGCCCGAGCGGTTCTATGTAGAGCCCGGCACGAGCGGTTGCGGTATCGAGATACCGCCTGTCGAGAAGGGCGCATTCGAAGAAGCACTCGACCGCTACTACCGGATCCGGGGGTGCAACCCCGACGGCACGGTAACGGAAACACGTCTCCAGGAGCTCGGCCTATGTACGACCAGGTGAGAAAATACGTCGCCAAGCTCATGGGCCACGGCCTCATCGAAGGGGCCGGAGATGCCGGTCTCTACGGCCTCGACGACGAGATCTACACCAACCGGGACACGGTACCCGGGGAGGTGAAGGCCCTCTTTGATCTGCTCAACATCAACAGCCTGCTCATAGCCCGTCCCGAGCCGCTCCGGTGGGGCATCATACAGGAGCTGATCCGTGACCATCCGCCCCGCATCACGCCATGCGACTGCGAGAGCCTCACCTTCATCCATGACATCCCCGTGCTGGAGACCTTCGATATCGAGCAGACGGCCTGGGCCCTGAACCAGAGGAAGGGATGCATCGTCAGGGATACGGGCATCGTGAGCACGGGCTCGGTCTCCCTGGAGCAGACCTTCATCACCATGAGCTCCATCTGCTTTTCCACCTTTGTCAAGTTTTTCACCGACACCCTCAACGGACTCCATGGGTACGCACCTGCTGCACGGCCCAATGCGGACCGGATCGACTCCTGCCTCGCCTTTCTCGCAGAGCTCGTGCCCGCCACGCCGACGCACCCGCTCTCAGAAGAGATTCCTCGGGAGCCATCCGGGATCATGGAGTACATGGATGCCGCAGGGAAGGCCCTCGTGGCCTCGAGCCTCGTGGACTCGTTCTTCGGCAACATCTCCTTCAGGCAGGGCGACCTGATCTACATCTCCCAGACCGGCTCATCCCTGGACGAGCTCCCGGGATACATCGACTGCGTGCCCATGGACGGATCCTCCTCGTGCTCGCTCACCTCATCTTCGGAGCTCGAAAGCCATGCAAAGATCTACGAGCTCACAAAAGACACGGCAATCCTGCACGGGCACCCGAAGTTCTCGGTGATCATGTCCATGTACGGCGAAACCCTCGAGTTCGGGCGCACGAGGTGGATCGGCGACGTGCCCGTGGTGGCCGGCGAGGTTGGATCAGGCAGGCGCGGTCTCGTGCACACCCTGCCCAAGGCCATGCAAGAGAGCCATGTCGCCATCGTGTCCGGTCACGGAACCTTCGCCTCAACCCCAGGCTCGTTTCGCAGCGCCTTCGAGACGATCTCGTCCATTGAGCGCAGCTGTTTCGAACGATACAGGGAGGCACTGCTCGCCGGGCTCTAGGCGTCGGGGCAGGAAAAGCCAGGTTCGGGCCTGGAACGGTTCTCTTACGGACCGGGTATTCCAGCTTTAGCGCGAATACAGGAACGTTTTTTTCATCCTTCGCCTGATCATTTCGGTCCTCTCGCCGAACACCCGGCGAGAGGACCGAAATGATCAGGTCAGGTTTCCCCTGCCGTACCATGGAGCTGAAAGCAGGCATGCAAAGCTCCCCTCGCCCTCAGGGGACCCTTATGTTCCGATTGACAATGATGTGAAAATGCCGGACAAAAAGAGTGAGGTGAAGGGGGGATGGGCTATGAGAAGAATGGCGGTGTTTCTCCTGGCTGCTTTCATCTTCGGGGGCGCGGCACAGGCTAAAGAGTATGCAATAATCAAGGACACCCTGTTCGGCTCCCAGAAGATCCAGATCTACCAGACCCTGAAAGACGCCCTCGAAGATTACACAGGAGAGGGCGTACTCTACGAGATCACCAGGAAGCCGGTCACGGTGAAGCGGGTCGAGGCCAGAAAAAAGGTGGAGATCAGCGAGTACAAGTGGGTCGTGGAGGAGAAGACCGAAAAGGCTGCTGCCAAAAACGCGGGCAGGGCCGAGACCCCTGCCGGAACCAGGTGAAGGACCTGCACGAGGGTGAAGCGCCATGAAACCGGTTGACCAGGGGGTGCGGTTTGACTACACTGGGGCAGCAGACAGGAAACCGTCACCCGAAAGGAGAACGTGATGGA
>JAJFUP010000064.1 GCA_021372395.1 Deltaproteobacteria bacterium
GTCACGTAAGTTTTTCCCCACCTGCGGGTGGAATCCCCGGATTTCACATACTCGCTGAAGTTCCCGAAGGCAGCGCCGAATTCATTCATGCCGGGGTTCATGAACTTGAATGTTCTCTTCGAACTGAATGCCTTCGGGAAAAACTCCGCAACCTTTCCGGAGAGAACGGCATCGCTGATGAGTGGACGGTTTGCGATGAGAAAGCTCATCGCGAAATATACAGCCAGCAAGACCAGAACGAACCGGCCTGACAGCCGCTTTATGGGGTGAAAATACGTGATGCCGACCAGGACAATGAAGAACCATGCCACCAACGGACCTCGCAGTCCGAGCACCACCGTTATGAGGAAAAGCGGAAGGATGGCGAGAATGAACGAGAGAACATACCTGTATAAAGGCCGGAAAGATGCCTGTTTCTGCCGGGAGAATGCACAGGCAAGTGCGATAAGACCGAACGCGAGAAGAGAGATCTCATGCGAGGGCAACGTGTAGGGCAATGCGGTTACTGCACTTTGATAGAACGCTTTTCCCTGGCCTAAGCTGGACACCCCCCCCACCCGAAAAAAGTTCACGCACTCGAAAAGGGACGCGAGGAAGGCAAACAGGACCGCGAGACCGGCCAGCACTTCGTGTTTGATCGACAGGGGGTTTCGCTGTTTGTCTCGTAACGGCAGGACTGCGGAAAGGACTATCCCGAGGGACATCCCCCCGACAGCCAGGGCATAATGCGAAAGGTAGGCAGCCGTTTCATATGGCCTGGAGAAAAGAGCAGGCAACCCTTCCCCATAGAGTGCGTTCCACGGTCCGGACAAGCCGTACACGAGGGAAAAGGCGAGAAAGATCATCAAAACATTTGCATAACTCCCGGTAAGAGATCGTCCGGTCACGAGAAGCGCTCCGCCGGCGAGGGCTATCAGCCAAAAGCTCACCCCTTCCATTCCCGAAGCAGCGACGAGAAATCCAGCCAGAGCGAAAATGCTGGCTGAGGCAGCCCCCCACAGAGTTCCATGCGAAATCTTCACGAACGGTCCTCGTCCTGCTGCCGAACACCCAGGACCTCCAGGTACTTCTGCATCACGTATTCCGGGCAGAACCGGTCTAACCATGCAAACGATGGCTTGAAGGGATGTTCCAATGCCTTCAAAACAGCCCGGGTGAAATACTCCACATTGCCCACCGGCACTAATGAACCATACTGGCCGTCCATCAGAATTTCCCGGGGCCCGCTGGGGCAATCGGTCGATACCACCGGTGTGCCACAGGCCATGGCCTCTATGACCACGGTAGAAAGACCTTCCCATTTCGAGGAAAGCGCGAACAAAGCGGCCCCGGCCATATACTTGTACGGATTGTCCACGAAACCGGGCATATCGATGTCACCTGCTATTCCCAGGGTCCCGGCCAACTCTTCCAGCTCACGGCGTTCTCCCCCCTCCCCCAGGATCAGGAGTCGTGCCGGGCGCTCCTTGCGGACCAGGGCAAATGATCGGATCAGCATTGAAAAGTCCTTCTGCCTGGTCAAGCGGCCTGCCCCGAGGATGACGGGCGGCTCTCCGGGACGAAACCAGGGGTGATCGAGCGGTTCTCGGGCCATCTGCAGCAGTTCAGGGGTGACAACCGGGTTGTAGATGACCGTAATCCGTTCACGCGGCATGTGTATGGCAGAGGCCAGATCATCGGCCACCCCCTTGGAAACGGCAACAATACTATCCGCCAGGGGGTAAAAGCATCTCATCAGCCACGGCATGAACCGTGCCCGTCTGCTGGGTACATTCCGCATGGAGGCGGATAGATTGTTGTGTTCACTTATCGTCACTTGTGTAGGTGTCCCGGCCAGACTGCGGGCCCACAGGGCTATGATGTTTGCATGGTTCATTGCAGACAGCAGGGCACCCGGCCTCTCGCTACGCAGGTAACGGACGAGAGCCGGCAGGCTCCTTGCCACCCGGCCGGCATCCAGGTCCACCACGCGTACATTATCCGGGACACCCTTGAGGTATGCGCCCTCGGCCTTGACGAGAACCAGGTCTACCGAAAGGCCCTTTCCGGTAAAGCCGTTCGCGAGATTCATCATCACCCGCTCGGCCCCTCCACCGCGCAGGGAGGGGAGGAAAATCGCAAGGCGACAATCTTTCCCCCTGCTCATATTTTTCATTTCAAGACCTCCTTGCCCTGTTTCATTCCCGGAACCTCTCCCGTACCGCCCGGTACGTCCAGGCCCTGCCGACCTTGAACAGCGCATTCACCGTGTCGTGCCAGTTCCCTGGCGCGGGATCGACGGATCTGATGCCATAGCGCTCGGTGAAAATTGCCAGCGATGCCATCCAGGAGACCGTTTCATCGATGCAGTTGCTGGTTATCGTATCCGCCTTCGGCCAAAGCTTGATGAAACGATCCAGTGCCCTCTCATTGAACAGGTTGAGCCCCTTTATGGTGTCACTGGCCACGAGCCGGGTGATCATCGCGCACAAGTCACGGCGTAGCCACCGTCCATAGGCATGATAAAGCTTTGTCCCGTGATCCGCCGGCACCGTCATCGCGCCGAGAGGCTGCCCGGTGCGCGCCCACGGCAGACTGCCGATGCCCCCGGGCAGGGTTGGTAACAATGCCTTATAAAAGCCGTCGTCGCGGATGGCCGGATCCAGGTCCCACATCAGGGAAAACGTTTCAGGTGCCGTAAAAAGCTGGAACAGAGGAATTCGTTCCGCCACATGAGTCATGCATGCCTGCAGCATTCGCCGCATGTAATGCATCTCGAGCTCCAGCTCCCTGTACTGATGCTCAGAGCTTCTCAGGATATGTTTTCGATACCCGTAGGCATCCTGCAGGGCCTGCGCCCGGCTTGTGCGCACGATGGCGTCTTTTATCAGGCCGAATCGATTCAGGGTCCACGGGACAAAAGGCTTGAGCCGCCCTATCCTGCGCCCGGAAAATTCGGCTCGCCCGACGCCGTCGCCATAGCTTCCGGCCAGGATCACATCCACGCCATCGAGGTTGCGTATGTGCGGCAGGGCATGAAGATGCAACGGCGAAAACTCTGCGCCCATTGTTCCGGCAACCTCGATATTTTCAGCGAGAACCTCCGCCCCCAGGGGAAAGTGCACCCACTCCCAGCCATATCGCCTGGCAATGTCCCTGGCATACGCGACATCCCTGCTCTCCTCCAATCCCCAGGTCAGCGCGACAACCTTCCCCGCATACTCTCCCGACAATTGCAGTTCTCTCACCGTTCCTGCAACGATCCGGCTGTCCAGGCCTCCGGAGAGCAGGATCCCTGCGGACCTTCTGCCGGCAAGATACCCCAGCGCCTCATGGCGCAACGCATCTTTCAGCCTTGCCGCCCCCTCATTGAAAGACGGCTTCGCTCTCCCGTGCCGGGGTATGTCTGTGTGCTTCCAGCCTCCATGCCCGTCCGGGCGACTCATCCAGGGGGACCGCCTCAAGCCGCAAACCAGCGTACGGTCTCCCCAGCAATAGTGCTTGCTCAAAATCTCCACCACGGCAACCGGATCGATCTCCCGCCGGTCTCCGGGCATTCCATCGAGGGCCGCTGCGATGTTCATGTGAAAACGATCCTGCCCTTCCCGGTGGAAAGGGTAATGACTGCCCAGATGGTTCCACGTCGTGAGCCAGCAGGGCCAACCGTTCTCATGGGAACCTGTCATGCGTCTGATCCCCTGCTCAGCAACCTCAGCACCTCCGATCTCATGCCGGCGACATTGAAGGCCAGAACCAGAGATCCATACACGACGATGGCGGCCGTAACCTGCATCCCCAGAGCACCGGCGCCGTGAAGACTCCTCAGTGGCCAGAGGACTCCGCCCATTCCGGCCACGGCCAGCACGAGCCTGGACGTCCCCCTGGCCGGGAACGGGAGCGGGAACAACCGCCTTCCCAGGAACCAGCTCAGGCCCATGGCCGTCGCATACGCAACCACCGTGGCATAGGCGGCCCCCATGATGCCGACCTGCGGGATCCACCAGAAGTTCAGGGCGATATTGACGATTGCGGCAGCCAGCGTAACCCACACCTGGCCGATGGTGCTTCTCCCCATTTGAAAGCTCAGGTCGAAGTAGAATGACTTGATCCCCGCAAGCAGGGAACCGAAGGCAATCCACGGGATCAGCATCACGGCCGAAGCACGGAAGGCTTTGCCCAGGAACACGGATGCGATATTCGGTGCAAGCAGGGCAAATCCCACGGTGCAGGGGAGCGCGACCATCAGGAGCAGCGTGACGTTCTGGGAGATCTGCTGTCTGGCTGCCTTCTCTCCCTCCTGTTCGAGGGCCCTTACGGCAAGCGGGTAGGCTGCGAGGTTGACGATCATCATCAGCACCACCAATGCCTGATTCGCGATATCGTACCCGGCAGCGTACACCCCCGTTGCACCGGCACCCAGAAACCATCCCAGGAGAAACCGGTCCGAGCTGCTCACGACAAAAGCGAGGGCAAAGGTTGCACTCAGGGGAAGACCATAGGCAAGGATCTCGCGGCAGATCGCGGCATCGGCAAGACGAAAACCGAGCCTGCTCCAGCTTTTCATCTGGATAAAGCTTGCCAGGAGCATCCCTGCCATCAATCCCAGGATAAGTCCACTGGCCCCGAACCCCTGGTAGGCAAGCAGCCCGCCGATGCAAAGAGCGACCGTGGTCTTGGCAACGGAGATGATGCCGTATCGCCCGGGTGCGAGGTGGATGCGCAGCAGCTCCAGGTTCATTTCATAAAAGGCCTGTGCCCAGAGGAGCAGGGTACCGAGCACCACCAGACCCCGCACTACGGGATCCACGATGAAAACCAGGGCTGCGGCACCGCCGAGACCCGTAAGTACGGCCAGGGCAATATACCCCGTCAGGATAGTGGACAGGAAAACCTGCTGTCGATCCTCATAGACCGGAAAAAATCGCAGTACCCCGAAACGCAGCCATTGGAAGAGGATCCCGTTGGCGAGACCGACGCCTGCAATCACCAGGGCATACCTGCCGTAGTCATCCGGGGAGAGAAGCCGGGTGTAGATGGCCATGGCCAGCAGGTTGATAATCCCCGGCAAACCGCGGGCCAAAAGGTAGAATAAACTATGTTTCAGCAGCATGATGCAAAAAATGCGGAGTTCCGGTGATCAGACAACCGAAGCTCCGCATCGATAGCGCTCCCCGTGGAGATGAACGATCCAGACGGTCGAAAAAAACATTCCGTCAAGAGCCCCCCTGAAGGATCAACCGCTCACCCTGGGGACTGATAGAATATTCCATGCTCAACCTCCTTTTTCCATGACAAACCCTGCTGCGTTCTCATTCAATGCGTCTAGCCTGCATATGCCGGGCATGTGCATGCCTTTCCACGAACAAGGTGCGTTCCATGCCTCTTCTTAAATACCTCCCGCAGCCCCGGTACATTGATCTCGTCAACATGTGGTGTTCACGTGCGGTTGCCCGCTTCCATCCACTTCCTCGCCGGTCCAAGATCAAAGCACCCGCCTTCCCTTGTTTCAGTGTTTCAGTTTCAGGCCTTGGGCCGATTCCTCGTATCCCTTCCCGCAGTGGGAGCACAGGAGGTTTTCATCGAGCCTGTTGCCGCACTCGCACATCCACCCGATCTGTCTGGCCGGGTTGCCCACCATGAGGGCATGGTCCGGCGCCCCCCGGGTGACTGTGGCGCCGGCACCGATGAACGCATAGGAACCGATGGTATGGCCGCAGACGATCGTGGCATTGGCGCCGATGGTGGCGCCCTTCTTCACCAGGGTAGGCCTGAGCTCATCCATCCTGGGGATATGGGCCCTGGGGTTGAAGACATTGGTGAAGACCATGGACGGCCCGCAGAACACATCGTCTTCGAGCCTCACCCCCTTGTAGACCGAGACATTGTTCTGGACCTTGCAGCCGTTTCCCACGGTCACTTCGGGGCCGATGATGACGTTCTGTCCGATGCTGCACCCTCTCCCGATCCGGGAGCCCTTGATGATGTGGCTGAAATGCCAGATCCTGGTCCCTTCGCCGATGGCCACATCGTCATCCACATAGCTCGACTCGTGGACAAAATACGCGCCGGGCTTCCTCGATGAATCCTTCAGGCCGATCTTCTTCCCGTTGCTGTTCAGGGAGTCCTGGCTTGCCTTCAGGATCTTGAGGACCTCGATGCCCTCTACGGCATCGGTGACGGGCTTCTTCCTCTCACGGATGCACTCGATGAAGTGCTCGCACTCGGCCCGGAGCGGCTCTGCCTCCTGGACAAAAACCTGTTTCGCCTCTTTCTTGTCTGGGATGGGGATGCCGTCATGCCACCGGATGTCATGGGGATAGAGCTGAAGCTTCTCCGTCCACGGCAAGGTGTCGTTGAACACGGCCATGTTCTTGCTGCCCACGACCACAAGCATCTGCTCCTTGAAGGGGTGGAGCCACGACACGAAGACATGCGCCTTGAGACCGCTCGGAAACTCCAGGTGGGTCGTGGTGACGTCGGCGATCTTCTTGTGGAGATAATTGCCCCCTGTTGCCATCACGTACTCCGGTTCCTCCTGCGCAAGCGTGAGGATCATGGAGATGTCGTGGGGTGCAAAACTCCAGAGGATGTCCTCTTCCCTTCTGATCTTCCCGAAGCTGAGCCTGTTGGAGTAGATGTAGTGGATCCGCCCGAGCTCCCCGTCCCGGATGAGCTCTTTGAGTCTTATGAATGCGGGGTGATACTGAAGCAGGTGGCCCACCATGAGGATGAGGGAACTCTCGTGCGCTATGTCGCGCAGCTCCTCTGCCTCGGAGACATTCAGGGCAAGGGGCTTTTCCACGTACACGTCCTTGCCGGAGAGGAGCGCCTCCCGGGCCAAAGAGAAGTGGGTGGCTGCAGGTGACGCAATGACGATACCCGATATCCCCGGATCATCGAGGATCTCACGGTAATCCGTGCTGTACTTTACCCGGGGGTACTTTCCCCTGAAGGAATCGAGGGCAGGCACATTGCTGTCGCAGATGGCCCCGAGCACCCCCATGTCTGCATAATTCCTCACCAGGTTCTTGCCCCAGTAACCGGCCCCGGCGACCGCAACCTTTCCTGCATCACGCGTATTCAATGGAATCATCCTCCTTCGTTGCCCCTGATGGTCAGGTGCCTCTTCAGTCTCTCGAGCTTTTCGCTGCTCTCGGGATCGCTCTTGGCCCGTTCCCTGAACTCCAGAAAAAATGCGCCGCACAGTGCAATGAAAAAGCCTGCAATCATCGCGACCATCACCAGCAGTATCCTTCTTGGTTTCGCCTTCTTCTCGGGCGGCACGGCCTTCTCCATGACCTGGATCACGGTCGCGTCCCGCGCCTCATCGAGTCTGGCAGCCTGATACTGGCTCTGCAGCAGCTCATAGAACGTCTCGTTGAATTTCAGGTCTCTCATCCTCCGGACATACTCCATGCCTGCAGAGGGCAGATTCCCCGTGGACACGATCACGCTCCCGCCTTTGCTTTTCGACTCGAGCTTTCCCAGCTGTGCCCCCATGCCCTTCAGTTCTTCCTCTGCCCTGAGGATGTCGGGGTTCTGCGGGGTGGAGTAGGTCCTCATCACCCGTATCTGCACCTCTTTAGCAGCTATCTGTGCCTTCAGTTGGGAAATTCCCTCGATCACCGCACCGGCCTGGGCCTCTATCTGGACGGCGCCGGATCTCTCCTGGAAGCCCTTCATGGCTTCTTCAGCCTTTGTGAGGGCAGCCTTCGTATCCCTCATCTGTTCTTCAAAAAAGAGCCTCCTCTGGGCAGCCTCGGTTATGGAAAGCCCCTTGTTCACTGTCCGCAGCTCTTCGATGAAGGCGTTCGCCATACCGGCTGCCCTCTCCGGGTCTCTATCTTCAACCCCGACGGTGATGACGCCGCTCTTCATGTCATTCTTGGCAAAAAGGTTTTCCTTCAGGGACAGCCGGGCGTCCTCGCGGGTCTCGGCATCGTAGAGCTTCATCAGGCCATACCTGTCGATGATGCGGTCGAGAACGGGCCTGCTCTTGAGCATCTCGATGTAGAGGAGGTCGGGCGACTTGATGCCCAGGCTCCCCCCCAGGAGGGCCGAGGCGCCCCCCATCTGGTTCAGCAGCTGAGTGGCCATGCTGGAGCTTGTCTGCGGCGAGAGTATCCTGGTCTCGGCGCGGTATACGGCCGGCATCAGCAGGCTGATGACGACCATGAGGGCTGCTGCGCCGAAGGTGATGCCAATGATGAACCGTTTCCGCTTTGCCAGTACAATGAGAAGGTCGAGAAGATCGAACTGATCCTCGTCTTCCCACTGGTGCGAGTCTTGCTCTTGCACGTGGTGCTCCTTGGTTTTTTACTGTGCTGCTACTTCCGCGACCAGAAGGACTCGGTGAGCCCCACCTTCCACAGACCGCCTTCCCTGAACAGGCGCAGGGTCGCGGGCTTCTGTGCCTTCTTGAAGGTGAGGGTGATGCTGGCCCTGTCACCCGTGAGTGATCCCATCTCCCACCTGCTCTCCTCCAGGACCATGGCCGGGTCGAAGTTCTTCAGATAGGCATCCCAGTAGGCCCTGGACAGCGCCTCGCCTTTGGCAAAATCATCTGCAATCGCCTTCTCCGAACAGCTGCCGGAGCTCATGGCCTTACAGATATCGTGCACGATCGTATCCTGAGATTTCAGGGAAAGACAAGCCCAGATCCTGGGGTAATCCCCTTGCCGCATCGACTTGAACAGGCCTTCGGCCGAGGTGAGGACGGCATCCGCATCGTTGTCCGCTGCGTGTACGCTTAAGGGGAGGTGCAACGCCAGGAAAAAACACAGGAGAAGAGACAGGTTCTTTTTCATTGTCGGGGATGTCCTCGTATCATGGACCGAACATGCCCGGAAGGCCACCGCGCAGACAGTCCCTATAAGCTGCTGGAGATTCGTCCGGGAACACTGGGAAAACTCGGAGTGGAATCGCAGGATCATCCCTTTGACAAAAGAGATGCTGAAAATGAAGGCCCTGTTTTCAGCATCTCTTCAAGCCACCTTCGAATCTCTCATTCCGGCGCGGAGTGATGAGAGGTTGTCGTGCTGTCGCCGCTCACTGCAGAGATGGCGACTGCCAGTGCCGCGGATGCGTAGATGACGATGATTGCGATGGTCCCGGCAGAGATCCCGGCCGTGGTGGCCGACCCGCCTGCAGCACCCGCCTGGGCCGCGGGCGTTGCTGCGTCCGCTGCAAAGCCCTGTGCGGTGAACGCAGGCAGAAGCGCCATGGTGAAAGCAAACACACTCAAGACGAGCACTGCCGTTTTCCAGTTGGTGATCGATTTCATTGCCCTACCCCTTTCTCACTACAACA
>JAJFUP010000091.1 GCA_021372395.1 Deltaproteobacteria bacterium
AGACGTTTCGTCGACAGGTCCATCAGCAATCCGAACATCATCTTCGACTGGCCTGACCTCATCGAGGTCATGGCCGAGGCCGCAGAATTTTCCGGTGTGCGCATGCGGACCGGCACGCACGTGTTGAGGCTTCTGGAGAGCGAGGGCAGGGTGAAAGGTGTGGCGGCTCGGCAGGGAGCCTCCGTGGAGGAACTCGATGCTCTGACCGTCATCTCCTGTGGAGGCTGCGACGACCCGGCGTCGATGCACATCGGCATCGACCGTTCGCACATCGACATGCCTGTGGCCAAGATGCTCGTGCGCGGGTACGCCGGCCCTGAGGGCCGGCTCGAGTATCACTTCCACAACGGTCACGGGGGGCTTGTCGTGGGTGCCGTATTCCCGCGCGGCAACGGCGAGGCTGAATTCATCCTGCTCAACACCCCGGGGAGCTGCGAGACGCTCTCGTTCGAGGAGTTCTCCCGCGTTCATCCCCTCTTCGGGGAACGCATGGGTGATGCAGAGGCCTTCTACATGCTGGAGACCAAGATCCCCATGGGCGGCATGATCTACCCCTTTGCGCCCAGGCAGGGCCTGGTCATGGCAGGCGATGCGCTGGGCCACGTGCAGGGCCGGGGTGGAAGCGGCATCAGGACCTCCTTCCTCATCGGGTATGCCGCCGGTACCCTTGCTGCAGAGGTCCTGCACTCCGGCGGCTGGACGCGGGAGAACACGATGAGGTTCGAAAAGGCCATGCAGAATCATCCTCATGTCAGGTCGCTCAGGTGGCACAACCGTATCTTCACGAACCTGCGATCACGCATGTTCGCCGCTGTACGGACACCAGAAAAGATGGACCGGCTATGGCCATTGCTGAAGGTGGCGCTGAGGTGACGCCGGGAACGCATGAGGCACAAGGCCTCTGGAAACGAATGAGATCAGGGGAGGTGAATGTCTTGACGAGTCAAGCGGGTGTGCCGACCCGTGGTGTCGGGCCGTGGTGATCCATCATACGGGCGCATGCCTTGGTGCGCAAAAAAATGGGAGGCCCTTGCAGCCTCCCGATGAGGAGATTTAGAGTGCTTGTTCGGTATGTCTCTTATGTGAGGTCGGAGAAGCGGTTTTTCAAGTGCCCCATCTGATTTTTATCTGTTCTGCATGTGTTCTCCAGTAACTAGAAAACCAGGGATACACCCCGGTGGGGCACTTCCGTACGGGGGTCCGCTGCACTGCCCGATCGTGAAGCCGCATCCATCGGGATTCAGTTTCATGAACACCGGAACTTCAACCTTGACGCACGCCCGTGATTATATAATGTAAGCGCATGATCAGCGTGGAAAACCTCTGGAAGAGCTACGGGCCCCAGGAGCTCTTCGAAGGGGTCAGCTTCAAGATAAACCCGCGGGAGCGGGTCGGGTTCGTGGGTCGAAACGGGCACGGCAAGACAACGCTGTTCCGCCTCATTCTCGGTGAGGAGGAGCCCGACGAGGGCACCATCGTCATCCCGAAAAACTACCGTATCGGCCATGTCACCCAGCACTTGGGCTTTACCGAGGACACGGTGCTGGGCGAAGGCATGAAGGGCCTTCCCGAGGCCCAGAAGGATCAGCACTGGAAGGTGGAGAAGGTCCTTGCAGGGCTCGGATTTTCCGAGCAGGACATGGGACGCAGCCCCTTCGAGTTCTCCGGCGGTTTCCAGGTGAGGCTCAACCTTGCCAAGGTCCTCGTGTCCGACCCGGATCTTTTGCTCCTGGACGAACCCACCAACTACCTCGACATCACCTCCATCAGGTGGATAGAGCGGTTCCTCATTGCATGGCCCCGGGAGCTCATGCTCATCACCCACGACAGGACATTCATGGACAGGATCGTCACCCACACCATGGGCATCCACCGGAAGAGGGTCCGCAAGATCGAGGGAGACACCGAGAAGCTCTACAACCTGATAGCCCAGCAGGAAGAGGTCTACGAGAAGACGCGCGTCAACGACGAGCGCAAGCGCAAAGAGGTCGAGGCTTTCATCACGCAGTTCAGGGCCAAGGCGCGTCTCGTAGGCCTGGTGCAGTCCCGCATCAAGCTGCTCGACAAGATGGAGAGGAAAGACAAGCTCGAGAAGATCAAGACCCTCGAGTTTTCCTTCAGGAGCACTCCGCTCCAGGCAAAGTACGTACTCCAGGCAAAGGGACTCTCCTTTTCATACGACCCGGAAACAGAGCTCATCAGGGACTTCAACATCACCATCCGGCCCGGCGAGAAGGTGTGCATCATCGGACCCAACGGCAGGGGAAAGACGACCCTGCTCAAGCTTCTCGCAGACCAGCTGAGGCCGGAGTCGGGCGAGATCGTCTACAACCCCAAGACCGTCAAGGGGGTGTTCGAGCAGACCAACATGCGTTCGCTCGTGGATTCACGGACCGTGGAAGAGGAGATCATGTTCGCAGCGGGCGACATCGACAGGCAGGCCGCCAGGAATGTGTGCGGGGGCATGATGTTCGAGGGCGATTCCGCGCTCAAGAAGATCCAGGTGCTCTCCGGCGGAGAAAAGAGCAGGGTGATGCTGGGCAAGCTGCTGGTGACGCCGGTGAACCTCCTGCTCATGGACGAGCCGACCAACCACCTTGACATGGAGTCGAGCGACGCGCTGCTCGCGGCACTCGACTGCTTCGACGGCGCCCTTGTCATGGTCACCCACAACGAGATGTTCCTGCATGCCCTGGCAGAAAGGCTCATCATCTTCAACAACGACACCATCGAGATCTATGAGGGTGGCTACCAGCGTTTCCTTGACAGGGGCGGGTGGGGAGACGAAGACATCTCGCTTTCGACCACGAGGAAAGAGCCCCGGGAGAACGGGGAAGAGGGAAAGATCAACAAGAAGGAGCAGCGCAAGAAGCGCTCCGAGATCGTCTTCGAACGATCGAAGACCCTGAACCCCCTCGAGAGGCGCATCGAAAAGACGGAATCAGAGATCGAGCGTCACGAAAAGATCCTCAAGGAACTGCAGCAGAAGATCCAGGAGGTCTCGCTCGCCAAGGACGGCAGGAAGATCGTGGAGGTCTCGAAGTCGATCCAGAAAAGCGAGCAGGCCATCGAGACCCTCTTCTCCGAGCTCGAGGACCTGCATGGAACCCTGGAAAAGCACCGGGCCGACTTCGATGCGAGGCTTGCCGAGATCGACGGGTAGAAGGCATGGGCGAGGGGTGACGAGTCGTGGAAGTTGAAGATGATTGCGGTCCTTACGGCTTGCCTTGCTATCTGACGCACGCCGGGGTTTTTGCGAAAGAGAAACCTTGAATTCTTGTTTACAGTCTCCTGGCACGGCAGGGGAAACCGAACCCCGTCATTTTTGACTTCTCGCCGGAAGAAACGGCGAGAAGACAAAAATGACGAGGCCAGGTTGAAAAACTTCAGTATATTCAGGCCAGCGATGAGATCGCCGGCCCGAAAAATCACCCCGGCTTATCCGGCTGCCTACTCCTCGAACGGGATCACCAGTTCGTAGACACCCTCGGATATGGTCGCCTTGAACGGAACGCCGCCTTTCTCGAAGACCTTCATCATGGATTTGTTCGATGCGAGCACGTCCGCCGTGAAGCCCTTGAGCCCCCGCTCCTTGGCGATCCTGATGAGCATCCGGTAGAGGAAGGTGGCGATGCCGAGGCCCTGGTAATTGTCGTCCACGATGAATGCGATATCGCCGTAGGGACGGTTCCTGTCCTTGACGAACCGCGCCTCCGAGATGATGTGTTCCTCTTCTGGAGGCCCCACCAGGGCAACCACGGAGATGACGTGGTTGCAGTCGACATTCACGTACTGCTGCATCTTGGCATGGCGCATGGTCTTGATGGGGCTGAAGTAGCGGTAGTAGACGGACCTGTCCGAGAACCGATAGAAGAGGCGCCGCATCTCTTCTTCATCGGACGGCTTGATGTGCCGGAACCTGACCTCGATGCCGCCCTTGAAGGTTTGCCTGGCAGTGATGTCGAAGGGGTACAGGGTTGCGCACTGGGGCAGGTATATCTGGTCGTGGTAGAGGATGTTCTTTTCCTTGGCCTCGTCCACGAGCTTTTGCCTGTCGTCGGGGTGCGCCACGTCGATGAGCGCCTGGGCTCTCTCGCGGACCGTTCGACCCTTGAGGTTTGCCACGCCGTACTCGGTGGCCACCATGTCAACGGACTCGCGCAGCCCCAGCAGGTTGGGGAACCCCTCCAGCGAGACCAGGATATTGGGTTCGCCCTTGAGGTTCCTGCTCGGAAGGGCAAAGATGGTGCAGCCGCCGCGCGACAGCTCGGCGCCGTTGATGAAATCCGCTGCCTCGCCGGGTGTGGTGGCCACGGCACCCTTTCCGATATGAAGCGCGATACTGCCCGAGATATCGACCTTGCGCGCAGGGATGACGGCCATGAAGCGCGGGTTGCGGCCGATCTCCACCGGGCTGAACACGAGGTCGATGCCCTGGAATTCCACCAGGGGATTCTTGTCGAGCCAGGCCATGAGCTCATTTGTGCCGAAGGCATAGGAGGCGAGTGACTTGCCGCGGTAGGTCCCCTTGTTGCGGTTGGTCACTGCCCCGCTCTTTACGATATCCATGAGGGCATCCGTGAAGAAGGGCGTGTGGATGCCCAGGTTGTGCTTGGAGACGAGGTGTCTGCCGAGCGCCTCGTAGATCGGGCCGATGGAAAACGAGATGCAGCTCCCGTCCTCGATCACGGAGGCCACGTTGCAAGCCACCTGGTCGAAGGTTTCATCCACGGGCCAGCGGGGGAAGTAGAGGGTGTCTTCGTCGGTTTCGACGAGCCAGTGGAAATCGTTCACCGGGATGAACGTGTCGCCGAAGGTGTGCGGTACTTTCGGGTTGATCTCCCCCACCACGAGCTTTGCTCGCTCGATGGCCTGGCGGGCCACATCCACCGATACCCCGAGGCTGCAGTAGCCGGCTTCGTCGGGAGGGGTCACCTGGATGAAGGCAGCATCGATGGGGAGCTGTCCCGATTCGATGAGTCCCGGGATCCTGGCGAACCGGCTCGGGATGAGATCGACGAGCCCCACGGTGATGGCCTCGCTTGCCACCCAGCCGGAGAAGAAGGTCTTGAGCCTGAATTTCTGGGCCTGGAGATCCTTGAAGGCCATGAGGTCGCCGATGCTGATGAGCTGAATGAGCTCCAGGTCCTGGATGTTGGGCAACTCGGTGTTTACGAGGTTCCGGATGAGGGTCCGGGGCTCCGCGGCCCCGGTTCCCAGGAAGATCTTCATGCCCGGCTCGATCTGCCTGAGGACCTCTTCAGGTGATACAATCTTCTCTCGCCAATGCATCGTATCGGATCCTTTGGTAGGGAAGTTCACTTCTCCTCACCTATAACGGCAACAGAGATGTTTGGAAAGGGGGAAATGTCCCGGTGCAAGAAGAAAGGCCGCTGCCTCATCAAAGAAGATGAGGCAGCGGCCTGGATCAATCAGGATACAGTGTGATTACTTGAGGCCGGTAATCCTCATGCCGTAGAAGGAACGGTACACGAAGATCAGTGCGATGCCGGTGAACACCACTGCCAGACCGGTCCTGAGGCCGGAATTCGTCATGGTAACGGCGATTTCCGTGGCAAGCAGGCCGAACAGCGTGGTGAACTTGATGACCGGGTTCAGGGACACCGAAGAGGTATCCTTGAACGGGTCGCCCACCGTGTCGCCCACAACAGAGGCTTCGTGCAGCGGTGTGTTCTTCTCTTTCAGGTCTACCTCGACGATCTTCTTGGCGTTATCCCAGGCGCCGCCGGCATTGGCCATGAATATTGCCTGGAACAGGCCGAAGAAGGCAATGGCGATGAGGTAACCAACGAAGAAGTAGGGGTTGAAGAAGGACAGACCCAGCGCAAAGAAGAAGATCACGATGAAGATGTTGATCATGACCTTCTGCGCATAGACCGTGCAGATCCTTACGACTTCCTTGCTGTCCTCGAGGGAGGCAGACTTTTTGCTGAGGTCGATCTTTTCCTTGATGTACACGACCGCCCGATAGGAGCCGGTCACAACTGCCTGGATGGATGCGCCGGTGAACCAGTACACCACACAGCCGCCCATGAGCAGGCCGATGATGATCTCGGGCTGCACCAGGCTCAACTTGGCGGCGACATTGCCGTAGAGGCGCTCCAGCAGGATGATGATGCCGAACACCATGGTCGTGGCGCCGACGACTGCCGTTCCGATGAGCACCGGCTTGGCCGTTGCCTTGAAGGTGTTGCCCGCACCGTCGCAGGATTCGAGATAGTGCTTGGAATGCTCGAAGTCAGGATCGAAGCCGAAGTCCTTCTTGATCTCTGCTTTGACGTTCGGGATCTGCTCGATCATGGAAAGTTCATAGATGGACTGGGCATTGTCCGATACCGGTCCGAAGCTGTCCACCGCGATGGTGACGGGTCCCATGCCGAGGAAACCGAAGGCCACCAGACCAAAGGCGAAAACCGGGGTTGCGAAAACGAACTCGGTCGGCATGATGGCGATGATGGAGGGGTTCTTGGATACCAGGTAAGCCACCAGCATGAGCGCGAGGATGGTCAACCCCTCCCAGAAGGCGGAGAAGTTGCCTGCAACGAGACCCGAGAGGATGTTCAGCGAAGCGCCGCCCTGGCGGGAACAGTTCACGACCTCTTCAACATGGCGGGATTTCGTGCTGGTGAACACCTTGGTGAACTCGGGGATCAGAGCGCCGGCGATGGTGCCGCAGCTGATGATCACCGCAAGTGCCCACCACAGGTCGCCGTACTTCAGGGGATCGAGGTCGCCCAGCAGGACATAGCTTGCCCAGAAGGTCACGAGGATGGAGATGATCGAGGTGATCCAGACCAGGTTTGTCAGGGGGTGCTCGAAGTCGAACTCAATTTTGCCTTTGAAGAGGGCCGTGCTCAGAGACGTATTGATAAAGTAGGAGGCGAGTGCGGTGAGGATCATCAGGATACGCATTGCAAAGATCCAGACGATCAGTCTGCCGCCCATTTCCTGGTTGTCGAAGAGAGCCAGGGCCAGGAAGGAGATGAGGGCGACACCGGTCACGCCGTAGGTTTCGAAACCATCGGCCGTGGGGCCGACACTGTCGCCGGCATTGTCGCCGGTGCAGTCGGCGATGACGCCGGGGTTCTTGGGATCGTCTTCGGGAAGCTGGAACACGATCTTCATGAGGTCGGACCCGATGTCTGCGATCTTGGTGAAGATGCCGCCGCAGATACGCAGTGCGCTGGCGCCCAGCGACTCACCGATGGCGAAACCGATGAAGCAGGGGCCGGCCAGTTCTTTCGGGATGTACACAAGGATCAGGATCATGAAGAAGAGTTCGACGCTCACCAGGAGGAGGCCTACGCTCATACCGGAACGAAGACAGATGTTGACTATGTCCAGAGGACTGGCTTTCAGCGATGCGAAAGCCGCCCTGGAGTTGGCAACGGTGTTGATCCTGATGCCGAACCAGGCCACTCCGTAGGATCCCAGGATTCCCATGATGGAACAGAAGAGGATGACGAGGATACTGGACATGGGGTTGCCCTGGAGACCGGCGAAATAATAAACGATACACACTGCAATGAGTATCCAGAGAGCTAACAGGAACTTGCCCTGCTGGGCCAGGTAGGTCTTACATGTTTCCCAGATGGTATTGGATACGGAAAGCATGGCGCTGTGAGCCGGCAGATTCTTGGTCTGGTTGTACTGCATGAGACCAAAAAGCAAACCAATCACGGATACCACCAAACCCCAATTGAGAATCGTTACCCCACCGACGGTGTTGCCCATGATGGTAAAAAATACCGTGGACAGGTCCGGCAGTTTGATATCCGCTTCTCCTGCAAAGGCCATGGGCGTCATGGAAAAGAACATGGCACCGATGGTCAACAAAGTAGACCATAAACTCAATTTCGCTTTACCCATCATTTCAATCTCCTTGTTTATTGGTCGCTGGACAAATTTTCGCTTGCTTTACATCAGACCACGGTCTGATACAAGCAATGAATCACACACCAAAACCTTCCTCATGTGTTTCGCCTCGGAACCGGCTTGTGGGATGACTGATTCTGTCTCACGTTCAAATGCACCCATTTCACCTGCTATTTCATGAACATCATCTGTCTCTTCAATCATGAGTGAATCATCATTCAGCCTAGAAAACCATACAATAGAGGCATACCCCTGTCAAGAAATTTTCTCTTCATTATTCCAAAGGATCGTTCGCAATCTTGACCAGATAGCGGAATTGTCAGGGGAATGGGAAAAGTGCCGGGAGCGTACCCTGAAGAAAGCTCAGGACGGGCAGGACAACATCCTGTCCAAGACGGGAGGGCGCGTCACTCCCCGACTCAGGTCTCAGCCCGGCCGATATTCCGTCGGTGCCGGGCCCTTAAGTCGGGAACCTCATGTACTGCATGGTCCCGTCCTGGATGACAGCTACCTTTGCCTCGCCCGGGTAATCTTGTTCCAGAAGGGCGAGCACCTCGGGCCATGTCTTGACCGTGACGGCGTCATCCGCGTGGCAGACGAGGTCGAGGCTCGTCCGATCGGGCTGGGGAGACATGACGAGGAGCTTTTTCATGAGGAGTTGGACAAACCCGGGCGGTCTGGGGTTGTAATGGCGTCCGCCGTAGCCGGTTCCCCAGGAACGCATCACGTAGTGCGGCACCTGCCCTTCGGGGGCGTCCGAAATGAGCACGCCCGTTCCCTGTGCCCCCGGCTTCAGGGTCATGAGGGTCAGCAGCAGGGCGATGGCGGATTCGCTGGCCTTGCCGTAGGCATTGGAAACCACGATGTCGTACCCTGTGGAAAAGGGGATGCCGTAGTGGATCTTCCCTTCTTCGGCACCTGCGTCATGGGTGGCCCTGAAAGGCCCGGCATGGAGATTGGTGATCTCCCCCCGGCGGTTCATGAGGCAGTCGATCTTGAAGTTCAGCCCGGCCAGGTCGCCCGCAGCATCGCACTCTGCGCGCATGATGTTGTTGTCGAAGTTGCCGAGTCCGGTTCGGGCCTGGTCGCGGTAGAGCTGGTTGTGAAACTGGTTGATGGTCTCGATCCCGGCCACCCCGGGCATGATGAGCTTGGCGCCTCCGCCGAAGCCCACGTGGACGTGGGCCGTGATGCAGCCGATGCCGATCTTCAGGTCGCAGTCCATGAATTCCCTGTTGAGCCAGACCTCCACCCCCGTGGGTGTCCTCCCCACGCGCACGGTGTTCTGGAACGGGTCGTGGTTGAAGACCGCGTAGTTCTCCACGATGGTATCGCCCAGCTTCTTGCGTGCGTTGATCATGTCGTAGGCGCCGTGAGAGCCGAGCGCCCAGAGGAAACGGATCTGCTCGCGCTTCATGCCGGCGCGGTGGAGGGCCTCCAGAACAAAGGGGGCCACGTCCTTCACCGGCGTGGGCCTGGTCATGTCGTCGAAGACGATGACCGCCTGCTTCTTTCCCTTTGCAAGCTCCTCGAGGGTGGGCCCGGCGATGGGGTGGTCGACCTTGTCCCTGATCTGTTCAGGGCTCAGACCGGGTTTGTCGAACCCGGGGGACGACAGGTCGGTCACGTCCCACCTGTCGGGGAAGGTGAGCTCTCTCTCCGTGTTCTCATGCCAGAGCCGTGACGGGACCAGGACCGTTTTCATGGCAGAGCCTCCTCTTGTCGAATGCCGGCGAGTAACCCCACGCAATGATGGACCGGAAATCCTATTGTCTCATAGAATTGCAGCGGATTTCAACCGCAGATCCCGATGCCGGGGACACCTTGCCGTCCGGGAAGGGAAATTATTTATTGTATTATGATATTACTGGCTGTTTGCGATTGAAAGCATCACCGTATACCTGATATACTCTTCCCCCAGGTGTCGGTCAGGGGCTCTGGAATGCGTTGTCCGGATGCAGAGCCTGTTGACCTGCGGGCTTTTTGCCATGACGCCTCGAAGAATGGTGCATGGCTGTTGTGGATTGACCCGTTCTCTCACGTGGAAGGAGCCGTCATGGAAGAATTGAACGATTTCACCTTTGCCTCGGATAACCCCCACCAGTACGCAGGAGCCCTGAAGGAACAGGGCAGGAGCATACTCGGATATCTGTGCTCCTATACGCCCGAAGAGATCATCCATGCCGCCGGCATCCACCCCTTGAGGCTGTTCGGGAAAAAAGGTGACACAGGCCTTGCGGACAGGCACCTCCAGTCCTACTGCTGCTCGCTGGTGAGGGGGGCGCTGGCAGACGCGCTCAAGGGAAACCTCGATTATCTCGACGGTGCGGTATTCCCGCACACCTGCGACACGATCCAGCGGCTCTCCGACATCTGGAGGCTGAACACGCGGTTCAGGTTCTTTGCCGATGTGGTGCTCCCCGTGAAGCTGAACTCTCCGAGCGCGCTTCGCTACCTGGAAGACGTGCTCAGGAAGTTCAGGAAAGACCTCGAGGAAGGGTTCCGGGTGAAGATAACCGATGAAGGTCTTGCCCGCTCCATCCACACCTACAACGAGGTCCGCACGCTCCTCAAGGGTCTCTCCGAGACGCACGCCGCGCATCCAGGCGTCCTTTCCGCCCGGGACCTCCATTCCGTCGTGAAGGGCTCCATGGTCCTCGACAGGAACGAACTCGGGCCCAAGCTCGCACGCCTCGCCGGGGTGCTCGAGGCAAAGCGCTCCAACGAATCGAACACAAGGAAGAGGGTCATGCTCGCGGGCAGCGTCTGCGACCACCCGGATATCTACCCGATGCTCGAGCGCTCCGGGGCGGAGGTGGTGTGGGAAGACCTGTGCACGGGGGCGAGGTACTTCGAGGGGACGATCAGCGAAGAAGGGGATCCCATAGCAGCCATTGCAAAAAGATACTTCGAGCGGATCATCTGCCCTGCCAAGCACACCTCCATCACTGCCCGCGGGGAGAACCTCGTGAAGCAGGCAAGAGAGCATGGCGTACAGGGGGTGGTCTTCCTGCTGCTCAAGTTCTGCGACCCTCACGGTTTCGACTACCCCTATCTGAAAGAGTTCCTCGATGAGGGGGGTATCCCGAGCATGCTGCTCGAGATCGAAGAAAGCCTGCCGGCAGAGGGCCAGCTCCTCACGCGTTTCGAGACCTTTGTGCAGATGATGGAATAGGTGCAGGAGCGGTTTTTCAAGTTGCGGAAAGGATAGGAGAGGGGATGCCATGAGCGAAGCAGCGCAAGAGAAGAACAAGAGAAAGTTCCGGTCGGCCAAACGGATGCGGGAGATCATGACCGAGTACTATATCGATGCCAAGTCCGCGGGTCAGACCGGGAAGAAGGTTGCCTGGATCACGAGCGGCGGTCCTGTCGAGCCCCTCATCGTGATGGACGCCATTCCGGTGTACCCTGAGAACTACGGGGCCATGATAGGTGCCTCCCACATGGGCGGCGACCTCTGCGAGAAGGCCGAGGCTCTTGGGTACAGCACCGACCTGTGCTCGTACGCCAGGGCGGACATCGCCTGCGCCAGGGAGGACGGCGGCCCCATCGGAGGCCTGCCCAGGCCCGACATGCTCATCTGCTGCAACAACATCTGCGGCACCGTGCTCAAGTGGTACGAGGTGCAGGCCCGCTATTTCGGCGTGCCGCTCTTCATCTTCGACACCCCGTTCTGCCACACGGAGTTCCCGGATGTGGCGAGAAAATACGTGCGGAGCCAGCTCGACGAGTATGTCTCCTTCCTCGAGCAGACCTGCAAAAAGGATTTCGACATGAACAGGAGCATGGAGGTCGGCCGGCTCTCCCTGGAAGGGCAGCGGCTCTGGCAGGCGGTGCTCGACACCGCCGCCCGCAGACCCGCCCCCATGACGGCCTTCGACGCCTTCTTCTTCCTTGCCCTCATCGTGACGCTTCGGGGGACGCAGACCGTGGTGGACTTCTACCAGGAGCTCCTCTCCGAGATGAAAGAACGCATCGAGCAGGGCATCGGCGCGATCGAGAACGAGCGCTACCGGATCCTGTGGGACAATCTGCCCATCTGGTACCGGCTGAAGTGGCTTTCCGACACCTTTGCATCCCATGGCGCTTCCCTGGTGGCGGACACCTACACCACTGCCTGGTGCGGCTCCATGAAGTACATCGACGAGAACAACTTCTTCGATTCCATGGCCGAGGCCTATACGAGGATCTACCTCAACATCGGCATCGACGAGATGGAAAAGTCCATCCTCTCCATGATAGACAAGTACGAGGTGGACGGCGTGGTGATGCACTCCAACCGAAGCTGCAAGCCGTACTCCTTCGGACAGTACGACATCCAGAGAGCGATCCAGGAGCGCAAGGGCATCCCGTGCATGATGCTCGAGTCGCACATGACCGACGAGCGGAGCTTTTCACAGAGCCAGGCCCAGACCAGGATCGATGCCTTTATGGAGATGATCAGGCAGCAGAAAGGGTAGAGGGGATTTCATATGACGGCTATCAAATATAATATGGACGGAAAGGTCTTCGTGGTCACCGGCGGGAGCCGGGGCATCGGGCTCGAGATCGCTGGAGAGCTCCTGAGTCAGGGCGCACGGGTGGCCATATGCGGGAGGAAGCAGGAAACGCTCGATGCCGCCGTGGCATCGCTCGGCAGTGGCGACGATCTGATCGCGGTTGCTGCCCACATCGCCCGGGAGGAAGAGGTCGAGAACCTCTTCAAGGAGGTCATGGCAAAATTCTCCCGGCTGGACGGCCTCATCAACAACGTGGGCATGAACCTCATCACTCCGTCGGTCGCGGATACCGACATAGCCCTGTGGCAGAAGATCATGGACACGAACCTGAGCGGGACGTTTCTCTGCTCCAGGTGTGCAGCCAGGATCATGCGCGAGAAGAAGAGGGGCAAGATCGTGAGCGTCTCCTCCATCGCGGGAAGGAAGGCATCGCCCGGCATGGGCATATACGGTATCGCCAAGGCCGCCATCGAGATGCTCACCCGGGTCATGGCAAGCGAGCTCGCGTCGTGCAATATCCAGGTGAACGCGGTGGCACCGTGCATGGTGAGGACGGAATTCAGCCGGCCCTTCTGGTCGAACAGCGTCATTTACGAGCAGGTGGTCAGGACGATCCCGGCGGGACGCATTGCAGAGGCCAAGGACGTGGTGCACCCGGTGCTCTTCCTCGCATCCGATGCATCCGATTTCATCACCGGTCAGACCATCGTCGTGGACGGGGGGGCAACTGCCATCTGAAAAAGGAGCGTTTCAACCATGAGAACCGCAGGAATAGACATCGGCTCCATCACCACGAAAGCCGCTCTCCTTGAGGATGGCCGGGTCATGGGCACACGGGTGAACTTCACCGGGTACAACGTCGAGCAGGCCGCCCGGCGGGTGTACGACGAACTCCTCAGCCAGCTCGGCATTGGCCCGTC
>JAJFUP010000117.1 GCA_021372395.1 Deltaproteobacteria bacterium
AAGCATGGTGCGCATCATCCTGGCCAGGCTCGGGCCATTCACCTCGAAGTCCCGTCGGAATGCGTTGCGCAGATAATCCTTTTCTTGGCCCTCGCGGATGTGTTCGTGCGCAAAGTTGAAACGGTACTGGCCATGGGTATCGGCGGCCGGACACTGCTCCTCGCTCAGGAGAGAACCGGCTCTCTGGTGCTGCTCATACAGGGGGGTTCCCGGTATGGGCGTGTACAGCATGATCTGGTGAAAAACCGTGTTGTGGCTGACGGCATGATCGATGATCCGATCGATGTTTTCCGGGGTGTGATTCTCCAGGCCGATAATGGTCGACCCCAGGACGCGAATGCCGTGGGACTGCAGTTCCTGAACCAAGGCGCCCGTTTCAACCCCCTTGAGCTTTGCATAGGAGCTGTTCTCCCCTTCCAGGCCCATCCATACCCACGATATCCCCAGGCGGATCAACTGTTCCATGGTATAGGATTTCAGCACTTTAGCCGAGGAAAAGACGAACAGTGCCCAGGCCTTGCCGTTTTCCTTCATCAGTTCCAGAAGCCTGATGGCCCTGTCGCGGTGCAGGAGGAAATTTTCGTCCATCACGAAGAAAGAACGCACCCCCAGTTTCGCTTCCATGTCGCACATGACCGTGAACAGCTCGTCTCCTGTTTCATAGAAATTGATGAACCTGCCTTTCCCCCCGAAGAGGGCAGACGTGGAACAGAAGTTGCACCCCATGGGGCAACCCACCGAGGGAATCAGGAGTGCTGCAGTGTTTCCGGGCTTTTCGACGGTGTTTATTCCGAGAATGCGCGTGCCGAACCCCGAAGAGACAGCTGGATGCTTTATCGGGAGGTTTTCGTCCGATCCCAGGAATCTTCGAAACCAGCGTACCCCCTCTCCTTTGCAGATATGGTCTGCATCGATGCTGCGATGAAGGTCGGGCATGTTTGCAATGTGCCCGCCCACGACGATCGATGCATTCGGCTGATAAGTGCGGATCAGTTCGCACATCTTCTTTACCTTGCCGATGTTGGGGATGATGGCGCTGATGCCGACAATGTCATAAGAATTTTGCTCGAGTTCCTCGATGAAGCGGTCCTGGCTCGGAAAGTCCAGGAGCGTGCACGGCGCATCGATATTTTCCTTGAGGAGCATGAGGCCGAACGAGCGGTGAAACATGCGCAGTGAGAAAGGGCCCTGCTCCCGGGTGACCTGGTTGTGGTACAGCTCCATGGGGTTGAGCTTGCGGCTTCCAAATTCATCGTCTCTGGCATAAGGGCCAAACACGCTCGTCAACAAAATTTTCGCATCGGATCCAAGCGGGTGTTTCGGGCACGTTGCTTCCATTCTGGTACTCCCTGGGGTTAAGGTTTTTGAGAGTATGGCGCGGTTCGGGACGGGATAACAATTTAAATAATTGAATTAACAATTGAATTACAATCAATTTGCAATTGATTTACATTGTATCTCCGGCACAGGGGAGTGCTGCTGCATCCGCGGCGCATGGTACGGGTCTGCTTGCAGTTGGCCTTGAGCTGTGTATTCTATTACCCGAGAGGCAAAACAGGGCGATATTCATCACCTGAACCCCGAGAGGGGAAGAATGTCGAACTCGGAGGAGGACCCCATGAAGAAGAGAGACATCGGTGCGAACACTTTCGTGTACCCCATGCCCGTCACCCTCCTGGGAACTCTGGTGAGCGGGAAGGCAAACTTCATGGCCCTGGGATGGCTGTCCAGGGTGAACGCCAACCCGCCGATGATAGGCGTGGCTGTGGGGCGGCACCATCTCACCTGTGCCGGCATAGCCGAGACCGGAACCTTCAGCATCAACGTGCCCGGCGAAGAGATGATGGAGGTCACGGACTACTGCGGGATGGTGTCGGGTGAGAAAGAGGACAAGTCCGGCATCTTCGAGATATTCTACGGCAGGCTGAAGACAGCGCCCATGATCGAAGAGTGTTCCCTGTGCATGGAGTGCAGGCTAGCCAAGACCATGGAATTCCCTGCCAACACCCTGTTCATAGGAGAGATCGTCGCCTCTTACAGTGAAGAAAAATACCTCTCCGACAACAGGCCGGATATCACGAAGATGCACCCGCTGCTGCTGACGATGCCCGACAACAGGTACTGGAAAGTGGGGGAGTGTGCGGGGAAGGCCTGGGGTGAAGGCCGGGGTTTCAGAAAAGGGTGACGAGGGGTTGTGCGATCCATGGGACATACGTTCCTGTTTACCCAGGCACGCTGGCTGGCCCGGGGGTTGTTCTTCGACGCGAAAGGCAAGGCGCTCCCGGCCGAGGGCGAGATAAGCATCAGCCACCAGGGGAACCTCTGGGTGAACGAAGGCATCATAAAGGTGCTCGGCGAGAGGCCTGCGGAGATTCGAAACCGCTACGAGATCGTCCCGATCCCCGAAGGGACATCCACCACCACGTGGACATCGGTGAACCCGGCGATCGGCAGATTCATGGGGTCGTTTGCCGTGGTGGGGGACTCCATCCTGTCCTGCTTCCAGTCGGAAGACGCAGCGTACTCGGGTATGGAGTACCTCCGGCAGGAAGAGAGCCACCAGTATCAGAACCGGGGCGTGCTCCTGCTTCGGGGCGAACGGGTTTCGTCCTGGGCGGTGACGCTCAGAAAGTCCGGATGAGTGTGCTATGATGCCCTCACGATCACGATCCGAAGGAGGGTCTGGATGAAATCTTTTCGTAAGGAGCTCTGGTTCCATACCGACAAGCGCGTCGAGTTCATCAACATCACCCCCGAGGTCCAGCAGTGCGTGAACGAGAGCGGCGTCAGGGAAGGCATGGTTCTCGTCAATGCCATGCACATCACGGCGAGCGTGTTCATCAACGACGACGAGTCCGGGCTTCACCACGACTTCGAGGCGTGGCTGGAGCGGCTCGCTCCGCATACCCCCGTTACGCAGTACCACCACAACGTGGGCGAGGACAACGCGGACGGACACATGAAGAGGCAGCTCATGGGCAGGGAGGTCGTTGTTGCCGTCACCGGGGGCAAACTCGACTTCGGCCCCTGGGAGCAGATCTTCTACGGCGAGTTCGACGGTCGCAGGAAGAAGCGCGTGCTCGTGAAGATCATCGGGGAGTAGTGCTCAGGGCCTGTGCCAACAGGCAGAAAGGGGCGTTCTCCGCCGGCGTTGCTTCGTGGCTTGCGCTCCTCGCAACGACAGCGTAAGATCATGTCAATACACGCCCTTTGCAGGGAGCGTGGCTATTTCGTTCCCATGCATATTGCAGGAGGAGGGGGAACCATGGACCTTGAAAACGTCATTCTCGAGCACGATGACGGCATCGCCACGATCAGGATGAACCGGCCAAAAGAGATGAACACGCTGAACTTCGGGCTCACCAGGGACCTGCTCAAGGCCCTAGAGGTGTGCTGGGACGATGCAGGGACGAAGGCGATCATCATCACGGGCTCGGGCAAGGCCTTCTGTGCGGGCGGCGACGTGGCCGCGTTCAGGAACGCCTCCGACGTCGGCGATGCCACCCGCCAGATGACCAAGGACTTCGACCCCCTCATCTCCGGCATCAGGAGGATGGGCAAGCCGGTCATTGCCATGATCAACGGCGTCTGCATGGGCGCTGGCCTGTCCATCGCCGCCGCCTGCGACCTGAGGATCTGCGGAGCCTCGGCCATGTTCCGCCAGGCCTACACCTCGGTCGGCCTCACGCCGGACGGTGCCTGGAGTCTGTGCGTGCCGCTCCTCATCGGGTTCGGCCGGGCGAGCGAGCTCATACTCCTCGACCCCCTGTTCGACGCGAAAAAAGCCTTGGACATGGGCCTGGTCAACGAGGTGGCGGACGATGCCGAGCTGGAGAGGGTCACAAAAGAAAGGACGCGGCGCATCGTGAAAGGACCTCTCGCAGCCGTTGCCATTGCCAAGGATAACCTCAACCGCGCCATGCTGGGCCTCCTGGAGAGCCAGCTCGAGCAGGAGCGCCTGGGCATCATGAAGTCCGGACGCACAAAAGACGCGCGCGAAGGTATCGCAGCCATCCTGGAGCGCCGCAAGCCGGAGTTCAGGGGGGAATAAGCTCCCCTCTCCCTGGTCAGCGCAGGAGCGCCATGATGTCCGCGAAGGGGATCGCCCCTTCCCTGAGATACCCCGGCGGCCACACCGTGAGGTCGATGAGGGTGGAAGGCTTTCCTCCCGGCGTCTGTCCGCCGTCCAGGATGGCGTCGATGTCGAGGCCCTGGGCAGCCACCTCCTGCGCCGTGCGGGCCGGGGGCTCGCCGCCCCTGTTGGCTGAGGTGGAGGTGATGGGGCCCGCGATATCGATGAGCGACGTGGCGAGGATCTGCGGCGAGACCCTTAGCGCGATCTTACCCTGGGAGACGATGAGCGGGTCCACGTCATCCTGCGCGGGAAGCACGACACTTATGGGCCCGGGCCAGAACTTTTCCAGGATCGACTGCCAGGGGTCGCTGATCCGTGCGACAGTGCATGCCATCTTGAGGTCGGAAACGAGCACGATCATGCCCTTGGCCGCATCCCTGCCCTTGACACGCAATACCCTTTCCAGGGCCGTATGATCGGTGATCCTGGCACCGAGCCCGTAAAAGGTCTCGGTGGGGTACGCCACCAGCGATCCCGGCTGCCCGGCAAGCAGCGAAGCAATGGAGGCGGGGTCGCGGGTAACGATCATGGTTAGAGGTTCTTTATGCCGTCATCTTCTTCCAGCACGGCCTTCTTCATGTCGTTGCGATACTGCCTGAGCCTCGCCAGGAGGGTTTCATCCGCGAGCGCGAGCATCTCCACGGCGAGCAGGGCGGCGTTGCGCGCCCCGGCCTTGCCGATGCCCACGGTGGCCACCGGGACTCCCGGCGGCATCTGTACCATGGAAAGCAGGGCGTCGAGACCGCCGAGCGACGAGGAATCGATGGGCACCCCGATGACGGGCAGCAGCGTGTGCGCTGCAATGACCCCTGCGAGGTGCGCCGACATGCCTGCGCCGGCGATGAGAACCGAGAAGCCCTCGTCTGACGCCTGGGTGCTGAACCGGATGACCTCCTCGGGTGTCCGGTGAGCGGAGAGGATCCGCATCTCGTAGGTGACCCCGAACTGCCGTAAGATCGCCGCGCACTCTTCCATGATGGAGAGGTCGGACTTGCTTCCCATGAGCACCGCTACCTTCATGACAACCTCTTCAGGGCCTTATGGCCGATATCTCTGCGATAGTGCATGCCTTCGAACGAGATCAGGGAAACCGCCCGGTATGCCTTGTCGATGGCGGCCTTCAGGTCGTTGTCCACGGCAGTGACGCCGAGCACCCTGCCGCCGGACGTGACGATGGAACCGCTTTGCAGCCTGGTTCCGGCGTGAAACACCTTGACCCCGTCGATCCGCTCCGCCTGGCCGAGCCCGCTGATCACCCTGCCCTTGTCGTAGGGCCCCGGGTAGCCCCCTGAAGCCAGAACCACGCACACGCCGGGGCCGGCCGCCCATTCGAACTCCATCCCCTTGATGCTCCCCCCTTTTGCCACCTCGAGGAGCACGGGCACGATATCACTCGTGCACCGCATGAGCAGAGGCTGTGTCTCCGGGTCGCCGAGGCGCACGTTGAACTCGAGGACCTTCGGGCCGCTCTCGGTGACCATGAGGCCTGCATAGATGACCCCCCGGTAGGTGATGCCCTTGGCCCTCAGGCCACTGACCAGGGGGTGGAGGATGCGCTCGATCACCATGTCGTGGGTGGCGCTGTCCACCACGGGCGCAGGGGAATATGCACCCATGCCGCCGGTGTTGGGGCCTTCGTCGTTGTCAAGGGCAGGCTTGTGGTCCTGGGAGGAGGCCAGCGCAACGATGTGCTCGCCGTCGCAGACCGCGATGAACGAGGCCTCTTCGCCCGTGAGCCGTTCCTCGATGACGACCGTGGATCCCGCATCGCCGAAGGCCTTTTTCACCATGACCTCGTCCAGGGCGGCAAAGGCTTCCTCCCGGGAAGAGGTGACGATGACGCCCTTTCCTGCGGCGAGGCCGTCGGCTTTGACCACCACGGGAAAATCCGCCTCCTGGATGTACGACCGAGCAGAGCCTGCATCCGTGAAGAGACCGAACCTGGCCGTGGGGATGGAGCAGGCGTGCATCATCTTCTTGGCAAAGGCCTTCGACCCTTCCAGGAGGGCTGCCCTGCCCGAAGGCCCGAAGACGGCGAGTCCTTCTGCCTGGAAGGCATCGACGATGCCGGAGACCAGCGGTGCCTCGGGCCCCACCACGGTGAGATCGATCACATTGTCCTTGGCAAACCTGGCCAGACCGGCGATATCGTCTGCTGCCAGGTTGATGCAGATGGCATCCTGGGCGATCCCGCCATTGCCGGGTGCACAGAAGACCTCCTGAACCAGAGGGCTCTGGCCGATCTTCCAGCACAAGGTGTGCTCCCTTCCCCCCGAGCCGATGACGAGTACCCTCATGCGTAGGCTCCTAGTGC
This sequence comes from Deltaproteobacteria bacterium, assembly GCA_021372395.1. Taxonomy (GTDB): domain Bacteria; phylum Desulfobacterota; class Desulfomonilia; order UBA1062; family UBA1062; genus MWEI01. The sequence continues at coordinate 6,450 of JAJFUP010000117.1, forward strand.
CTGAAGTGGCGCATGCCGGTGAAGATCATCGCCATGTCGTGCTCGTTTGCCGCGTCGATGACCTCCTGGTCCCGGACCGAGCCCCCCGGCTGGACCACTGCGGTGGCGCCTGCCCCTGCTGCCTCCTCGATGCCGTCCCTGAACGGGAAGAACGCATCCGAAGCCACCACGGAACCTTTCAGGGACAGCCCGGCGTTCAGGGCCTTCTCGACGGCCAGGCGCGACGAGTCCACCCTGCTCATCTGGCCGGCGCCGACGCCCAGGATCTGGCCCTTCGTCGCATAGACCACGGCATTCGACTTCACGTACTTCACGATCTTCCAGGCGAACTTGAGCGCCTCCATCTCTTCGGGGGTGGGGCGTCTCCTGGTTACTACCTTTGCGTCCGCGAGGTCCACTTCTCCAAGGTCGCGCTCCTGCAGGAGGATACCGCCGGTTACCCGTCTCGAAGACATCAGCTGCTTCTTGGCTGCGGCACCCTGTGAGATGCCGGGGACCTTCAGAAGACGGACGTTCTTCTTCGCTTCCAGGATGGACAGGGCTTCCAACGAGTAGTCCGGGGCGATGACCACCTCGGTGAACACCTCTCCTATGGCCCGGGCGGTGTCCGCATCCACAATCCGGTTCAGACCCACGATGCCGCCGAAGGCGGAAACCGTATCCACGGCGAACGCCTTGTGGTATGCCTCGGCCAGCGAGCCCTTCGAAAGCGCCGCCCCGCAGGGGTTCGAGTGCTTGAGGATCACGCATGCCGGGTCTGTGAACTCCATGATGAGATCCAGCGCAGTGTCCGCATCCATGATGTTGTTGTACGAGAGCTCCTTGCCCCAGAGCTGCTCCGCATTCGATATGGAGGGCTGGTCAAGGGCCCATTCGCTGTAGAACGCCGCCTTCTGGTGGGGGTTCTCGCCGTAGCGCATGATCTGGGAGCGCCGGTACTGGACGGTGTAGGTCAGCGGGAAACGCCCTTCTTCCACACCGATGCCCTGGAGGTGGTTCGATATGGCCGCATCATACCGGGCAGTGAGCGAGAACGCGTCCCGGGCGAGCCCGAAGTTGGTCTTTTCGCTCACGGATCCACCGGTCTGTTTCATCTCCTCGATTATCCCGGCATACTGTGCGGGGTCCGTTACCACGGAGACATACTTGTAATTTTTCGACGCCGCCCTCACCATGGCCGGCCCGCCGATGTCGATGTTCTCGATTGCCTCATCGAGCGAAGCGCCCTTGGCGATGGTATCCTCGAAGCGGTAGAGGTTGACCACAAGCATGTCGATAGGCTTGATGCCGTGCTTTTTCATGGCCTCGAGGTGCTCGGTATTGTCTCTGATGGCAAGCATGCCGCCATGGACCAGGGGGTGCAGGGTCTTGAGCCTCCCATCCATCATCTCGGGAAAGCCCGTGTATTCCGAGATATCGATGACGCCCACGCCGTTTTCCTTCAGCACCTTGGCCGTGCCTCCGGTGGAGATGATCTCCACTCCCAGCGCGGCAAGTTCCTTGACGAATTGAGTTACCCCTGTCTTGTCGGTGACACTCACAAGAGCCCTGTTGATCTTCGGCATGCGATCTCCTTTCCTTGCGATAGTAAAGCTCAGGGGGGGTGATAAGACGGGTTAGTTGTTATGTGCCCCTTTAAAACCTGCCCCATGAATATAATACCATGTCAGCAGCGGAACGATCCGCTCGAACAGCCCGGAGTCCAGGTAGCCGATGTGCTCCACGTGGTCGCGCGCCTCGTCAACCGAGATCTCTCCCGACATCATGCCGTTGCGGAGACGGGTTATCCGGTGGTGGAGGCTGGTGCGCGTTTTCGCGTCCTCCACGTAGACGGAGACGTAGCGGTTCATCTCGGCGAACAGACTTTCCATGTCCATGAGTCCGGGCGTGCAGTTATGCTCACTCTCCAGTTCGTCGATCAGCGAGATGAGAAAGGACCTGGCGTCTTCGAGCCCAAGCCGGTAGGTGTCCTCCACCTGGACCTCGTTGAAATCTTCGAAGAAACCGGTGCTGAATTCGATGGACTCGAACTCTTTCACATAGGTGTGGTCCTTGCCCAGAATCTTGCCGAGAATGCCCGAGGCCTTCTGCTTCCATTCCGAGGATGACTCATGCTCGATGTCTTCATCCAGCAGTACGTCCACATCATCGACCAGATCCTTGATGAGAACGATGTAGGGATTAATGGCCCGGTTTATCTTCATGCAAGTACCATACACAGCAAACCTTGAGATGGTCAAGTCTGTTCATGGGCTCCCCTTTGTGGTAGCATTCCCTGCATGCTTTCGCCAGCCATTGCAGAACTCCTGACCGACGAAAAGAGATTGAAAGACCGGATACGCGAGGTGATCGCCACGCACAAGAGGCGGATCATCCCCCGGGAAGAGCTCAGAGAATCGGCCGTTCTGATCCCTCTGGCCTGGAACGGCGGGGAGCCCCTCATGATCGTCACCAAGCGTTCCATGGACGTGGAGCACCACAAGGGCGAGATCTCCTTTCCCGGCGGCAGCGTGGAACCTGTAGACCAGGGGCTCGTGCAGACGGCGCTTCGGGAGGCCCAGGAAGAGATCGGCCTCGATCCCGGCGATGTGGAGGTGCTGGGCCTGCTGGATGATCACATCTCCATCCTCGGCTACCACATCACCCCGGTCGTGGGCACGATCCCTCACCCGTACGAGTTCCGGATCAACAGCGAGTCGGAAACGATCCTGCAGGTGCCCCTGCACAAGGCATTGAGCGACACGGCATGGATGGCCGAGAGGACGTCTTTCCGGGGCAAGGGCATCAATGTGTACTTTCTGGAGATAGACGGGGGCGTGGTCTGGGGAGCCACCGCGAGGATCCTGAAGCATTTCGTCGATCTCATCACCGGAACCCGCATACCCTTCACCGGCGTCTCCCGGGAGGCAAGAACCTGGGTGGAGGGCCTGCTGATAGAACAGAAGGCATACAATCCCTTCCGGTGACCATCCTGCCGGTAACTTTATTGTTCCGTTATTCCGGCCTCAACCCCTGGTGAACGACCTTCCCGTGAGCAACTCATATGCAGCGATGTACTTCTCCGAGGTCTTCTCCAAGATGTCCTGCGGCAGTCGCGGTCCCGGTGCGGTCTTGTTCCAGTCGAGCGTCTCGAGGTAATCCCGTACGAACTGCTTGTCGAAGCTCTTCTGCGGGCCTCCCGGCCGGTAGCCGTCACGCGGCCAGAACCTCGAGGAATCCGGGGTGAGCGCCTCGTCGATCCAGATGAGTTCGTCGCCGAGGAGCCCGAATTCGAATTTCGTGTCTGCGATGATGATGCCCTTTTCCAGGGCGTGAGCCGCGGCCATGGCGTAGATGGCGAGCGATACGGACTGCACCTTCTCGATGAGGTCATGGCCCACGAGGTCTCCAGCGGCAGCAAGATCGATGTTGAGGTCGTGCTGTCCGAGTTCGGCCTTGGTGGACGGGGTGAATATGGTCTTCGGCAGGCGGTCGGATTCCTTCAGCCCAGCAGGGAGCCGCACCCCGGAGATGGACCCTTTCTCGAGGTACTCTTTCCAGCCGGAGCCCGAGAGGTATCCCCGTACGATGCATTCGACGGGCAGCGGCCGGGTCTTCTTCACGAGCATGGATCTCCCCTTCAGTCGCTCGTCCCCGGTAAATGGTGCCGGGTAGTCGCTCACATCCGAACTCACCACGTGGTTCCTGATGAGGGGAGTGCCCTTGTCGAACCAGAACAGGGAGATCTGGTTCAGGACATGGCCTTTGGCGGGGATGGGGTCGGGGAGTACCACGTCGAAGGCGGAGATGCGGTCGGTGGTGACGATCAGGAGGTGGTCGGCGTCCGCCTCGAAGATTTCGCGGACCTTCCCGCTGTTGATTTTTTTCCCGTGAGTCACGTCGATGTTCGTGAGGACATCCATACCCTTCCCTCCAGCCATTCGAAATAAGCCGCTAAGATGCCAAAAAAGTATTGAAAAAGTCAATAGCCTAGTATAGAGTTTGGAACCCTTTGGGTCGAGGTGGCGCTCACAGGACATCCACTCACCAAGGTCCCCGGTGGAACAGCGAGGGGCGGTCTGTGATGAGAGAAGCGGATACTGGTGGATAGACTGCACATTATATCCTTGAGTTTTGCCGCTTAAATGAATAATACGAAGGGAAAGATGCAGGCAACGAGGAAGTAATGTCAGAGAAGTCCGATCCGAATATGCCCGAGGTGAGGAACGGTCTGGTTTATACGTGTATCCACTGCGGGCGGCGCTATGACATCTACGACTTCATCTACACCTGTCCTTCCTGCAAATCGCTCCTCAAGATCGAGAACACGGCCTTCGATGACCTGAAGCGCATCCCTGCCGAGACCTGGAAGCAGACCTTCGATGCGAGAAGAAACTCGAATGCGCTTGAGATCCAGGGGATATTCCGGTTTCATGAGCTGATCCTGCCCATGATTCCCCTGGCCGACATCATATACCTCGGCGAGGGACAGACCCCCATTGTCAGGGCGAACCAGGATCTGAGCGCGTGGGTCGGCGCACCGTTCCTTGTGAAGAACGACGGACTCAACCCTTCGGCGAGCTTCAAGGACCGGGGTATGGCCTCTGCCATCAGCTACCTCAACCATGTCATCCGGGTCAAAAACCTGGACAGCGTACTGGGCATCTGTGCCTCCACAGGAGACACTTCTGCTGCCGCAGCCCTGTACCTGAGCTATCTGCCGAAATCCAAGGTCTCTGCAGTGGTGCTGCTCCCCAAGGGAAAGGTGACGTCCCAACAGCTCTCCCAGCCGCTTGGCTCCGGCGCCCAGGTCATCGAGATGCCGGGCGTGTTCGACGACTGCATGCGGGTGGTGGAGGAGCTGGCGCAGGATTACCACGTGTTTCTCCTGAACTCGAAGAACCCGGTGCGTATCCTTGGCCAGAAATCCTATGCCTATGAGATCGCCCAGCAGCTGGGCTGGAATACCGATGGACTGACCGTAGTCGTTCCCATCGGAAACGCGGGAAACATCACCGCTGTCATGGAAGGATTCGTCGACCTCTACGAACTGGGAATCATCAAGACGCTGCCGAGGATCCTGGGGGTTCAGAGTCACCATGCCGACCCGGTATCCAGGTGGCGCGCGAGCGGTGCCTACGTCCCGGTAAAGGTCAGCCCGTCCGTGGCTCAGGCCGCCATGATCGGTGACCCGGTCTCCTTCCCCAAGGTCAGGCAGCTCGTGGAAAGATATTTCGACGACCGGTTCTTTGTCGTTTCCGTAACAGAGAACGAGATCATGGAAGGCATGCTCAAGGCGAACAGGCACGGCCACGTGGTCTGCACCCAGGGCGGAGAATCCATTGCAGGGCTCAAGAGGGCCCTTGCCGAAAAACTCATACCTGAAGCCGGGCAGTTCGTGGTGGATTCCACGTCACACCAGTTGAAGTTCGCCTCGTTCCAGCAGAGGTACTTTGACGATGCCTTCGGCCCGGACTATGGCATCACGACGAGGGAGGAACTCAAGAACGCCCCCGTAACGCTGGAGAGCAGCGCATCCAAGATAGCCCAGCACCTTGGCCTCAAGAGAAAGGTCTGACCGATGGCTATCTTCGGTGCGAGAAGGGATCTCCGTGAACAGAGCGAGGGGATCGGCTCAGCCGTTCTTTCTCCTGATGGTCGCTTTAAGTGCCGTGAGGGACAAGGGTCTGCCTGCGGGATCCGGTTTGCGCGGATTTACACCACAGATAATCGCTTGCAAGAGCGCCAATAATCATGAAACAGGAGGATCATTCAATGAGCGATAAGAATTTCATGTTCTCGTCCGAGTCAGTCACGGAAGGGCATCCGGACAAGGTTGCAGACAACATATCCGATGCAATCCTGGATGATATCATCGCAAATGACAAGTCCGCACATGTAGGATGCGAAACCATGGTGACCACGGGCCTCGTGATCGTGTCCGGGGAGATCACCACCACACACTATGTGGATGTGCAGCGGGTGGCTAGGCAGACCATAAAGGAGATCGGCTACACGGAAGCCGGGATGGGGTTCAGCTGGAACACTTGCGGTGTCCTCGTGGCCCTCGACAAGCAATCTCCGGACATCAATCAGGGTGTTCAGGAGGGGCAGGGGCTATTCAAAGAGCAGGGAGCAGGCGACCAGGGCATGATGTTCGGTTTCGCCTGCGACGAGACGGAAGTCCTGATGCCCGCACCCATCTACTACGCCCATCTTCTTACCAAAGGCCTGACGGAGGCGAGAAAGAACAGCGTGCTGGAGTTTCTCAGACCCGACGGCAAGTCACAGGTGGCGGTCCAGTACGAAGACGGCAAACCCGTGAGGATCGACAGCATCGTGATCGCGGCACAACACGACGAAGACGTGGAGTACAACACCATAAAGGAAGGCATTATCGAGGAGGTTATCAAGAAGAAGCTGCCCCCTGACATGATGGATGAGAAGACGAAGTACTACATCAATGCCACCGGGAGATTCGTGCTGGGAGGACCCCATGCAGACTGCGGGCTCACGGGTCGCAAGATCATCGTCGACACCTACGGCGGTTTCGCGAGCCACGGCGGCGGTGCCTTTTCCGGGAAGGACCCCTCCAAGGTCGACCGCTCAGCGGCGTACATGACCCGTTACATCGCCAAGAACATCGTGGCGGCGGGGCTGGCAAAGAAGTGCGTCGTCCAGCTTGCCTACGCCATCGGCGTGGCCGACCCGATATCAGTCATGATCGATACGGGGGGCACGGGCACCATTTCCGATGAAAGGCTCGCCGTGCTGGTCAGAGAAATTTTCCCGCTCAAGCCCAAGGCCATCATCGATCACCTCAACCTCCTCCGCCCCATTTTCAAGAAGACTGCTGCATACGGTCACTTCGGCAGGACCGAACCGGAGTTCACCTGGGAGCTGACCGACAAGATCGAGATCCTGAAAGACAAGGCTGGTGTGTAATGGCAGAAACGGGGAAAAAGGCGGATCACATCCGCCTGCCTGATTTTTCCGGCCTCGGTTACAAGGTGGCCGACATGGCGCAGGCGGATTTCGGCAGGAAGGAGATCGCCGTATCCGAGCACGAGATGCCGGGCCTCATGGCCGTGAGGGAAAAATACACCTCGAAGCAGCCCCTGAAAGGGGCGCGGATCTCAGGCTCCCTGCACATGACCATCCAGACGGCGGTGCTCATCGACACACTGAAGTCCCTGGGCGCCGATGTCAGGTGGGCATCGTGCAACATCTTTTCCACCCAGGACCATGCAGCGGCAGCCATAGCTGCAGGCGGGGTGCCGGTGTTTGCCTGGAAGGGCGAAAGCCTCGAAGAGTACTGGGCATGCACCCTGGAGGCGTTGACCTTCCCGGGAGGCAAGGGCCCGAACCTCATCGTCGATGATGGGGGTGATGCCACGCTCATGGTGCACAGGGGCTACCGTGCAGAGGATGATCCGTCCATCCTTGATGCGAAGACGGACAACAAGGAAATGGCTATCATCAATGCGGTGCTCAGGCTCAGGCTCAAGGATGACCCGACCTTCTGGCATCGTGCCGTACAGGAGATCAAAGGCGTGTCCGAGGAGACCACCACGGGGGTTCACCGGCTCTACCAGATGATGGAATCCGGGACACTCCTCTTCCCTGCCGTCAATGTGAACGATTCGGTCACCAAGAGCAAGTTCGACAACCTGTATGGGTGCCGCGAGTCGCTGGCCGACGGCATCAAGCGGGCAACGGATGTCATGGTGGCGGGCAAGGTCGTGTGCGTGTGCGGGTACGGAGACGTGGGGAAAGGTTGCTCTCAGTCCATGGGCGGGTTCGGAGCCCGTGTGCTGGTCACCGAGATCGACCCTATCTGCGCCCTCCAGGCTGCGATGGAAGGGTTCGAGGTCACAACGGTCGAAGACGCACTGAAGGAAGCCAACATCTTCGTCACCGCAACAGGCAACTGCAGGATCATCCGGATAGAGCACATGGAACAGATGCTCGACCAGGCGATCGTGTGCAACATCGGTCACTTCGATGATGAGATCGAGGTGAACGAGCTCGAGACCTACCCCGGCATCGAGAGACTCACCATCAAGCCCCAGGTGGACAGGTACACGTTCCCCGACGGGCACTCCATTTACCTGCTCGCGGAAGGGAGACTCGTGAATCTCGGCTGCGCAACAGGGCACCCGTCATTCGTCATGTCCAACTCGTTCACCAATCAGGTGCTCGCCCAGATGGACCTGTGGGAAAACCCGCGGGAGATAAGCGTGAAAACCCTGCCCAAGATCCTCGACGAGGAGGTGGCCCGGTTGCACCTCGGTAAGCTGGGAGTCAAGCTCACCCGGCTCACCAGGGATCAGGCGGACTATATCGGCGTTCCGGTGGACGGGCCCTACAAGGCGGATCACTACCGGTATTGATGCAGAGGCTCCATTGAGAGGAAAGACAAAGGCCCTTTCCGCCATCGGCGGGAAGGGCCTTTTCATCAAGTTATTCTGTTAAGAAAAAAGGGAAAGATTCACCAGGCTCTCCTGTCTACAGGCGGGCGTCAAGCCATGCGTGAAGGTCTGCAAGCACGATGGCCCTGTCTGCGGGAAGCTCGTTGTAGACCTCGTGCCGGAGACCCTCATAGAGCTTGAAGGTCTTGTCCATCGCGCCGATCTTCTCGAAGAGTTCCTTCTGTCCCGAAAAGGCGGTATCCTTCGACCCCAGCTGGATGAGCACCGGCACCTCGATAGTGAAGGCCTTCTCCGCCCCGATGAACACATACCTGTTCATCTCGTGGGCGAGTCTCGGGGTGATGACGTTGTAGACCAGGGGATCATCCACATATGCCTTCACCACGTCGGGATCCCTCGATATGAACTCGGGAGGAAGGGGGGATTTTACATGGATGGCGGGAAGTATCCCGGAGAGGACCCTGGTGAGCGCGACGAGAATTTTGGGGATATCCGTGCCCGGCAACGATCCGGTGCCCGACAGCACGAGCCCTTTCAGGTCGCCGGCAGCCTGCTCAACATAGTTCAAGGCGATGAGGCTCCCCATGGAATGGCCGAGAACGAAGCAGGGCGTATGCGGGAGCTGCGCACGTATCACCTCTGATGCGAACTGCCTCTCGTCGTCGATGAACTGCTGAAAATTGTCCACATGGCCACGTCTGCCATCGCTCCTGCCATGGCCTCGATGATCGTTCCCGAAGATCGCGTAGCCCGCAGGCACGAGTTCGTCCACCACATTCCGGTATCTGCCGACATGCTCTGCATAGCCGTGGATGAGGTGCACCACGGCCTTGGGCGTACCATCGGGCATCCAGGCCTTCCAGGACAGAGAGAGACCATCATTCGCGGTCAGCTTTCCTTCTGACGTGTTCACGGTATGTCCTCCTTTCTCAAGTGAATCCATCGCAGTCCATTCCCTCTTCACCTATGTCACAAACACCCGTTCGGAACAACCGTATTCATGGGTGCGTGCATGGGAAGATTGCCCGTAAAAATCCGCACAAGCGCGAAGATTTGTTGACAGGCTTTGGCATAAAGGTTATAAGAATGAATGCTCATTCATGGGTAGAGGGCTAACAATAATCCAAGATAATCTTGTAAGGAGGGTATTATGGCAAGTCAATGGGTAGATGAGAGGGATCTCAAATTCCTGCTGCATGAAGTGTTCCGCATAGGGGATAAGGTCCTCGGCAAAGGGCCGTTCGCAGACCATGATGCCGACATGGTGAACATGGTCATCGAGCAGGCCGCAAAATTCACGGAGACCGATATCGCGCCAACGTATCCGGACGAAGTGCAGAGAAAGCCGGTTGAGGCGATATTCAAGGACGGCAAGGTGTATGCCCCCGAGTCGTACCACAAGGTGTACAAGCTCTACTGCGAAGGCGGTTGGATGAGCGTATCCGACAACCCCGAGGTGGGCGGACAGGGATTCCCGGCCATCATCGCCGCTGCGTGTGCACAGATGTTCCTGGCAGGCAACCAGGCATTCCTCATGTACCCCGGACTCACCCATGGTGCGGCAAGGCTCATCGAAGACCATTTCCAGCACCCCTTGAGGGATATCATCCTTGAGAAGATGTTCAGCGGCGAGTGGGCCGGCACCATGTGCCTCACCGAGCCGGGCGCGGGTTCCGACGTGGGAGCCCTGAAGACCACGGCAAAGAGAAATCCCGACGGGACGTTCTCCATCACGGGAACCAAGTGCTTCATCTCAGCCGGCGACCACGACCTGACCCCGAACATCATTCACCCCGTCCTTGCAAGGATCGAGGGCGATCCCGCAGGAACCAAGGGCATCTCCATCTTCGTCGTCCCGAAGGTCATGATCAATCCGGACGGATCTCTCGGCGAACCCAATGACATGAACACCGGCGGCATCGAGAGCAAGATGGGCATCCACGGCAACGCCACCTGTACGCTCAACTTCGGCGAGAACGGCAAGTGCGTCGGCTACCTCATGGGCGAGGAGCGCCAGGGCATGCCGATCATGTTCCAGATGATGAACGAAGAGCGCCAGGGCGTGGGCACCATGGGTGTCGCCCTGTCCACCACTGCATACCTCCACGCCCTTGCCTATGCGAAAGAGCGCATGCAGGGCGTGAACATCATGGAGATGAAGAACCCTGACGCGAAGCAGTGCCCCATCATTCAGCACCCCGACATCCGCAGGATGCTGCTCAAGATGAAGTCCGTCACCGAGGCCATCAAGGCCCTTGCCCTGTACTGCTACTACGCCATGGATATGCACCGGCTCGCAGACAACGATCAGGAAAAGGAAAAGTGGCAGGGCATGATCGAGATGTTCACCCCCATCGTGAAGTCCTACTGCACCGACATGGGCGACGTCGTCACCAACCTGGCGGTCCAGACCTACGGCGGCTACGGCTTCTGCCGTGAGTACCCGGTGGAGCAGATGCTCCGCGACAACAAGATCAACACGATCTACGAAGGCACCAACGGCATCCAGGCACTCGACCTCTTAGGCAGGAAGCTCGGCATGAAGAAGGGCCTGTACTTCATGAACCTTCTGGGCGAGACCCAGGCCGAGATCGCCAAGGCAAAGGGCAACGAGAACCTGAAGGCCGAGGCCGAGATCGTAGAAAAGGCACTGAATGCATGCGCCGGTACTGCCATGCAGTTCAGCCAGCTCATCCGAAGCAACCCGTTCATTCCGCTGGTCGCTGCGTGTGACTTCCTCAACTGCCTGGCCGAAGCCCTGTGCGGATGGTTCCACATCTGGATGGCGAACGTGGCCACCGAGAAGCTGGCCGCCAATCCTATCGAGAAGGAAAAGATGTTCTACACAGGCAAGATAGAAGGTGCCAAGTTCTACATCAACAGGATCACGGGCCTGGTCCCTGCCAAGTGCGAGAACCTCACGCATGACGAGATCAGCTGCATCCGTATCCCGGACGAGGCCTTCGCCGTCTAGGGAAACGACTCACCGAAACACCAGGGGAGGGAACCAAAAGTTCCCTCCCCTTTCTTTTTTGAGACCGCTGTATCCCCCGGAGGTGTCGGGAAGTATGGCGCAAGCCCCTATTTCTCTCCCCGGTACTGTCCCGGGTACTGGGCAGTGGAGAGGGCTTCCCCCGGTTTTCTCATTTCGCCGCCCGTGATCCTGCCGATGAAGAGGGTGTGGTCACCGGTATCGATGGCCCGCTCCACCGTGCAGTCGAGGTACCCGAGGGCATCCTTCAGGACCGGGTTCCCCAACGCCGAGAGGTCGTACTCGAACCCGTCGAACTTGCGCTTCCAATCCGGGATTTTGAATTGGGCGACCTCCTGCATGGCTTCCTTCGCCAGAAGGTTGACCGTGAATCGACCTGACTGCATGATCTGGGAGTGGGAGAGCCTGTTCTTCCTTATGGCGAGCGTCAGGAGCGCAGGGGTATGGGAGCACTGGGCGACCCAGGATGCGACCATGCCGTTGTAGAGGCCGTCAGCGGCCAAGGTGACCAGGTAGATGCCGTAATGGAATCGGTCCAGGACATCTTGCCATGATTTTTCCATCTCATCCTCCTTGCAGGGAGTTCTCCTGTTCTAGTAATGTCCGGGGCGAGAAGAGGGAAGGGGGAGGCGTAAGGAAAAATCCGAAGGGAGGGTGAGGATACGCTCAGGCCCCCGGTGCCTGATCTCCCGTCACCTCAGGCCGAGCTTGCCCCTGCCCAGGAGATCGTGAAGATGGATGACACCGGTGAAGGCGTCGTTCTCATCCGTGACAACCAGGGAGGTGATCTGGTATTTTTCCATCATGTCAAGGGCGTCGATGGCGAGCTTGTCCCCGGTGATCCGCTTCGGGTTCACAGACATGATGTCCTGCGCCTTCAGGCCGTCGACCTGGGTGCCGTACCGGAGCAGTGCCCTCCTCAGGTCGCCGTCCGTGATCATGCCTGCAACCCGAGGCCCGTTGCCCACGAGGGTGAGCCCCAGCTTCTTGTCCGTCATCTCCGCTACGACCTGCGGGAGCCCTGCATCGGCATCAACCATGGGGATCCGCTCTCCTTTTATCATCATCTCCGAGATGCGTCCCAGGAGCTGTTTCCCCAGCTCTCCCGAGGGGTGAAGGACCCTGAATGAATCCCGGTCAAACCCTTTGATCTGGGAGAGCACGATGGCCAGGGCATCCCCCAGGGCAAGCTGCGCCGTGGTGGACGCGGTGGGGGCAAGTCCCAGTTTGCCTGCCTCGCGCCTGACCCTGCACAGGAGCGTGACATCCGCGCCGAGGGCCATGGGAGAGTCCGGGTCGGAGGTGATGGCGATGATGGGGATGCCGAGCGCCTTCAGCGAAGGGATCAGGTCGCACACCTCCCTGGTCTTGCCGCTGTTGGAGAGAACGATGGCGGCATCCTGGGGCATGATGGAGCCGAGATCGCCGTGGAGACCGTCCAGGGGGTGCATGAAGATGGCGGGTGTCCCGATGCTCATCATGGTGGAGGCGATCTTCTTGGCGATGATGCCGGATTTTCCCACCCCGGTGAGCACTGCTTTCCCTTTGAGTTCGGCCATGATCCGAACCGCCCGGGCAAAGCTCTCGTCGATCTGGGAGACAAGGTCGTGAAGACCCTCGATCTCGATGGTGACCGCCTCTTTGCCGAGCGCGATGATTTCCTGTGCATTCATAGGATTTTCCCGATCAGATCGTATGCATGCGAACCCGTTATCTCCACGTCGGTGATGGTCCCTGCGTCCGCCCCTCCCTCGGTGATGATGACCTCACCGTCCACTTCGGGAGCCTGGAAAGAGGCCCGGCCTTTCAAGAGGAGCTCCGTTTCCGGGTGGTACCCTTCGATGAGGACTTTTACCCTTTCCCCCTTCATCTTGTGAAGTCTTTTTTTCGATACCCCCTGTTGAATCGCCATGATCCGATTCTTCCTCTTCAGTGCGACACGCCGTTTCGGCGCATCAGGCATGAGGGAGCTCCGGGTGCCGGTTTCAGCGGAGTACGTGAAGACCCCGAGGTGGCCGATGAGGCCCTCCTGAATGAACTGTTCGAGCTCGAGGAACGCGTCATCGTCCTCGCCCGGGTGCCCCACCATGACGGTGGATCTGATCCAGATCTCGCCGGCAGCGGGCGCAAGAAGGTCGAAGGCAGCCTTCACTGCCTGCGCCCCACCTTTGCGGCCCATGGCCTGGAGGACTTTCTCCGATACGTGCTGAATAGGCAGGTCGATGTACGGGCATACCTTCGGGTTGGTCTTCATGAGTTCCACCAGTGTCCCGGTCAGGGATGCCGGGTGGACGTACATGAGCCGGATCCATTCAACGGTCTCGATGCGGGAGATCCTCTCGACGAGCTCCACGAGGCTCCTTTCTCCCGGGCGGTCCTTGCCGTAGCTGCCGAGGTCCTGGGCAACGAGGATGAGCTCTTTCGCCCCCGAGTCCGCAAGGCGGGTGCTTTCCCGGATGACCTCATCAAAAGGCTTGCTCACGAGCTCACCCCTGATAGCGGGGATGAGGCAGTAGTTGCAGTGGTTGGAGCACCCCTCGCTCAGCTTGAGATAGGCGCTGGATCTGCCCGTGAAGAAGGACCGGCTCACCACCGATCCGAAGACCGGGGCGAGATAGCTCTCTCCCCGCAGGTATGCCTCGGCGATCTCCGCATAGCTCCCCGGTGCGGCAAAGAACCTGATCTCGGGAAGCTCCCTGAGCAGCTCCTGCCGGTACCTGCTCACCAGGCACCCGGCGCAGACAACCTCCTTGCCGTCCTGGATGAGTTCCAGCATTGTGTTGATGGACTCTTCCACTGCCGAGGCAAGGAAGGAACAGGTGTTCACCACCACGAGCTCGGCATGCGCCGGGTCCTCGGTGAGTACGAAGCCTTCCTGCTGGAAGCGTTCGCAGATGTACTCGGAGTCCACGAGATTCTTGGGGCAGCCGAGGCTTACAATGGAGAAACGCTTCATGGTGAGATCAGTCGAACATGGTGTTCCGCGGAACCACTACGATCCCTCCCGGAGACACATCGAATCGCTTGGAGTCTTCCTCCGCATCATACCCGATGACGGTGCCGGGGGGTATCTTCACGTACTTGTCGATGATGGTGCATCTGATCCTGCACTTTCTCCCGATGTCCACGCCCTCCATGAGGATGGAATCCTCCACCTCGGCGTAGCTGTTTACCCTCACGTTGGGGGAGACGATGGAGCGGACCACCCGGCCGCCCGATACGATCGCACCGTCGCAGATGATGGAATCCAGCACCATTCCGATACGTTTCCCGTCCTGGCCTCCGGAGAACACCATCTTCGCGGGGGGATAGGGGCTGTAGACCGTATGTACGGGCCATTGGGGGCTGTAGAGGTTGCATTCGGGAGTGACGGACACGAGGTCCATATTCGCCTCGTAAAAGGCATCCAGCGTTCCGATGTCACGCCAGTACGAGTTTTTCATGATCCCCCTGAAGGGAAAGGCCATGACCTTGCTGCCATGCTTGAGCATGCGCGGGATGATGTCTTTGCCGAAGTCGTGGGAGCTCGTCTTGAGCTTCGCATCTTCGACGATCTTGCGGATGAGGAGCCTGGTATTGAATACGTAGATCCCCATGGATGCCATGACCTTGTCAGGGGCTCCCGGCATGGTATACGGAGCTTTCTTTGGTTTCTCCTGGAACCCCAGGACAGCCATGCCGTCATCCGCCCTGACTACCCCGAACTCGGAGGCGGTTTCCACGGGCATGGGGACAACGCCGATGGTGACATCGGCACTGGTTTCCCTGTGAGCCAGTATCATTTCGGTGTAGTCCATCTGATAGATGTGGTCTCCCGAGAGGATCAGGGTATAGGGGGGCATGTCCTGCTGCAGGGTGTAGATGTTCTGGAAGACCGCATCGGCAGTGCCCTCGTACCAGCTGTTTCCGATGCGCTGCTGGGCGGGGATGATGTAGATGAACTCGCCCATGGGGTATGAGAAGAATTGGAGCCAGCCCCGCTGGATGTGCCGGCTCAAGGAATGGGACTTGTACTGGGAGAGAACGTATATCCTCTTGAGTCCTGAATTCACGCAGTTGGAAAGGGTAAAATCGATGATGCGGTACATGCCGCCGAAAGGCACCGCAGGCTTGGCGCGGTCTTTCGTGAGGGGGTAGAGCCGCTCGCCTTTGCCTCCTGCAAGGATAATCACTTCAACATCATTCGAAATCGGCATCACTTTCCAATCAGTTCGAAGATTACACCTTTCAGCTTGGTCAGATCGTGGGACTTCACCACGAAGGCATCTGCTGCCATGGCCAGCGCGTCATCCTTGTAGCTGGCATATGCCGTATGGATGATCACCGGTGTTTCATTTTTCGATTTGAGGATATGCCCCATGGCTTCCAGTCCGTCCATCTTGGGCATCCTCAGGTCGAGGATGATGAGGTCAGGCTTTTCCTGATCCTTGTTCTTCAGTGCCGACAATGCCTCTTTCCCGTTTGAGGCAGTCGTGATCATGTATCCGTCGTCGTGGAGTTCCTGGCGGAGAAGTTCCCGGATATTCCTGTCATCTTCTACCACGAGAATTCTCTTCATTTTCTCTCATATTAATCATCCTGCCCAGCCAAGTCAAACCTTTTGAGGCCTTTGCGCGCACAAAAGGAGAAGATCTAACCTCTTACGGGTTTGGTTGCCAGAGAAAGCCGGCTGTGCCCCGTTGTCCTCAGGGCATCCAGGACATCGACGACCTTGAAGTAGGGGATGTCCCGGGATGCCAGGATGACGATGTCCCGATCCCGGGGAAGTCCCGACAGCGACTCCAGGCTGCCTTGTTTGCCGTCGATCATGATCTTTTCGGGAAGGACGACCACGGTCACCGTGTTCGGGGTAAGGGTGCTGCCGGGGCCCATGGAGGAGGGAAGGTTCACCTCGGCCAGTCCCATGGGGCTTGCGAGCGTGAGCAGGAAAAAGACCACGAGCAGAAACACGATATCTACCAGCGGTGTGGTATCGAACGCAGCTGTGCTTCTAGCCCTTCGTTTCTTTCTGAACCTCATGGGTTTCGCCCTTCAGGTATTCGAGTATCCTCGCGGATGATTTTTCCATCTCCAGCAGCAAAAAATCGCTGCGGGCAATGAGGAGCCGATAGCAGACATAGACCGGTATGCCGATAGACAGGCCCACGACAGTTGTAATGAGTGCCTCGGATATGCCGGAGGCGAGCAGCTGGCTGGAATGCTCTCCGGATGCGCTTACTGCCTGGAACGATGTGAGCATTCCCGTGACGGTGCCCAGGAACCCGAGCAGCGGTGCGATGGCGGCGATGATGCTCAGGATGTCGATGTAACGCTCAATGGTATAGGCCTGCGTGGCCCCTGCCTCCTCCATGTAGTCCCTGATGATCTCCCGACGCATCCCTGCATTCTTTATCGCCACCATGATGATGGGGCATATGGGGGACGAGTTTCTCTTGAGAAGCTGCTCGATGTCATTGAGCCTCCCCATGCGCGTGAGCCTCTCCACCTCCTCAATGAGTTCCCGGGGGATGATCTTGCTCTGCCTTAGGGAAAAGAGCCTCTCGATGGTGATCGCCAAGGCGATGATCGAGCATGCCAACAGAGGCCACATCAAGGGGCCGCCTCTGACAAAGAACTCCCAAACTGTCATATTTCCTCCGCGAAGGTTGCTGAGCCTTGCTTTCGTTATCACACAAAAGCCAGATATGTTCAACTTCTGAGAACACAAACAAAGATGCACTTGAAAAATATGTTGTAAGGTTGCTAACATGATCATGATGGAAAACGATGAGAAGCCAAAAAGACTCGTGTGCGTAAAATTCGCGAGCATTCCCACACCCTATATCTTTGATGCCCAGGAGATGGAGCTCGTTCAGGGAGACATGGTCATCGTGGGGACGGAAGCCGGCCAGTCGGCGGCCCAGGTCATCGGGTACACGACGGAGGAAGACGCCCGGGAACTCGAAGACATCAAGCCGGTCATCCGGAAGGTCACCGAAGAAGACCTGCAGAAGCTCGAAAGGATTCACCGCAAGGAGAAGGAGTGCTTCGAGTTCTGTCGCGACCGCATCAACGAGCGGGGTCTCCCCATGAAGCTCATCAAGGTGGAGCAGCTTTTCGATGAAAACAAAACCACCTTTTTCTTTGTTTCGGAAGGACGGGTGGATTTCCGGGATCTGCTGAAAGACCTGGTGGAGAGGTACAGGACCCGGATCGAGCTTCGCCAGATCGGCACCAGGCAGGAATCCGCCATGCTCGGCGGCATCGGGAGCTGTGGCAGAGAACTCTGCTGCGCCAGGTTCCTCACAAGCTTCCAGCGGATATCCGTCAAGATGGCGAAAAACCAGAACATGACGCTCAACCCGTCCAAGATCTCGGGTTTGTGCGGGAAGCTGAAGTGCTGCCTGGCTTATGAGAAGGACTCCTATGCCAATCTCATCGAAAACCTCCCCAAGCCGGGCAAGAGGGTCTTCATCGAGGAAGGCGAGGCCACGGTGGTGAGCATCAATGTCATCAGCCAGAGCTTTGTGGCCAAGCTGGCAGACAGGCGATTCATCAAGGCAAATGTCTCGGACATCCTGAGTGAGGAAGATTATCTCCAACTCGGCGAGCAGAAGTCTGCGGGCCATGAGAAGGAAAAGGGGGGCATCCGTGCGCAGCAGACCGAAGAACCGGCTGTTCGAGCGCAAAGTCATCAACCGCGTGGCATCCGTGCGCAGCAGGCGGAAGAGGAGCCACCCCCTCCCCAGATGATCACCACTCAGGACAAACCGAAGAAAAAGAGGTCGAGACACCGCAACTCGAGGAGCAAAAGGAGCAAAAGTCCATGAAACAACGCTACTATGTCACCACGCCCATCTACTACGTGAATGCGAAACCCCATCTGGGCCATGTGTATACAACGGTCATCGCCGATATCCTGGCCCGCTACCATAAGCTCTTGGGAGAGAAGGTCTTCTTCCTCACCGGCACGGACGAGCACGGAGACAAGATCATGGAGACGGCCAAGGGGCTCGGTACAACGCCGAAGAAGCTTGCCGACGAGAACAGTGGGCGTTTCAGGGGGCTCTGGCCGGAGATCCAGATAGAAAACGACCGCTTTATAAGGACCACGGAGCCTGACCACGTGAAGTCCGTCCAGTCGATCCTCCAGGCGGTATACGACAAGGGCGACATCTACTTCGGGGAATACGGCGGCCATTACTGCACGGGCTGCGAGCGGTTCATGACCGAGACCGAGATGGTGGACGGGAAATGTCCCATTCACCTGACACCGCTCACCTATGTCCAGGAACAGAACTACTTCTTCAAGATGGAGAAGTACCGGCCGTGGCTCATCGAGCACATCAAGGAAAACCGTGATTTCATCCGCCCTGAACGCTACCGGAACGAGGTTCTGGGAATGCTCCGGGAACCCCTTGACGACCTGTGCATCTCCAGGCCCAAGAAGCGTCTCTCCTGGGGAATCGAGCTTCCCTTCGATGCCGACTATGTGTGCTATGTCTGGTTCGATGCGCTGATCAACTACCTCACCGGCATCGGGTACCCCGACGGTGACGATTTCACGGGGTTCTGGCAGGAGGCTCAGCACCTGATCGGAAAGGATATCCTGAAGCCCCATGCCGTGTACTGGCCCACCATGCTCAAGTCTCTCGGCGTCGGGCCCTACAAGCATCTCAATGTGCACGGATTCTGGAACGTGGATGCCACGAAGATGTCCAAGAGCCTGGGGAACGTGGTCGACCCCCTTGAGATGAAGAACAAGTACGGGGTTGATGCCTTCCGGTACTTCCTGGTTCGGGACATGGTCTTTGGCCTCGATGCGAACTTTTCCGAGGAAGCCCTTGTGGAGCGCTACAATTCGGACCTGGCGAACGACCTGGGCAACTTCGTGAGCAGGAGCGCGAGGATGGTGGCGAAGTATTTCGACGGCGTGCTGCCGGCCCCGGAGGGTCCACTGGAAGACGTGGACCGAGAGCTCAGGGATGTCTGCTCCAAGGTCGTTGCTGATTATGCGGCCAAGATGGATGCCCTCGAGATGCACGGTGCATTCATATCGGTATGGACGCTCATCTCCGCGCTGAACAAGTACATCGACAAGACGGCGCCATGGGAACTCGCGAAGAGCAACAGGCCAAGGCTTTCAACGGTCATGTACCATGCCATGGAGGCTTTGCGGTTCGTGGCCGTGCTCGTCTCGCCCGTGATGCCCGGGGCCTCGCGGAAGATTCTGGATCTGCTCGGCCTGAATGGGGGGATCTCGATGGAGATGCTTCGCTCTTTCGGTGCCCTGCAGCCGGGGGTGAGGATCAACGAGGCCCCGGCCCTGTTTCCGCGGGTCGAGAAGGCCTCTGAGCAGAAGGATAAGCAGCCTGAGCCGGAAGACCGGGAAAAAGACAATCTCGTGGACATGAGCGAGTTTGCCCGTATCGAGATCAAGGTGGGCAGGATCATGGAGGCCCAGGGTGTGGAGAAATCGAACAAGCTCGTTCTCCTCAAGGTGGATGTGGGAAGACCCGTACAGATCGTGGCCGGCATAGCCCTGGCATACAAGCCCGAAGATCTCGTAGGCAAATACATCGCGGTGGTTACCAACCTGAAACCGGCAAAGCTCATGGGATTGGCGAGTGAAGGCATGCTCCTTGCCACGGATTCTCAAGAGGGGAAGCTCACCCTGCTCTCCTTTGACGAACCCCCCAAGGTCGGCGCCCGGATACGGTAATCCCCACACGGAGGTATCATGCAGAAGGTGCCCATCGATCTGGCAAAGCCGGGAATGGTGCTGGCCAAGACCGTTTTCAACGATAAGGGTATGACCCTGTGCGCCGAAGGCACGGAGCTCAGTGCCAACGTCATCGACCGGCTCATGAAGATGCATGTCTCCTCGCTCACCCTCAAGGGACACCCGGTTGATCTCGGGACCGAAACCAAGACAGGGGAACAGAGAGTTCAAGAGCTCTCAGCGAGGTTTTCCATGGTCCACGGAGATCCCATCATGGATATGCTGGAGGCAGCCATCGAGCAGGCGATCCTTTCCCGCCAGGAAGAGGATGACAGTGCCCCGCAAGGGAGAGATGCATCGTGAGCAAGGCACAGCAGCTCAAGGCTATCACCAGGCGGATGGACAGCCTTCCGACGTTGCCGCAGGTGGTGAGGAAGCTCACCATGATGGTGGAGAGCCCCGACGTCACTGCACAGGAAGTGGGCAAGCTCATCTCCTCGGATCAGGTCCTGGGAGCAAAAGTGCTCAGGCTCGTCAACTCACCGTTCTATGGTTTCCCGGGCAGGATTTCCTCTGTGAGCCACTCCATCATCCTGCTCGGGTTCAACGTGATCAAGGGCGTTGTCCTGTCGGCATCGGTGTTCGACCTCATGGAGAGGTCCATGGTGGGTCTCTGGGAGCACTCTCTCGGGAGCGCCATTGTTTCCGGAGCCTTAAGCAGGACTCTCGGCCTGAGCGAGCCGGAGGAGATCTCCACGGCGTGTCTGCTTCACGATATCGGCAAGGTCCTGGTCCGCGTGTCCCTCAGCAGGGATTACGACCAGATTGTCGCCCAGGTGACCGAAAAAGGGAGTTCTTTCCGGGAGGCCGAACTCCAGGTCCTCGGGGTCGACCATGCCGAGATCGGGGCATGGCTTGCGCATGAATGGAACCTACCCGAACGGCTTGCCATCCCCATTGAATACCATCACGACCCGGGCAGCGCACCGAAATTCAAGGAAAGGGTCGCCGTTGTCCACATCGCGGACTCCATTGTCCGTGCCTGCGGTGTAGGGAATGGCGGTGACCCGCTGGTAGGCCGGATATCGCCCGATGCATGGGAATACATCGGGATGGACAAGGTGGATCTTCCAATGCTCATGAGGAAGATCCTGGAAGATCTCGAAGAGGTCGACTGCTGTCAGGTTTCACCTGCGGAGTGAGGGAATGAGGGCGGTTCTCATCGGTGAAAAATGCGTTGATGAAGTCCTGGTCGCGCTCATGGCTCCCCTGTTCGAGAGCTTTCAGGTCCTCACGGGCGCGCAGGAAAGCATCCCGCTGATCTACATGGACCCGCCGGACATCATCCTGATCGATGCCTCCATCCTTCAGAACCGGGGGGCCAAGGTCGTACAGGAGTTCAGGAGCAACACCATATTCGGGCATCTGCCCATCGTGGCCCTCATCGGGAGAGACGAGCTTGAATCCGAATCTTGGCAGGATACGACCATTGATGACTACATCGTCACCGACGAGAGCGAACTCGTCATGCGCAGCAGGCTCGAGTTCATCGCCAAGAGGGCGGTCAGGGATCTGGACACGAATCCCCTGACCAGGCTGCCCGGGAACGAATCCATCATCCGGTATATCCAGACCATGATCGACCAGGGCTCGGAGATCGCCGTTGCCTGGGTGGACATCGACAACTTCAAGCCGTTCAACGACTGCTATGGCTTTTCCCGTGGGGACGAGGTCCTCATGGCCACTGCCCGGATCATCACCAATGCCGTGAAGGAGATCAGCCAGGATAATACCCTGGTTGGCCACATCGGGGGAGACGATTTTGTTTTCATCTGCCCGAAAAAGTGCATCAGGACCCTGTGCGAGGAAATCATCTCCAGGTTTGACATGGTCATCAGGAACTTCTACAACGAGGAGGACCTCGAGCTGGGAGGAATCAGGTCATCGAGCCGGGACGGGAGCTTCAGGATGTTCTCCGTCATGACCATCTCGATCGCGGTGGTCCTGAACGAGGGGGGAAGGTACTCTCATTACGGCCAGGCATCCCAGGATGCCACCGATATCAAGAAATACATCAAGGGGCTCGACGGCAGCAACTACATGATAGACCGGAGGGGGATCAAGAGGTGATACCACGATACACCCGAAAGGAAATGGCGCATATCTGGTCCGACCAGAACCGGTACCAGAAGTGGCTCGAAGTGGAGCTGGCCGCATGCGAGGCATGGGGAGAACTCGGCAGAATCCCGCAGGAGAGCGTCGAAAACATCAAGACAAAGGCAGGGTTCTCCGTGGAGCGTATCGAGGAGATCGAGGCAATAACCCGCCATGACGTGATCGCATTCGTCACCTGCATG
The DNA here is from genome assembly GCA_021372395.1 of Deltaproteobacteria bacterium. Classification (GTDB taxonomy): domain Bacteria; phylum Desulfobacterota; class Desulfomonilia; order UBA1062; family UBA1062; genus MWEI01. Next base: position 28,911 of record JAJFUP010000117.1, read on the forward strand.
GGCGAGCACGTGGGAGATGACGCGCGGTTCATCCACCGGGGGCTCACCTCGTCCGATGTGCTGGACACGGCGTATGCACTGCTGCTCAAAGAGAGCAGCCTCGTCATCCTTGCGGACATCCGGGGACTCATGGTCTCATTGAAACAGAGGGCATACGAGTTCAAGGACACCCCTGCCATGGGGAGGTCCCATGGCATCCACGCAGAGCCCATCACCTTCGGTCTCAAGTTTGCGCTCTGGTATGCTGAGATGGAGCGGAACCTCAAGCGGATGCAGGATGCAATGGACATCATCTCCTTTGGAAAGGTCTCGGGCGCCGTGGGCACGTTTGCGAACGTGCCGCCGGAGGTGGAAGCCTTTGTGTGCAAGAGGCTTTCACTGAAGCCGGCACCCATCAGCACCCAGATCCTCCAGAGAGACCGCCACGCGCAGTTCTTTGCGACGCTCGCCATCATCGGCGCCACCCTCGAGAAGATCGCTACCGAAATCAGGCACCTGCAGCGGACCGAGGTGCTGGAGGCTGTGGAACCTTTCGGAAAGGGCCAGAAAGGCTCCTCTGCGATGCCGCACAAGAAAAACCCCATCGGCTCCGAGAACATCACCGGCCTGGCGAGGCTTCTTAGGGGATACTGCATGTCCGCCCTGGAGGATGTGGCCCTCTGGCACGAGAGGGACATCAGCCACTCGAGCGTGGAGAGGGTCATCGGACCGGATGCCACCACCGCCCTCGATTTCATGCTCGCGAGGATGATAGGCATCATCGACGGGCTCGTGGTCTATCCGGAGAACATGGTGCGGAACATGAACCTGACCAGGGGGCTCTGGCATTCTCAGAATGTGCTGCTCGCGCTCGTGGACGCAGGCGTCCAGAGGGATGAGGCGTATGCATGGGTCCAACGCAACGCCTTGAAGGTATGGGACAGCGACGCCGATTTCAAGGATCTCCTCACCGAAGACCGGGAAATCGTGAGCGTGCTCGGGAAAGAGGCCATCGAAAGCCTCTTCGACCTCTCCCATCACCTTGCCCATGTGAACACCATTTTTGAAAGGGTCTTTGATGGAAAAGATTGACGAACTCAAGGAACTCGTGAAGCGGGATGCGGTACGGTACGGCAAGTTCATCCTTGCATCGGGAAGGGAATCCGATTTCTATGTGGACCTGCGGAAGGTCACCCTCCATCCAAAAGGTGCCGCGCTCATCGGGGAACTCATCTTCGACCGCATAAGGGACAGGCAGGTGGATGCCGTGGGCGGGATGTCCATCGGCGCCGATCCCATCGCCACGGCAACGAGCCTGGCGGCCTACCGCTCGGGCAAGGAGATCATGGCGTTTCTCGTGAGAAAGGCGGCCAAGGATCACGGCACGAGGAATCTCGTCGAGGGTCCTGTCGTGCCGGGCCAGCGGGTCGTGGTGGTCGAGGATGTCATCACCACGGGTGCCAGCACGCTGACTGCCATCGAGCAGATCAAGGGGGCAGGGCTCTCCATCGAGATGGTGGTCGCGATTCTCGACCGGTGCGAAGGGGGCAGGGAGGCCATCGAGGCTCAGGGATTCGAGGTGCTCTCTCTCCTGAAGCGCACGGACCTCTGATCCGGCAGAAAAAGAAGTGCTCCCGGTGTATCGTACCTCAACAGGGAAGACGAAGGAGTAGGTCTGTGCATATCCTTGCGATCGAGACATCCTGCGACGAAACGGCATCGGCCGTGGTGACCGATGGGGGGGAGGTCCTCTCCAGCGTGGTTGCCAGCCAGGTGGCAGATCATGCCGTGTTCGGCGGCGTGGTCCCGGAGATTGCATCCCGCAGGCACATCGAGCTCATCCGGGCCGTGGTGGGTGAAGCCCTCCAGCAGGCCTCCATCAGCCCGAAAGATCTGAGCGGCATCGCCGTCACCCAGGGGCCCGGCCTCGTCGGAGCGCTGCTCGTGGGGATCTCCTTTGCCAAGGCCTTTGCCTATGGGCTCAAAATCCCTGTCTGCGGCATCAACCACCTGGAGGGCCACCTGAGCGCTGCACGGATCGGCCACGAGCTCACCTACCCGCATATCGGCATGGTCGTCTCCGGAGGCCATACCTCGCTCTACCGCGTGGACAGCGAATCTTCCATCGAGGAGATCGGGCGCACCATCGATGATGCCGCGGGTGAGGCGTTCGACAAGGTAGCGAAGCTCCTCTACCTGGGGTATCCCGGTGGGATGGTCATCGAGCGGATCTCCCGGGGGATAGATCCGCGCGCCTTCGAGCTGCCCCGCCCGCTCATGAACGATGGCTCCTATGACTTCAGCTTTTCGGGGCTCAAGACCGCGGTGCTCAATTTAGTCATCAGATCCGAGATTTTCGCCGACATGGACTTGAGATTTTCCGGTCTTCCCGAGGCAAAGAAGCCGCTCCCCGGCAAGGAGCATCTTATAGCGCTCATATCCGCAGCCTTCCAGCATGCGGTGATCGATGTGCTTGTCACCAAGGCCATAAAGGCGGTCAAGGATCATGCCATGGACCTCCTCGTGGTCTCGGGCGGGGTGGCGAGCAATACCGCCCTGCGGGAAGCCCTTCAGGAAAAGACCGGCTCGGAAGGGATACGGCTTGTCATCCCCGAGAGGAAATACTGCACCGACAATGCCGTCATGATCGCCCTGGCGAGCATCAGGCATTTCAGGGACAACCGGCATGCGCCGCTTGACATGAATGCCGTGTCGCGGTGGTCCTCCATAACGGGCGCTTAGGATACGCAAGCCGCATAGAGAGGTGGTGAGGGTGAAGGCGAAGCGATCGTTGGGGCAGAATTTTCTCAAAAGCCCCGCCATTGCCGAACGGATGGCGCTCTATGCCCGCATTGCCGAGGGGGACATCGTCCTCGAGATCGGTCCCGGCAGGGGCAGGCTCACCCGGGTACTTCTCGACCAGGGAGCACAAGTCGTTGCCGTGGAGAAGGACGATCACCTCTACGCCCTTCTCGGGGAAACGTTCAAGGACCGGCAGAACCTTCAGCTCATCCATGAGGACATCCTGGAGTGCGATCTGTCCCGATTGATCCCGGAGGGCACCAAGCTCGTCGCCAACCTTCCCTATAACATTGCGACGCAGCTCATCATGAGGCTCGTGGAGCATGCCCGGCACCTTTCATCCATCGTAGTCATGCTCCAGAAGGAGGTGGCCCAGAGGATCTGCGCGTGTGTGGGAGACAAGACCTACTCAGGTTTGAGCGTCATTGTCTCGGCAGGATTTGATGCTGAGCCGGGGTTCATGGTCGGTCCGGAAAATTTCATTCCGCGGCCCAAGGTGGACTCGCAGGTGGTGAAGCTCGTGCCGAAGGCAGCCCCTATCTCGGCCGGAAATTTTGATGCCTTCAGAAAGGTGGTCTTTTGTGCCTTCAGCCAGAGGAGAAAGGTTCTCCGGAACACCCTCATGGGGCTTCCCCGCATGGACCAGGATATTCTGGAAACCATTGCAGAACGCGCCGATATCAGCTTGAGATGCCGACCTCAGGAAATCAGCATGGAGAAGTTTCTCCTCCTGAGCCTTGCCTACACGCAATATATCGATGACAGACCCCCGGAGAAGAGGCCCAGCTAAGCAGGACCCGCGGCTGCAGACAGAGTTACGTCTGTTTTTCCGGTTACGAACACGTCATTGAGAGTACCATGCAGGGAATCAGGATTACGTGCCTGTAATTGATGGAACCGTCACCGATTCGACAACAATTCAGTAAAACAATCACAACTATTTAATTATAGTACCGATATAACAGCAAGGCAAGGAGTCAATCGATTGGCATCAGCCTTGCTGGGGACCTCCCGGATCAATCATCACCGATCCGGGGGGGTATAAGGTGAAAGACGCAAAAGTATTCCTGATTGCAGTCCTGGTCCTTGTCGTATCGGGCATCCCGCTCATGGCCTCCGAGTATCGCGCTGACGAGGTCATCGTAAAATTCAAGAACAGGCAAGCCCAGGCGGCCTCTGCCATGACATTATCAGAGGAGCGACCGATAAGCATTGCCGTGGATGATGCAGACAGGGCCATTGCCGAATTGAAGTCAAACCCGGACATCGAGTACGTGGAGCCGAATTACGTCATAGAGGCGGAGACCGTCCCTGCCGACTGGCCATATATCGGTCAGTGGGCAGACATGGAACTCGAGAGTGCCTGGAACTTCATCGATGATCGCGGCCCGGGAGAGCAGGTGATCGTTGCCGTGATCGATTCAGGCGTGGATCTTGCCCATCCGGACCTCCAGGGGGCCCTCATTCCGGGGTATGATTTTGCGAATCGCGATGCTTCGCCCGAAGACGATGCAGGTCACGGCACCAAGGTGTGCGGAATCCTCGGGGCGCTGGGGAATAACGGCACCGGCATCGCCGGCGTTGCCTGGGATGTCAACATGGTGATCATGCCGCTGAAGTTCATGAAGAACAATGACGGGAAGACCACCGGGAACCTCTCGGACGCAATTGATGCAATCTACTATGCGGTCGATCACGGGGCCACCGTCATCAATGCGAGCTGGGGATTCACGTCCTACTCCCGTGCCCTCGAAGATGCGATCACGTATGCGAAGGATCACGGTGTCCTGTTCATCGCCTCAGCCGGGAACGCGGGACAGGACAACGACGTGAGTGATCACTACCCCTCCAACTATACGCTGGACAACATCATCGCTGTGGCTGCACTCGACAGCGACGGCGAACTCGCCCTGTTCTCCAATTACGGTACGAACAGCGTGGATATCGCGGCCCCGGGCGTCGGCATCACGACGACGACCCTGAACGGCGCGTATGTGTCATGGGCCTCGGGCACGTCATTTGCAACACCCTTTGTCGCAGGCATCGCGGCCATGGTGCTCTCCCAGTCTCCGACCCTCGAGTATGCTTCGGTAAGGAATATCATCCTGAACACGGCGGTAAAAAATGCAGCTGTCCCCGAAGACCTGCGTGTCGCGAGCGGCGGCTGCGTGAATGCCTACGATGCACTGATGGCCGAGGAAGCCTATGATCCTTCGTCACAGGCCACACCCACGCCGGGGGGCAGTGATACTGCAGAGGCTCCCTCATCAGGCGGAGGAGGCGGTGGCGGATGCCTGATCGATGTGACTCGGACAACAGGGAACTACACCTGCTTCATCGTATTCATGATCATGATAGTCTTGTTCCAGATCAACAGGAAGAAGGATCTGGGATAGCCTATACCCCCAAGCCCCCCCGGAAAGGGGGGGCTACCCTTTTATCGATTCCTTTTAGAGCGCTTCTATTGCCATGGCCATGCCCTGGCCGCCGCCGATGCAGAGCGTTGCGAGGCCGAGGCCGGTTCCGCGCCGTTTCATCTCGTTCGCGAGCGCAAGGATGAGGCGTGCACCGGTGCAGCCGATGGGGTGGCCGATGGAGATGCCGGAGCCGTTCACATTGGAGATCGCCTCGTCCATGCCGAGTTCTCTCATGCAGGCGAGCGCCTGGGAAGCGAAGGCCTCGTTGACCTCGAGGAGGCCGTAGTCCTTGATGGATGTCCCGGTGATCTTCAGGAGCTTGCGCACGGCCGGGATGGGACCGAGCCCCATGTATGCCGGGTCCACGCCGCCGGTGGCATACCCCTTGATCCGGGCAATGGGTTTGAGTCCGAGCTCTTTCGCCTTGACTTCACTCATGACGAGGCATGCAGCCGCAGCGTCGTTGATGCCCGAGGAATTTCCGGCCGTGACCGTTCCGTCCTTCTTGAAGACCGTGGCGAGCTTCCCCATCTTTTCCAGCGTGGTGTCCATGGGCCGCTCGTCGGTATCGAAAACGAGAGGGTCGCCCTTCTTCCGGGGGATCGTCACCGGCACGATCTCGTCCTTGAGGATCCCGGATGCAATGGCCGCACGGGCACGGATATGACTCTCGAGGCCGAGCTTGTCCTGGTCGGCCCGGGTGATCCCGTATTTTTCCGCAATGTTCTCGGCGGTGATCCCCATATGGTACCCGTAGAAGATCTCATAGAGACCGTCGAACACCATGAGATCCAGAGTCTGGCCGTATGGCATGTCCATGCGGTAACCCCAGCGGGCCCTGGGCAGTGCGATGGGTACTTCGCTCATGTTTTCCATGCCGCCTGCGATGACTATCTCGTTGTCGCCTGCCTTGATGGTGGATGAGGCAAGGGCGATGGCCTTCATCCCCGAGGCGCACACCTTGTTGATGGAGAAGGCGGTTGTCTCCTTGGGGAGCCCGGCCCGGATCATGGCCTGTCTTGCGGGGTTCTGGCCCTGTCCTGCCTGGAGCACGTTGCCCATGATCACCTCGTCGACCGTTATCTTCTGAAGGTCTTCCGGCCAATGGGAGAATTTCTGCTCGATGGGAGACAGATCCACGTTCTTCAGGAGATCAGGGGCATCTTCCTTGCTTGACAAGGAAACATCCGGCCTCAGCCCGTTCCTGAGAAGGCATTCACGTATCACGAGAGCCCCCAGCTCTTTCGCCGGGATATCTTTCAGAGATCCGCCAAAGGAACCCACAGCTGTCCTCACTCCGCCAACAATAACCACGTTCCCCATATTGCCTCCTTCCCTGATTTGGATTGTCTTTTTCGATACTTCCTACTATTTCATAAGAGGTGCTCATTGGCAAGAATGGATTGGATCCTGCAAATAAGCGCATCCGTGGCCTTGATAAAAACAAGGCCTGGGTGTAAGTACGCACCATGGAACTGGACTACGAGGCCCATCTGATGCGGTATTCGATGGAGCTGTTGGACCAGAGAGGGCTTTCCAGGGAAACGTACAGGGCATATTTCAACGACATCAAGCACATGGTGGTTTTTCTGAGGGAGCGCCAGGCACACATCCCTGACCGGCGTACCGTACGGTCCTATATGCTCGAGCTCCACACCCGGTATACCCGGACGACAATCAACCGCAAGCTGAGCGCCATCAAGGGTTTCTTCGATTTCATGGTGAGGCAGGGCAGCCTCACCATGAACCCCTTCGGACACGTGAGGTCTCTGAAGCACCGGGAGACCCTTCCCGTGTTCCTGAGCCACGATGAGATATTCGACCTTATCGAGGCGGTCACCGATCCGAGGGACAGGGCTATCCTCGAACTCCTCTACTCCACCGGTATCCGGGTGGGGGAGGCCGAGGCGATGCAATGCGCCGACGTGGATACTGCCTCGGGCTTTATCCGGGTGACCGGCAAGGGGAACAAACAGAGAACGGTGCCGGTGGGGAGACGCGCCCTGGATGCCATTACCTGCTACCTGAAGGGCAGGGGTATCGAAGACCCCATCTACTGCAGCGAACCCCTCTTCCTGAACAGCAGGGCTACAGTGATGAGATCCCGGAGCATCAGGAGGGTCGTGCACCAGTGGTCCCTTGCAGCCTCGGTTGCCAAACAGGTGAGCCCTCACGTGATAAGGCACACCTTCGCGAGCCACATGCTCGATGCCGGAGCCGACCTGCGGTCCATCCAGGAGATGCTCGGTCATGCGAGCCTCTCCACGACCCAGCGGTATACCCACTTGACGGTAGACAAACTCATGGATGTGTATGATAAGGCTCATCCGAGGGCAAAGGAGAGATGATGGAAATTCACGGAACGACCATACTCTGCGTGAGAAGGGCTGGACACGTGGTGCTAGCCGGCGACGGACAGGTTACCATGAGCAACGTGGTCCTCAAGGCGAACGCCCGCAAGGTGAGAAAAATCCATGACAACAAGGTGATGGCCGGTTTTGCCGGCTCGACATCCGATGCCTTCACCCTTTTCGAGCGCTTCGAGGAAAAGCTCAAGGAGTACCGGGGCAACCTCACGAGGGCGGCTGTGGAGATGGGGAAAGACTGGAGGACCGACAGGGTGCTCAGGAAGCTCGAAGCCCTCATGATCGTCGCGGATTCCGAGAAGACATTCCTCCTCTCGGGAACCGGTGATGTCGTGGAGCCGGACGACGATGTGTGCGGCATCGGGTCGGGAGGCCAGTATGCCATGGCTGCGGCCAGGGCGCTCCTCAAGTATACGGATCTGTCAGCCAGGGAAATCACCGAGAAGGCCATGGATATCGCTTCCGATATCTGTATATATACCAACAAAGCCATAACATTCGAGGAACTGTGATGCATAACCTCACCCCAAAGGAAATCGTCATCGAGCTTGATAGATACATCGTCGGCCAGGACAAGGCGAAGCGTGCCGTGGCCATCTCGCTGCGGAACCGCTGGCGCCGCCAGATGGTATCCCCGGATATCAGGGACGATATCTACCCGAAGAATATCATCCTCATCGGGCCCACTGGCGTGGGAAAGACCGAAATCGCCCGGAGGCTCGCCAAGCTCGCCGGAGCCCCATTCATCAAGGTCGAGGCCTCGAAGTTCACTGAAGTCGGCTATGTGGGCCGGGATGTGGAGTCCATCATCCGCGACCTCATGAGGATCGGCATCCAGATGGTTCAGACCGAAGAGAGCGAGAGGGTCAAGGACAAGGCCGTCGAGATGGCCAAGGAGCGCATCCTCGACTATCTCCTCCCTGCTCAGAAGGAAGGGGAGATCCACGCGGAGAGCAGGGAGAAACTGCGCAAGATGCTGGAGGACGGTTTTCTCGACGATCGCCAGATCGAGGTCGAATCCCGGGAGACCACCATGCCCACCGTCGAGATCTTCTCCGGCCAGGGGCTCGAGGAGATGGGCATAGACTTCAAGGAGATGTTCTCGTCCTTCATGCCCAAGAAGACCAGGCGCAGGAAGATGAGCGTGAAGGAGGCTCTCGAGTTCATCACGAACCAGGAGATCTCCCGCCTCATCGACATGGACAAGGTGTCCCAGGAGGCGCGCAACCGGGTGGAGAACGCCGGCATCGTCTTCATCGACGAGCTTGACAAGGTCGCGGGCCGTGAAGCCGGACGCGGCCCGGATGTGTCCCGGGAAGGGGTCCAGCGGGACCTGCTGCCCATTGTGGAGGGAACCACGGTCAACACGAAGTTCGGTCCCGTGAACACGGACCACATCCTCTTCATCGGCGCCGGGGCATTCCACGTGAGCAAGCCCTCAGACCTTATCCCCGAGATGCAGGGGAGATTCCCCATCCGGGAAGAGCTCCAGGCGCTGACGAAGGAAGATTTCGTGCGGATACTCACCGAGCCGAGGAATGCCCTGATCAAGCAGTACCAGGCGCTGCTGGCCACGGAAGGGATCGACCTCTCCTTCACGGAGGATGCCATCTCCGAGATTGCCGCCATAGCCCAGTATATCAATGACCACACCGAGAACATCGGTGCCCGGAGATTGCACACGGTCATCGAGAAGCTCCTCGACGAGATTTCCTTCGGATCGTCCGATCTTGCAGGAAAGGTTTCCATAAGCGCCGAGTATGTGAAACAGAGGTTGGAACCGATCATGAGCAAGGAAGACCTGAGCAGATACATCCTGTAAAAGTCCCTCCCGGGAGAACCCGGAGGGATGTCCCGTGAAGGGCGTCCTGACCTTCCTGTGCCTTGAATGTTTCGTCTGTGCGCAGGCCCAAGGATGGCGGAATTCCCCCTTCACAAACTTCCCGGTTGTGGTAATACGGATATGGAGAGGAGCACGTATGATCTCGAAAGGACGCTTAATCAGCGAAATCGGGGACGGGGACCAGGTCAAAGCGGTCTTCCTGGTATCCAAGAGGTGGATGCTCACGACCCGGAACGGAAAACCCTATGCCAAGCTCACGCTGTCGGATAGAACCGGTGAGATCCTGGGCCTCATCTGGGATGACGCCCAGCAGAAGATGTCGGATATCGGTCTTGGTGATGTCGTGATGGTGAAGGCGGGCGCTGAATCCTACGAGAACCGTCTCCAGCTGAGGATCAGCGATATCCGCCGCTTTGACGAGAAGGATGTGGACATGTCAGGCCTCATCCCCACAACCAACCGCGATATGGCCTCCATGATGGAAGAATTCGACGGGATTATAGGCAGCATCAAGGACAACCACCTGCGTATCCTCATCGAGAGGATCTTCTCCCGGGAAGGTCTGCGGGAAGCATTCATGAAGGCTCCTGCTGCCAAGGGAATCCATCACAATTACATCGGCGGTCTCCTGGAACACACCCTCCAGATTGCGAAAGCCATCGATGCCCTGCTGGCCATCTATGCCCACGTGGGACTCAACCGGGATATGCTCATCGTCGGTGCCACCCTCCACGACATGGGGAAGATCTTCGAATACTCCTACAACAAGGTGATCGACATCACCCCCATCGGGAGGCTCCTGGGCCATATTTACCTCTCAGCCCACATGGTGGATCAGGAAGTAGCGGGGATGGAGAACTTCCCGGAAGAACTCAGGCTTCAGCTCCTCCATATGATACTCGGCCATCACGGCCAACTCGAGTTCGGCTCGCCGAAGCTGCCCATGACGAAGGAGGCCATCTTCCTCCACACGCTCGACGATCTCGATGCAAAGCTCACCGGGTTCTCCTCCATCATCGATGCAACTCCTGAGGAGGATGCCTTTTCACCCTACTCGAATGTGTATAACCGACACCTGTACACGAGGATATACCAGGAAGAGGAGTCTTGAGCGCCGATATCACAGGGGGCTTGAGACACCAAGGGCCCCCATGCGGCGAGGCAGGGAGGCCCTTGAGAAGATGTTCCTTTCTTAGGGATGCCTACTCGTCCAGGTGGCTGTCGTAATCCAGAATGATCTGGTACATCTCCTGGGGGGATTTCGCTCCTATCAGGCGCTGCCGCAAATCCGGGTCCTTCAGCAGCATGGAAGCCCGCGCCAGCGCCTTCAGGTGCTGACTGGCGGAATTGCTGGGGGCCACGAGCAGGAAGAAGATGTGGCAGGGCTTTCCATCGATGGCATCGAATTTGAGGCCCTGGAGACTTTTCCCGATGACGGCTATGATGTTTTTTATCCCGCCGATCTTCCCGTGCGGGATGGCCACCCCTTCCCCGATGCCTGTGGATCCGAGCTTTTCCCTGCTGAGAAGGACAGTGACCACCTCCTCGAGATCGAGCTTATACTCGGCGGCAACAGGGGTTGCCAACTCCGCCAGAATGTCTTTCTTGGTTGTGGCCTTCAAGTCGGAGATGACACACTCCGGCGAGAGGATGTCAGCGATTTTCATATCTGCGGCTCGACCAGTGCAAGATCCCCGTCTTGTCGTTTGTAGAGCAGGTTGATCTGGTTCGATTCCGTGTTCTGGAAGATGAGATAGTTTTCCGTTGTAATGTTCATCTGGAGGATCGCCTCATCGAGGCTCATGGGTTTGACAAAGTAGTTCTTCTCATAGACCACCCGGGGCCTTGCCTTCGCGTCAGGGGGTTCTGCGGCCTCTTCCTCCTGAGGCGCCTTGCCCTGGACCTTCTTGCCGCCCTGGATTTTCTGCTTGTGCTTCTTGAACTGCCGTTCCAGCTTGTCCATCACCATGTCGATGGCTGCGTACAGGTCCTCCGTGATCTCCACGGCATTGATGACGGTCCCGTCCGCAGTGAGCGTGACATCGGCCTTGTGCCTGCGTTTTTCAACGGAAAGGACGACATGGGCTTCAGCAGTCCGTTCGATATATTTATCTATCTTGGAGAGTCTCTTTATTGCGTAATCCTTCAGTGCATCGGAAGAGTCCAGATTTTTGAAGGTAATGTCTGTCTGCATAATTCCTCCTCTCGTGGTTAACGCTGTCAGTAATGTTTCTTCCTCCGGTTGGAAGGAAGAATCCCGAGCAACTCACGATACTTTGCAACGGTCCGTCGTGCAATCGTCACCCCTTTCACCTTGAGTTTCTGAGCAATTGCCTGGTCGCTGAGGGGGTGTTTCGAGTCTTCTGCCTTGATGATGTTTTCAATTTCGCTCTTGACGCTTTGCGAAGCGACGAAACTTCCGTCGCTCTTCGAAATACCGCTGTTGAAAAAGTACTTGAGTTCGAAGGTCCCTTGCGGGGTATGCACATATTTATTAGATGTCACTCTGCTGATGGTGGATTCGTGCATCCCCACATCATCGGCCACATCCCGCAGCACGAGCGGTTTCAGGCGGGTGATCCCCTGATCGAAAAATTCCCGCTGGAACCTGACGATGCTCTCGGTGACCTTGCACAGCGTGTTCTGCCTCTGCTGGATGCTTTTCAGGAGCCACTGGGCAGACTTGAAGCAATCACAGAGGTAGTCCTTTGCCATCTTCCCCATGGTGTCGGACTTCATCATGCCCTGGTATTCCTTGTTGAGCTTCAGGATGGGGAGATCTTCCTCGTTGAGGAGGACGGCATAGTCTTCCTTGATCTTTACCACATACACGTCCGGCACAATGTACTGGGGGGGTTCGTCCATGTAGTCCCTGGCCGGTCTTGGCTCCATGTTGACGATGATCCGGGCGGCCTCGGCCACCTCGTCCACGGTTGAAGAGAGCTCCTGGGCGATCTTGTTGTAGTTCTTGGTCTGGAGATCCTCGAGGTGGGACTCGATGATGCTCCACACCAGGCAGTCCTCCAGGCCGAGGGCCCGGGCCTGGATCTTGAGGCAGTCTTTCAGGTCCCTGGCCGCGATCCCGATGGGATCGAACCGCTGGACCTTTTCAAGAGCGGACTCCACCACCTCGGTCGGTTTCCCGGTGGCCTGGCTCAGGGACTCCGTATCCATGCTCAGGTACCCGTTGCTGTCTATGTTGCCGATGATGAAGATGGCGACCTCACGCTCATCGAGAGAGAAATCGTTCAGCCTGAGCTGCCAGAGGAGGTGGTCGAGCAATCCTTCGGGCCTGCTCGTCGTCGACTCGAGGGACGCCTTCTCATCGTCGTCATAGAACGGGATGTTGTCCTGGCCGTAGGTCTCGAGGTATGCATCCCACCTCTGCTTGAGCTGCTCCTTTTCTGCCTGGGACTGAGGTTCTTCCCGGACGGTTGCCGTATCCCCTTCGAGCAGGGGATTCGATTCGAGCTCGGAGGTGATGTATTCCTGGAGCTCGATCCGGGAGAGCTGGAGGAGCTTGATGGCCTGCTGGAGCTGCGGCGTCATGATGAGCTGCTGCGCAAGCTTGAGATGTTGTTTCAGTTCCAGTGCCATCTTCTAGTTTCCCCTACTGGAGAGAGAAATCCTTTCCCACGTAGATCTTCTTGACCTGGTCGTTCGCCACTACCTGTTCCGGAGTCCCTTCCTCAATTACCAGTCCCTGATGGATGATATATGCCCGGTCACATATCTTCAGGGTTTCCTTTACGTTATGATCGGTGATAATGACACCAATTCCTACATTTTTCAAGGTTACTATCATGTCCTGGATGTCTTTGACCGTGATGGGGTCGATACCTGCAAACGGCTCGTCCAGCAGCATGTACAAGGGCTTCAGCGCCATGGCCCTGGCGATCTCCACCCGCCGCCTTTCTCCGCCGGACAACGAGACGCCCTTGAGCCTTCTGACCTGATCGAGCCCGAAGCTCCCGATGATCTCGTCGAGCTCGGAGGTGCGCTGCGAGCTCTTCAGCCGCCGGGCCTCCAAAGGAACACGGATGTTGTCTTCGACGCTCAAGCCCCTGAATATCGAGGGCTCCTGGGGGAGATACCCGATACCCCTCATGGCCCTGCCTGCGAGGTCCACCCCGGTGATATCCTCTTCCCCGAGGTATACCTTTCCCTTATCGGGACGAATGAGGCCCACGACCATGTAGAAGGTCGTCGTCTTCCCCGCTCCGTTGGGGCCCAGCAGCCCGATGATCTCTCCGGGGTTGCAGGCAATGGAAAGGCCCTTGATGATATGGGCCTTCCCGAAGCTCTTCTCGAGACCGCTGGCATGAAGCGTCATTTCCCCCATTGCATGATCCCTGTTCCCTTGCCGGCATCCACGCGGACTTTCACCCTTCCGCCGCCGCCTTCCACGACCTGGCTGTCGTTCTTCATGTCGAGGGTCACCTTCTGCCCGGAGATGCGTTCCTGCCCACGGGTCATGACCACATCCCCGGTCAGGACCATCACGTCGGTTGTGAGGTTGTACATCACCTTGTTGCAGGTGGCCTCCCGATCCTTCCACAGTATATATGCATCTTTCTCCGCTGTCATCTGGGTCACCTTGCGGGTGACTGCGTCGTAGGAAAGCGTGATGACGTTTCCCTTGACCACGATGTCGGCCTTCGTCGCCTTGACCCGGCCTTTGAACACGGCCGTGCCGTTCTTGGTGTTCACATCGAGTCTGTCCGACTCTATGTCCACCATATCGGACACGCTCACCGGCGTCTTGAGGTTCTGCGCCAGGAGGGGTCCCGCCAGGAAGATGCTAACGATTAAGAATATTCCGAGAAATCTTCGCATGAACATGTCCGATCAAGGCGATCTGCGAGAACTCGTCCGAGAATTCCGCCCTGTCTGCCACCATGGTTCCATCGTGCGCCTCGAGCCTTACGGGGTTCGTGGTATATGCCTTCCTGCGCTCCCTGTCCCAGATCAGCCCGTCGAGCTGTGCCTGGGCGTTGTCGCTCGTTTTGATGCTCACCGGGCCCTTGACCTCGAGGATGGACCGGTTCCTGTCGTAGCGTGCATCCTTGCCGATGATCTGCACACCTTTTTGCTGCACGAGGTGAAAGTCCTTAAGGTGTGCGACCTGGTCTTCAGTCTCCACCACCTGTTTCGCAGAAACGGCCATGGTCTTGCCGGTGTCTCTCTTTCTCTCGAACATGACCACGTTCGTTGCCTTGCGGCTGAGCGCACGGTCTCCGTTCACGGGCGACCCCGTCTCGTTGTCCCGGGAGGAGAGGATGAACAGTGCGATGATCGCGGCAGCAGCCAGGCCGAACTTATACCACATAGCGCTCCATGACCTTCTCGTACAGACCGAGGCGCTTCAACAGGATCTCGACGGCCTCCCGTACCGCTCCCCGTCCGCCAGGAAGGATGGTCACGACCTCTGCGCGATCTTTGACCATTGCCATGGCATCGGCAGGAGCGAAGGTCATGCCGCACAGGGCCATGGCAGGGAGGTCCACCACATCGTCCCCCATGTACGCCATCTGTGCCGTTTCTATGCCGAGCTTGCCGGAGAGTTCCATCAGTGCCGATCTCTTGTCCTTTGCGCCCTGGATGACGTGCGTGATACCGAGCTCTTTCGCCCTGTGTTCCACGACTCCCGAGGTCCTCCCGGTGAGAATGGCCACCTCCAGCCCCGCCCTCATGAGGAGCTTCAGCCCGTGCCCGTCCTTGCTGTTGAAGGCCTTGATCTCTTTCCCGTCGTCGGTGAGGTAGATGCTCGAGTCGGTGAGTACGCCATCCACATCCAGCACCAGGCAGGAGATCCGGTTCATGCCACAACCTCGTGGATCAGCTTGAGTTGCTTCAGGACCGCCGCAAGGTCTTTCAGCGGCAGGCTGTTGGGGCCGTCGCTCAGGGCATGGTCAGGATCGTCGTGCACCTCCATGAAGACCCCGTCCACGCCGAAGGCCACCCCGGCGCGTGCCAGAGGCGCGATGAACTGCCTGTCTCCACCGGAGGAAGTCCCTTTTCCTCCCGGCAGCTGGATGCTGTGGGTCACGTCCAGGATCACGGGCTTTCCGAGCGAGCGCATGATGCCGAGATTCCTCATATCGCACACCAGATTGTTGTAGCCGAAGGTGGTCCCGCGCTCCGTGAGAAGGATCGCCCCGTTCCCGGTGCTCTCGACCTTGGCCACGGCATGGGCCATGTCCCACGGGGCCATGAACTGTCCTTTCTTGATATTGATGGGCAGCCCCGTCGCTCCCGCCTCGAGGAGTATGTCGGTCTGCCGGCACAGGAAGGCGGGGATCTGGATGAGGTCGAGCACTTCCGCGGCCGGCCGCGCCTGCGCCCGTTCGTGGATATCCGTGGTCACGGGGATGTGGAAACTTTCCTTGACCGCGAGAAGGATCTCGAGCCCTTTGTCCAACCCCGGGCCTCGATAGGACTGGATGGATGACCGGTTGGCCTTGTCGAAGGATGCCTTGAAGATGAAGGGGATCGTGAGGCGGCTCGTGATTTCCAGGATGCTTTCTGCCATGAACAGTGCATGATCCCTTGATTCTATGACGCACGGGCCGGCGATCAAGACGAGATCACCGCTTCCGATGGTGATGTTCCGTATCTTCACGCAGTGCATGAGCCCTTGCCGTATCTGATCGTGGTTCCGCCAGTGCCGATATTTCCCCCGCATGTGCCCGGAGTTTCACAGCGCACATTCCATGCGTGATCCGTAAAAACTCCGGTTCCACAGTTTTATCGTAAGGCAGAGGGGGTGTCAAGCAACGAGAGGCCCTGCCCCGCAGCATGGGTCCTGCCGAATCTCCCCTGCCGCCCATCCGCGAAGCTTTGAGCCGGGTGAGCCCGCCCCGGATCACGTTCCTGCCGCCATGTAGGGTCAAGGACATCTCTCCGGGAAACGAGGGGCTTGAAATATCATACCCTGACGGAGTAGAGAACAACTGCATAAAGAGAGAATGAGATGGCGAGGCAGTGGAATCCTGGGCTGCCTGTATGGGGATCAGATATGAGAGAGTCATTACAGGGAAAATCGGTCCTGATTGCCGGAGCCACCGGGCTGGTCGGTCGCGAGTGCCTGGAGCTCTTCCTTGCGGATCCTGCATTCGCAAGCGTCACGGCGATCGTGCGTCGCTTCCTTCGTCCACGAAACGGCCAGGAAAGGCTGACCATCAAGAAAATCGACTTCGACTACCTGGAGGATCACCCGTCACTCTTCGCCTGTGACCAGATCCTCTGCGCGCTTGGCACGACGATGCGCCAGGCCGGCACGAAAACGGCCTTTCGGCGGGTCGACTACGAGTATCCGTTGCGCATCGCCCAACTCGGCCTTGCCCATGGAGCACGGCACTTCCTTCTGGTGAGCGCCCTTGGCGCCAATCCGCATTCACGGATTTTCTACAACCGGGTGAAGGGTGAGATCGAGGAAGCGATCTTTCGCCTGGGTTATCGTTCACTCACCATCGTACGCCCCTCGCTGCTGCTGGGAAAAAGGGCGGAAAACCGGTTCGGCGAGGAGATTGCCAAGCGCTTCTCCGTTCTCTTCCCGAAGAAGCTTCGTCCGGTACATGCCCGGCAGGTGGCCTCGGCACTCGTGCGAGCAGCCAAAGTAGATGCGCCGGGATTCCGGGTGATAGACAACCGGGAGATCCAGGCATTCCCGGCCTGAAGTATCCCCCCGGGATCGGGTTTGAGCCCGGTCCCGCCTGATCTCGCCGAAGGTGATAAAACCGCACATAGACTTGTTTTACCAGATTTTTTCGGTTAGAATGCGAGGCATGAACGCGAACAAGACCAGAATCTTACCTGTTATCATAATGATAAGTTTTATTCTCCTGCTGTCGGGTATGCATCGGCCGATCCTCGCCTCCCCTCCCGGGCCCACGGAAAAATCCAAGGTGCTGAAGATCGTCATCGACCCCGGCCATGGAGGGAAGGCCCCCGGGGCGGTCGGACCCAACGGCGAGAAGGAAAAGGATATCACCCTGGCGGTGAGCAAGGAGATCGCAAGGCGACTCAGTGAGAAAGGTTTCGAGGTCCTCCTCACCCGGGACACGGACGTGTATCTGCCCCTGGAGGAACGTACGGCCTTTGCAAACAGGAACAAGGCAGACCTCTTCGTATCCGTCCATGTGAACGCGAACGAGAAGGACTCCCTTCAGGGGGTCGAGACCTACTTTCTCAACCTTACCACCGATGCGGCTTCCATGAAGGTGGCCAAGAGGGAGAACGCCATGACCTCCGAGTCGCTGGGCAGCCTCCAGCTCATCATCAAAGACCTCATGCTCAATGCAAAGATCAACGAGTCGTCCCGTTTCGCCTCGTCCATCCAGAACTCCATCGTCTCTTCCCTTGAGAAGTCCGGCCACGAGAGGAAAGACCATGGGGTGAGGCAGGCTCCGTTCTATGTCCTGCTCGGGGCACAGATGCCGTCCGTCCTGGTGGAGATAGGGTTCATAACCAATGCCGCCGAGTGCCGGCTTCTGCATGAGGAGGCATACCAGAACAGCATCATCGACGGCATCGTCCGCGGTATAAGCACCTATGCGGCGCATTCAACCTTTGCGTACAACAGCAGGGAATCCGAGTGAAAGAGGACCGTCAGGGAACGCC
>JAJFUP010000128.1 GCA_021372395.1 Deltaproteobacteria bacterium
TGCGTGTCACGGCCCACGAGGTGCGCCTCCCAGAAGAGGGTGGCGTCCCCGGTCTGCCGGGCCTTTCTGATCTGATACGTGAGGGGCAGGTCCCACCCCCACTGATCGATGCCCATGACCTTGACCCCCTGGTCGATGAGCCACCGGGTGGCCTCGGCGCTCATGCCCGTGCCGCGGGTAAAGAATTCGGGTGTCCCCATGTACCGGTCGCGGTCGGTTCGCACGAGCACGATGGTATTGTGCGTGATGGCTGCCCCGGAGACCGCCATGTCGGCCCGGATGTCGTCCACGGTGATGGGGTCGCCGTCGGCCTTGTGCGACATGTTCAGCACGATGCCCGGGCAAAAGCAGATGTCCAGGGGGATCTGGTCGATGGTCCTTGCCGGGCTGCCGTCCGTGGTGGGGCCATAGTGCCACGGGGCATCGATGTGGGTGGTGCTGTGGACACCCATTTTCACGATGGTGTCGTCGGCCCAGCCGCTGAACTTTTGGGGGAACAGCCGGAACGGCAGTCCCAGGAGCCGGACGAGCCACCTTGCCTGTTGGTGGGGCTTGTGCCTGATCTTTACCCGCATGAACCAGGGGTCGCCCGGGTTGTATTGGATGGGTTTCGTCAGATCGATGATGCGCGCCATGTGTGCCTCCACCTGCCGGATGTGTCCGTTCTTGCCGTCAGTCTCTCTACGCTCTGAATTTCAGCACTTCTGTCAGATACTGCGTGATCCCGTTCAGGAACATCTGCACGGAGATGAGTATGAGCAGCATGCCCATGAGCCGGGTTATGGCCTTGAGAGGACTGTCTCCGAGTCGGCCCAGGATGACGGGGGTGGCCGTGAGTATCAGGGTTGCCGCCGACCACGCGATGAGCAGCGAGATGATCCATTCGAAGAGCCTCTCCGGCTGCGATGAGCTCAAAAGCAGCAGCACGGCGATGGTGGACGGTCCGGCAATGAGCGGCATGGCCAGAGGGACGAGGTATGGGTCTTCCACGGCCGTGTCGTCCTGAGATCCGTTCTGCGGGAAAACCATTCTCACGGCGATCACGAAAAGCAGGATGCCGCCCGCGATGTTCAGGGTCGGCTGGCCGAGCCCGAGGAAGCGCAGTATCTTTACCCCGGCGACCAGGAATACCAGGAGGATCACCAGGGCGAAGAAGAGTTCCCGCAGGATGATCCTGATCTTGGCACGGGTGGGGAAGTTCGCGAGGATCGCATGGAAGGTCGGGATGTTCCCGAGCGGGTCCAGGATGAAGAAGATGGTCGCCGCCACCGTAATCACGTCGTGCCACTTGATTGCAGGCATTATGGCCTGTCCCCCCTCGCAAGTCCGGGATTGCATGATCGGAGACAAAAAGCCCTGTTCATGCACGTCCCAGGTCTTTGCACATGCAGACCGCCGAGGCGGGGCAGATACTCCAGAACTCCTGCGTCTGCGCTATCGCCCCGGGCACGAGCGACCTGAAAATACCGGAGCTTGTCCGGGTCGAGGTCCGAGGTGGGGAGTCCTGCCTGCGAAAGGAGCCCCTGCAGGGCCTCCCGGTCGCGGGGGGTACATGCATTGATGGAGCAGTGCCTGTCCATGGAGCGCCATTGGTCCCGGGGCTGCTATCTCCCCAGGTTCCCCAGGATGCCCTTGATGGCTGCGGGCAGGTCGGCCGGCAGGACAACGATCTTGGAGTTCTGTGATGCGGAGAAATTCTTCAACGCATCGATGTATCTCCCCCCGAGCAGGAACATGATGGGCAGCTGGTTGGTGTGGACGGCGTCGGTGATCTTGGTGATGGCGATCTGGTCGGCCTCTGCCAGCACCACCTTGGCCCTGGCGTCCAGCTTCGATGCCTCGAGCCTGCCCTCGGCCTGGAGGATGGCAGCGGTCTTTTCGCCCTCGGCCTTGGTCACGTTGGCGCGCCGGGCCCGCTCGGCCGCAGCCTGTTCCTCCATGGCCTTCTGCATGGTCTCGGAGGGGTTGATGTCCTGGATCTCCACCGTCTTGAGGGTGATGCCCCAGTCGGCGATGTCGTCCGATATGCCCCCCTTGAGCTTTGCCTTGATCGCCTCGCGCGAGCTCAAAGCGTCGTCGAGGTGCATCTCGCCGATGATGGAGCGCAACGATGTCTGCACGAGGTTCTGGATGGCGAGGCGGTAGTCCTCCACGCCGTAGACCGACTTCTCGGGCGAGATGATGTTGATGTAGGCCACGGCATTGACGATGATGACCGCATTGTCCTTGGTGATGACCTCCTGCGAGGGGATGTCCAGCACGATGTCCTTGCTCGTGACCCGGTAGGCCACCGCATCGACGTAGGGTATGATGAAGTTCAGGCCCGGCCCCAGGGTCCGGTGGTACTTGCCGAGCCGCTGACACACGTGCTTGCTCCCCTGCGGTACGATCCTCACGCCCAGGAAGATCGTGATCAGCACCAAGACGACGAAAACGACAACGACAAACAATCCCGGCATGGCTGCCCCCTTCTCTCTGTGCGGCTACTGCCGCTTTTCGACGATCAACGTGTTGCCTGAGATGTCCTTGACGAATACGCGGTCTCCCTCCGAGACACCCTGCTCGCAGATGAAGGGCCACTCGTCGGATCCCAGCAACGGGGTGGAGAACCGCACGATACCCCGGTAGCCTTCCCTCGGGGCCCTGATCACGTGCCCGGCCTCACCGAGGGCCGCTTCCCTCGAGATACCGGCCTTGGTCCGGTCGGTCATGAGAGGCTTCAGGTATTGAAACCAGAGGACCGTGACGAGGCCCGAGAGCAGTGCCCAGATGAACAGCTGCCAGTTCAGGCCCATGTCCGGCACCAGGAACAGGATCAGGGCGATGACCATGGCGCCGAGCCCGAACCAGAAGATCGTCAGGCTGCCGATTGCGAGCTCCGCGAGGAGCAGGACCATGCCCACGATGAGCCAGTGCCAGTACAGGACGGCAAATGTCATAGAGAAACCCCTGTCCTCACTCTATCGCAATGTGGGGATGTTCATCAATCGGAGATTTCATGAGCGGCCTTCAGGGGGCACCCCGGCCCTTTGGCCCTCACGCGGCGATGGCGCCCTTTGCCGGTATGACTGCCTCGATGGCCAGCGGCAGGTGGTCCGACATGGTGAAGTCGAAGACATGGGCTTTCTTGATGATGATCCCGTCGGAGACCAGGAAGTGATCGATGTCCCGCTGCGGCCTCCAGCTCGGGTAGGTGGGGATGTTGATCCCTGCGGGGCGCAGCCCCGTCTTCTTCACGATGGCTGCTATCTCACGGCTGTCGGAGCCGCAGTTGAAGTCGCCCATGAGGATGGTCTTGCAGCCGATGTCCCGGATGAGGTCGCCGATGTAGTTGGCCTGCCTGATTCGGTCCCTCGGCCCCAGCGACAGGTGGGAGACGGCAAACGCTAAAGGCTCGCCTCCGAAAGCGAGACGGGCGATCATGAGGCCCCTGCCCGGGATCTTTCCCGGGAGCTGGTGCCGGGAAACGGAGTCGATCTTGTACCGGGAAAGAAATCCCATGCTGTGCCGCGCGAAGATCCAGTCGCGGTTCACCTGGTCGGCCCAGAACTCGAAGCCACCGAGGCGGGCCATGTACTTTGTCTGGTTCATGAAATTCGACCTCAAGCTGCCGGCATCCGATTCCTGGAGCCCTACCATGTCGAAGGACCTGATGAAGCGCGAGATCTTTTCCAGGGTGGCGATCTTCCCCTGCGAGGGCAGTACGTGCTGCCAGATGTTCTTCCAGCTTTCGGACTGGTTCGATGCCCGGATGCACACGTGCGTGTTGTAGCTCAGTATCCGTAGTGTCCGTGATGCGCTCATTGCTCTGTCATGTCTCCCGGTCTGCGTTGCGCGGGTAGAGAGTAACTCTCTTGGCGGTGGCATACATATACATGAGTGGGTGGGTATTGCAAGGACCGATCAGGGGAATCTCAGGTGAAGGCTTTTTTTGGGCCTGCGCGCAGCGGAGAGCCTGAAGGGAGCCATTGCCGGGAGGGGTTTCGGTGTGGTGTTAAAACGAAAGGAACTTCTTGTGAACCTGATGATTCCTGTCATTCCGCCCGGTACCGGGCGGAATGACAGGAATCATCAGGCCGGGGTTCCTGATGCTGCGTCATGGTGCCGAAACAAAGTCATACCGGGTATGCTTTACCCGGCGGCCGTCATTTCCTCGTTTTCAGCAGGTCCCGTATCTCGGCCAGGAGCACCTCCTGATTCGGCGGTGCGGCCGGTGCCGCTTCTTCCTTCTTCTTGAGGTTGTTGATCCCCTTCACCACGAGGAAGATGCACAGGGCGATGATGAGAAAGTCGACGATGCTCTGGATGAACTTCCCATAGCTTAAGACCACTGCCGGTGCCTGTTCCGTTGCGGCCTGCATCACGATGACCAGGTTCGAGAAGTCCACACCGCCCAGCGCCATGCCGATGGGCGGCATGATGACGTCTCCCACCAGCGAAGATATGATCTTGCCGAAAGCGGCACCGATAATGATGCCCACTGCCATGTCCACCATGTTGCC
>JAJFUP010000134.1 GCA_021372395.1 Deltaproteobacteria bacterium
TTCGTCTCGATCACCCGCACGGTAAGAACTACTGCCGTCGGGATGTCGGTGCCTCCGTAGACGAGGTGTTCGAGGGCGCCTGTGATCACATAGGCGGTCTTGGGCTGTTTGTCCTCCGTAAGCACGACCCGGCTATAAGCCTTCTCATCCAGGAGGTAATCCTTCATCATCCTGGCCGCATACACGCCCCACTTCGGGTCCTCTGCCGTGAAGGTCACCACGGAGACGCTTCCTGCGGAGGTGTTCGCGAGGCCCCAGTCGATGGGTGTTGATTCCTCATAGTGCCGCGTCGGCTTGACGAGCGCACAGCCGCTCACAACGGCGATGATCGTGCCGAAAACGAGGCAGCGTACCAGGAAGCGCAGTACCTTTTTCTCATTTCTCATACACGATCACCCCTTTCGACCTTTCCAGCAGATCGTCCACCTGTCCGGAACGGGTGAGAACGGCATAGGTAGAGGCGACGACTTCCCGGGTATTCACGTCGAGGGCCCTGGTGGTGACCACGACTTCCCCTCCGCTCGCCAGATAGGTGCTCACCAGAACGATCCCCGCAGGGGCTGTGAAGACAGGCTCACTTCGACTCAAGGGAGAAGTCCCCGTTTTGCCGGTGACGCCGGGGCCTTTCCTGTAATGCGCGTCCACGACATGGGGAAGCCTTCCGGCCAGGGTGCCGGTGAGGAGTTCCTGGAATGCGAGGCCGAAGTCGCTCTGGGCATAGGTCACGGCGTCCACCGGGGTGGCCACACGGATGACCCTCTCCCCCTGGACCTTCCGGAGGTCCCGGGCAATGGATGCAGCGATCTTGTCGGCACAGGTCTCCATGCTCAGGGTGTGTCGTATGGGCAGAGAGGCGCAACCGGAGATGAGTGTCACGAGCCCGACGCATGCAAGGAACAGGGCAAGTCTCTGCATGGTTGTTCCATGGTGATCGGAACCCTGGTCGGCCCCATCGGAAGATGACCGGCAAACCCTGGAGGGTCCCTGACGAATCGTCGCATGTTCGACGAACAGTGTACGGTTAGTGCCCACACCCGAGATATCGGGTCAGTGACGGCGAATCTTTAGCACGGAGAACTCTGGGGATGAGAACCGAGGTGCTCTTCGCCCTGCCCGGAAAGGATTGCAGGACGTTCAGTGAGAAGGGTTCAGGGGGAAAGTAGGCACAAGACCATGTGCCGGGGTGCTACTCTCTCAGGGATTTCCACAGGTCCGGGTTCGCTGACACGGCCCCGCCGTTGTCCTCGCCCCGGTTGCCGTTTGAGTCGATGGCAAAGACGATGGCATCGCCTGCCTGTGCGTTCGTCCCCGTGGCCGTGGCCACGAAGGCATTATTATCGACGCCGCCGAGGGTTACCACGACGTTATAGTTCCTGCTCGCATCCGCATTCGGGTCGGTGAGCCCGACCGTCGCCAGTTCCGCCAGGGTGCCGTAATCCCCGTTGGTCGCCATGTACTTCTCCTCATACAGGGCTACCATCTCCAGTGCGCTGACAGCCTCCGCCCTCCTCGTCCTGGTCATGTATCCGGTATACGAAGGGATGGCGATTGCGGCCAGAATACCGATAATAGCAACGGTAATCATGAGTTCTGTCAGGGTGAATCCTCTCTTCATCATCCCTTGCATCTCCTTTCTCGGATAATACTCGGGATATACTATCGGCAGATCTCCCGATTTACAAGAGGGTTTTCACTCATCCAAGCTTCCCCAGCCTCCTTCTCCATTCTCTTGACTCGAGAGATACCCCGGATATATGGAGAGGTTCATGAAGGGCCTGGTCAAGATATTCACCTATGGATGCCAGATGAACGACCTCGACAGCCGAAAAATGTACTCCTCGCTTACGGAGATGGGGTTCGAGCCAACACCGGAGACACATCTGGCGGATATCATCATCCTCAACACCTGCTCCGTGAGACAGAAGGCCTACGAGAAGGCCATGAGCAGCCTTGGCAGGCTCAAGGCCCACAAGGAGCAGAAACCGTCCCTGATCATAGCGGTCACCGGCTGTGTTGCCCAGCATGAGAGGGAGGCCATCCGTGAGAGGATGCCCCACGTGGACATCATCATGGGAACCCATCAGCTCCACAGGCTGCCCGAGTTCGTGCAACGGAGACTGCAGGGTTCGCCTCCCATTACCGAGACCGATTTTGCGCCAAGCATCCCCTCCATGGACATCATTCCCGACCTCAGGTTCATGGATACCCGGCACCGCGCATACATAAACATCATGCAGGGATGCAACAACTTCTGTTCTTACTGCATCGTACCCTTTGCCCGGGGCCCGGAAGTCAGCAGGGCCTGCGCCAATGTCCTCGAAGAGGTCCGGGAGCACGCATCGCGGGGGGTCAGGGAGGTGTTCCTGCTCGGCCAGAATGTCAACTCTTACAGCGGCGGCATGACCTTCCCCGATCTCCTGAGGGGCATCCATGCAGTACAGGGGATCGAGCGCATCCGTTTTACCACCTCCCACCCCAAGGATGTGAGCGAAGGCCTCATTGCCTGTTTCTCCGAGATGGATACGCTGTGCGGCCATATCCACCTCCCCTTCCAGTCCGGCTCCGACAGGGTGCTCCGGGCAATGAACCGCCACTACACGAGGCAGTCGTACCTTTCTCTCATCGACAGACTGAAGGCTGCCCGGCCCGACATCTCATTCAGCGCGGACGTGATCGTGGGGTTTCCCGGAGAGACCGGGGACGACTACCTCGAGACCCTGGACGTCATCAGGGCCGTACGGTTCGATGTCCTGTACTCGTTCAAGTATTCCGAGCGCCCCGGAACCGCTGCATCACGTCTTCCGGACGATGTCCCTCCAGAAGAAAAGCTGGAGCGTCTCAAGGGGCTCCAGGCCCTTCAGCGCACCATCACCCTCGAGAACAACCGGGAACGCATCGGCAAGAAATACGAGGTCCTGGTGGATGGGGTAAGCGGACGACATGCCCACCAGATACACGGGAGGACGACTCAGAATACCATCGTGAACTTTCCCGGCCCTGCCTCGCTCATCGGGGAGATGGTACCGGTGCGCATCACCCGGGCAAACCCCAACTCGCTCACCGGGGAGATGG
>JAJFUP010000140.1 GCA_021372395.1 Deltaproteobacteria bacterium
CACGGGCTCCGACCTCGCCGCCATCAGGACCACGGCGGTCAGAGACGGCGACGACTTCATCATCAACGGGCAGAAGACCTTCATCAGCAACGGCATCAACTGCGACCTCGTCGTCGTTGCCGCCAGGACCAACCCCCAGGCGGCCTCCCCCTACGAGGGCATGTCGCTCATCGTGGTGGAGGACGGCACTCCCGGCTTCGAAAAGGGCAGGAAGCTCGAGAAGATCGGCCTCCACTCCCAGGACACCGCCGAGATGGCCTTCGTCGATTGCCGGGTAACGGCGGCGAACCTCCTGGGCATTGAGGGTCAGGGGTTCTACTGCCTGATGGACAAGCTCCAGCAGGAGAGGCTCGTGTGCGCCATGGGTTCCCAGGTGGCAGCCGAAGAGGCCCTCCGCCTCACCATCGAGTTCACGAAGACCAGGGAGGCCTTCGGCAGGCCCATCAGCCGCTTCCAGTACATCTCCTTCGAGCTGGCCAAGATGGCCACCGAGGTGGAGGTGGGCAGGGCGTTCGTGGAGAGCCTCCTCATCGATCACCTGGAAGGCCGCAAGGACGTCAAGAAGGCGTCCATGGCCAAGTACTGGGTCTGCGAGATGCTCAACCGGGTGGTCGCCCAGTGCGTCCAGTTCCACGGCGGGTACGGCTACATGGAGGAATACCCCATCGCCCGGATGTTCAGGGACGCCAAGGTCCAGACCATCTACGCCGGCACCTCCGAGATCATGCTGCTCATCATCAGCAGGCAGCTCGGGCTGTAACAAGAAGAGGTAAGACGGGAGGATTCAGTTTCCCTTGCTATGGTCTTGGGGCCACCCTGCAGCGCAGTGAAATGCATGGGGTGTGCGGGCCGGGATGGCCCCAAAGACATGTCCTCTTTCGAGAAAGAACGACAACATCATGAGCATGTGGAGGGAGTATGGCAAAAAAGGCAGAAAAGAAGGCGCGAAGGGTGGCGGTCATCGAGGGGTGCCGCATCCCGTTCCAGCGTTCCGGAACCGGGTACTACGACCTCATGGCCTGGTCGCTCGGCCAGTTTGCGGTAAAAGGGCTCCTGGCGAGGACAGGCGTTTCTCCCCAGGACATCGATCAGGTCCTGATGGGGTGTGTGGCCAACGACATCGCCACCACCAATGTGGCACGTGAGGTGGCACTCGGCGCGGGACTTCCGAGAACGGTTCCTGCGCACACCTGCACGGTGGCCTGCCTGTCTGCCAACATGGCCTTCACCAACGGCGCCAACCTCATCGAGACGGGCAATGCCGATGCCGTGATCGCCGGGGGGGTGGAGACCTTCTCGGACGTGGACATCAAGGTCACCAAGCGCTACCGGAGGTTCATCCTCAACATGACCATGTACCACCGGCCCAAGACCTTTGCCGATACGCTCAA
Organism: Deltaproteobacteria bacterium; assembly: GCA_021372395.1. Lineage (GTDB taxonomy): Bacteria > Desulfobacterota > Desulfomonilia > UBA1062 > UBA1062 > MWEI01. The sequence continues at coordinate 1,392 of JAJFUP010000140.1, forward strand.
GCACCTGAGGAACATGAGCCCGCTGGATTTCCTCCTCCCCGAGAGGCCGGCCGTTTCCGAATACTCCACCGGTCTGCTCATGGGGCAGACTGCCGAACGTCTTGCGAAGAGGCTCGGCATCTCGCGCCGCGAGCAGGACGAGTATGCCGTGATGTCGCACCAGAGGGCATTCAAGGCTATTCAGGACGGGGTTCTTGAAAAAGAGATCGTCCCGGTGGTGGCTCCCGGCAAGGACAAGGCAATCGCCCATGACAACGGCCCCCGGGAGGAGACGACCCTCGAGAAGATCGGCAAGCTCAAGGGCGCCTTCGACAAGAGGTACGGGAGCGTCACTGCGGCAAACTCGTCGTTCCTCACCGACGGCGGGTCCTCCGTTCTCCTCATGAGCGAGGAGAAGGCGAAGGAGCTGGGGCTTACGCCCAAGGCATACCTGAGGGCCTATGCCTATACCGGCCAGGATCTCGTGGAAGAGCTTCTCCTGGGCCCGGCCTTCTCGATCCCGGCCGCCTTGAAAAAGGCGGGACTGTCCCTGTCGGACATCGGGGTCTTCGAGATTCACGAGGCCTTTGCCGCCCAGATGATCGCCAATGTCAGGTGTCTGAACTCCCGGGCCTTTGCAAAGGAAAAGCTCGGACTGGGACGGGAGGTGGGCGAGATCGACTACGACAGGCTGAACCGGTACGGCGGCTCGCTCTCGCTCGGACACCCCTTCGGTGCGACCGGGGGCAGGTTGATCACCACCTGCTGCAACCGCATGATCGACGAGGGGCAGCAGTTCGGGATCGTGGCTGGGTGCGGGGCCGGTGCCATAGGCAATGCAATCGTCTTAGAGGCCGCACAGGCGTGAAACGAGGGAGACGGACGACATGAAGAATCTCACGGTAGAGAAGAACGGGAACGGCATCGTGGCGGTCACCATCGACTGCCCCGACTCCAAGGTGAACAAGGTATCGAGCGGACTGCTGGCAGAGATTTCCGGGCTGCTCGACTCGATAGCCGAAGATGCCACGGTCAAGGGGCTCGTCATCCTGAGCGCCAAGGACGACAACTTCGTGGTGGGTGCCGATGTGGACGAGCTTGGTGCCATGAAGACCAGGGATGAGGTGGTCACGTACATCACGAAGGCGCACACGGTCCTGAAGAGGATCGAGTCGCTGCCCTTCCCGAAGGTGAGCGCCATTCACGGCAACTGCCTGGGCGGCGGCCTGGAGCTGGCCCTGGTGACGGACTACCGGATCGCGTCGGATTCACCGAAAACGACCCTCGGCCTGCCCGAGGTGCAGCTCGGGCTCATCCCGGCTGCCGGCGGGACCCAACGGCTGCCCCGGCTCATCGGGCTTCAGAACGCCCTGCCGCTGATGCTCACCGGGAGGAATCTGAAGGCCAGAAAGGCCCTCAAGCTCGGGATCATCGACGAGATCGTGATCCAGCACGGCATGAAGGACATGGCCATCAAAAAGGCCCAGGACCTGGCAGGAGGCGCCCTGAAGAAGGCCTCCGGGAAGAAGGGCCTGCAGCAGAGAATCCTGGACTCCACGCTCAACAGGTTTCTCGACACCACGCCTGCGGGGAGGGGGGTCGTCTTTTCCCAGGCGAGAAGCCAGGTCCTCAAGCAGACCATGGGACACTATCCGGCGGCACTCGCCATCATCTCCTCGGTGGAGTTCGGCTTCAGGCACGGCATCGAAAAAGGGCTTGCCAACGACATCCGGATCTTCGGCGAGCTTGTCATGGACGGCAAGTCCAAGGCGCTGCGCAGCCTGTTCGACGGCATGACGGCGCTGAAGAAGAACCCGTACAAGGCACAGGCAAGGCCGGTGAAGAAGCTCGCCGTCCTGGGCACCGGGCTCATGGGCCACGGGATCGTCTCCGTCTCCACGGGCATCTGCGATACGATCCTCATGAAGGATGTGTCGCTCGATGCTGCTGCCAAGGGGATGAAAGAGGTATACCGGGGCCTCGACAAGAGGGCGAGATCCGGGTCCATCACGAGGTTCGAGCGTGACGTCCAGTACGGCAAGCTTCTGCCGTGCGCCGGTTACGCGGGATTCGCCGGTACCGATGTCGTGATAGAGGCCGTGTTCGAAGACCTTGCATTGAAGAGGAAGATCCTCGCGGAGGTGGAAGCGGCAACGGACGGGAGGACCATCTTCGCCTCCAACACCTCTGCGCTGCCCATTACCCTGATCGCCGAGGGTTCATCGCGGCCCGAGAACATCGTCGGCATGCACTACTTCTCGCCCGTGCCCAAGATGCCCCTGCTCGAGATCATCACCACGGACAAGACCGCCGACTGGGTCAGGGCCACCGCCCTGGAACTTGGCATCCGGCAGGGAAAGACCTGCATCGTGGTGAAGGACTGCCCTGGGTTCTACACCACCCGCATCCTCATCCCCATGCTGAATGAATCCATGAAGCTCATCGAGGAAGGTGCCGAGATCAAGGCCATCGACGTCGCCATGAAGCAGTTCGGCTACCCCGTGGGGCCGGTCACGCTGGTGGACGAACTGGGCATCGACGTGGCTGCCCATGTGGCAAAAGGAGAGGTTCGCAAGCTCTTCGATGCCCGGGGGCTCAAGGCTTCCGACGGGTACACGAAGCTGTTCGAGCACGGGTTCAAGGGCAGGAAGAACAAGGTGGGGTTCTATGTCTATGACGAGACCGGGAAGAAAGGCCTGCTCGGCCTGGGGAAAAAGAAGGGCGGACGCCCTGTGAACCCTGATGTGTACGAGATCCTGGGAGGGTCGCGCAAGCCCTTCAAGCCAGAGGAGATCCAGGACCGCCTCAGCCTTGCCATGATCAACGAGGCGGCACTCTGCCTCCAGGAGGGCATCCTCTCCTGCGCCCGGGACGGCGACATCGGCGCGGTGTTCGGCCTCGGCTTCCCTCCCTTCACCGGCGGCCCCTTCAGGTACATCGACGCCGTGGGTGCAAAGACTGTCGTGGAAAAGATGAGGCGTCTCGAGGGGACCTTCGGCCCTCTCTACAAGCCCGCCGACATCATCAAGCAGATGGCGTCCAAGGGCAGGAAGTTCCACGCCTCCTGAAACCGGGGTGCATCCCGAGCTCTTTTTAAGGTCAACGAACAGGGCCGCCGTGACCCCCCAAGTCACGTCGGCCCTGCCACAGGAGGGGAACGCAGCAGTTCAGGATTCCGACAGGGCCTTCTTCAGGGATCTTTTCAGATAATCGATATGCTCCACCATGGCGGCCCTTGCCGAGGGTGCGTCTCTGCGGCTGACGGCATCGAGGATGGCATGAAGCTGCCCGACGATCATCCGGGAACTGCCCTCGACGGTGGAGAGCTTTCTCCTGCTGAAGGGCAGGGCGCCGATGAGGGTGGTGTTGATGGACTTCCGTATGTGCATGAAGAGGGTGTTCTTCGTACATGCAATCAGCGCATTGAAGAATTGCGTGTAGAGCTTTCCCCCTTCCTTGACATCGTGGAGCACAGCGTCCCGGCCGAGTTCGAGAGCCCGGGAGTAGATCTTTTTCATGGCCGCGAGGTCCTTGTTCGTTGCATGGGCGCACGCGAGGCCGGCCGCCTCGGAATCCAGGATCCGGCGCACGCACAAGAGCTCCCATATCTTCTGCTGGTCGATGGAGAGCAAGTCTTCGATGGGCGACTTCACGGCGTCGGCTGCAGGCAGGACAAATTTTCCCTTCCGGTTCCTCGACTCGATGTAACCCTTTGCCTCGAGGAGCTTCATGGCCTCGCGCAGCGAGATCCTGCTGATGCGGAAGCGTCTCGTCATCTCGAGCTCGGAAGGGAGCTTGTCTCCCGGCTTGAGCCTGCCTCGTGATATGAGGTCGATGACCTGGTTTGCCACCAGCGTGGGTATGGCCGGCGACTTCAGGATGGGAGAAATGATTCCACCATCAGTCTGCATGAGGGTTCCTTATATGATAATAATATAATCATATAAAAAGATATATTACAAAGTCAATCAATCCCGACCGATTTCCCCCGGCCTCTCCCGGAAGGCCCCCCGGGGGTCGATGCCAGGCGGATATCTCAGAATTCACGAGAATGTCCTTGTGGAAAAAAGGAAGGATGGTGTATTTCGGTTTCATCGTTTTTTTGAACCTTTATGGAGGGGGAATGGCTTCGAAGACCGGCTTTGACAACGAGCGATACATCGCTGAACAGACAAGCTGCATCCTTGAGCGGGTCGATCGTTTCGACAACAAACTCTACCTGGAGTTCGGAGGGAAGCTTCTCTACGACTATCACGCAGCGAGAGTCCTGCCGGGGTACGACCCGAACGTGAAGATGCGGCTCATGGCCGAGCTCAAGGACAAGGCGGATATCATCCTGTGCATCTATGCCGGCGACATCGAGCGCAAGAAGATCCGGGCCGATTTCGGGATCACCTATGATTCGGATGCGCTCAAGATCATAGACGAACTGAAGAACTGGGGGATCCGCGTGCTCGGCATCGTGATCACCCGGTTCGACAACCAGCCCTCTGCGATCATGTTCAAGAACAAGCTCGAGCGACGGGGCATCCATGTGTACACGCACCGGTACACGAGGGGATACCCCACGGATGTGGACCAGATCGTGAGCGACGAAGGCTACGGCGCGAACGAGTACGTGGTGACGGACAAGCCTTTAGTGATCGTCACCGGCCCGGGCCCGGGCAGCGGAAAGCTGGCCACCTGCCTCTCCCAGCTTTACCACGATCACAAGAGGGGAGTGAATTCGGGCTATGCGAAGTTCGAGACCTTCCCCATCTGGAGCCTGCCGCTCAAGCACCCGGTCAACGTGGCATACGAGGCCGCAACGGCCGACATCGGGGACTTCAACCTCATCGACCCGTTCCACATCGAGGCCTACAACGAGAAGTCGGTGAACTACAACAGGGATGTGGAAGTCTTCCCCGTGGTCAAGAGGATCCTCGAAAAGATCACGGGCAAGGAGGCCTTCTACCACTCGCCAACCGACATGGGGGTGAACCGGGCCGGGTTTGCCATCGTGGATGACGCGGTGGTCAGGGAGGCCGCGCGGCAGGAGGTCATCAGGCGCTACTTCCGCTACCAGTGCGAGTACATGCTGGGCTGTACCGACAAGGCCACCGTCCAGAGGGTCGAGCTCTTCATCCGGGATTTCGGTCTGAAGCCGGAAGACCGCAGCGTCGTGGACCCTGCGCGAGCGGCTGCGTCAAAGGCCGTTCACGACCCGAACAAGGGCAACGAGGGCATCTACTGCGGGGCCTCCATAGAGCTCAAGGACGGCACCGTCGTCACGGGCTGCAACTCACCCTTCATGCATGCCGCCTCGAGCCTGATCCTGAAGGCGATCAAGCACCTGGCGGAGATCCCGGCCAAGATCGACCTGCTCCCTCCCATGGTCACGGAATCCGTCCGCAATTTCAAGCTGGAGATCCTCAAGGAGAAGAGCGTGAGCCTCGATTTGGAAGAGGCGCTCGTGGCGCTGAGCATCTCGGCGACGAACAACCCGGCGGCGAAGCTGGCCATGGAAAAGATCAAGGATCTCCGCGGCTGCGAGGTGCATATCACGCACATCCCGACGCCGGGAGACGAGGCGGGCATGAGGAAGCTGGGCCTGAACGTGACGAGCGACCCTCACTTCGCCACCAGCGACCTCTTTATCTCCTGACCCGGACCCATTGAAGGCGCGCCCCCTTATTCCCGGGGGCCGAACGAGGCTCCATCGGTATTCTTCCAGGGATGGCAGCGGGCATCACCCGCAGGGGATCCGATCTCCCGCGGGGGAGATCCGTGCAGCCCGCTCACTTCCCTTTCTTTTTCTTCGAGTCCATGGCCTTTTTCAGCTTGTCGCCGAGGGAGCCCATGCCGCCGGCACTGTCCGGGGCGAACCCCTTCCAGTCGTCCCCGTCGCGGGAGTCGCCCGGGGCCAGCGTGATCCGGTGGTTCGCGGCGTCGATCTCCTCGATGCACACCGCGATGACCTCGCCCTCGCGCTTCTTTTCGATCTCCTGGGCGTTGTAGGAGGCCCCGATCTTGGACTTGGGCATCAGTCCCGTGATGCCGGGCTCCAGGTTGACGAAGTACCCGTAGCGTTCCTTGCGCTCCAGGGTCCCCTGGACCACCTGAGCGATCCGGTACTTCTCCTGGATGGAGATCCACGGGTCGCCCTCGGCATCCTTCATGGAAAGCGAGATCCTCCGGGCAGTCGGGTCGATCTCCTTGACCAGGACGTCCACCGTTTCCCCGGGAGAGACCACTTCGGAGGGCTTGCTCACCCGCTTCAGGTAGCTCATCTCGGAGATGTGCACGAGTCCCTCGATCCCCGGTTCGATCTCCACGAAGGCGCCGAAGTCGGCGCAGCGGGTCACCTTCCCGCTGATCTTGTCTCCGGGCTTGAACCGTTCCAGGATGGTGTTCCAGGGGTCTTCCTCCACCTGCTTCATGGAGAGCGAGATCCTCTTGCGGCCGGACCTGCTGTCGTCCTCCACGCCGATGAGCCTGACCTTCAGCACCTCCCCGATGTGTACGATATCCTCGGGGTTGAGCGTCCGGCTCCAGCTCATCTCGGAGACGTGAACCATGCCCTCGACCCCGTGTGCGATCTCCAGCAGGATGCCGTAGGGCATGATCTTGCTTACCTTTCCCTCGAGCACGGACCCGGGTTCGAGACCGTCGAAGAAGGCTTCCTGCGTCTTTTTCTGCTCTGCTTCCAGGAGCGCCCGCCGTGAGAGGACGATGTTTTTCCCCTCTTCCTCGAACTCGGTGATGAGGAACTGGTAGGTTTTTCCGACGTACTGCTCGAGGTCTTCGATATGGGAGATGTCCATCTGGCTGATGGGGCAGAAGGCCTTTCTCTTGACCACCTCGACCCGGAACCCGCCCTTGCACTGTTCCAGGACCTTCCCTTCTACGGGGATGGCCTTCTCGTGGGCGTCTTCAAGGATGGCGACCCCGCCGACGCCGGAGATGGCCTTCGAGAGCCTGATCTCGCCTCCCCTGCGCGAAACGACATACAGGTCGATGGTATCCCCCTCCTGGTAGGGAAGGTTCCCGTCCTCGTCGGCGAGCTCCGCCCTCTCCACGACGCCGTCAACCTTGTACCCGGTGTCGATGAACAGGTTCTCCCTGCCGATGGAGATGATCTTCCCGCGCACCCTGTCGCCCACCTGGATGGGGCCCCGGTCCTGTTCGTAAGAGGATTCCAGGAGCTCGGAAAACCCCTTCTCGTCGATCCGTGTGGGATCGTCCTCATGATCGTCGTTTTTCATATGCAGCCTCGATCTCTCGGTTTAATCAGGGGGAGGATGGTAGCGGAAATCTTCTCAGGAGTAAATCCCTATTTCATGCCGAGGAGGAAGGCACCACGGGAGGCCTTTTTCTACTCCAGGGTGAGCCACCGGTATTCGCGCACATGGTCGAGGAACTCGGAGGTGACCGCCTGTTTCTCGGTGGAGCAGGCGTTTCCCAGGAACATGAATCTCAGGGCGGGGGAATCCGTTATCCCGAGGAGGTCGATCAGCGGCCCGGACGCGGTCTTCCTCCCGAAGGAGCGGCTCACCCGCATCAGGTGCGAAAACCGGATGGTGTACTCCGAGTGGCCGGAAAGGGGGATCTCCCGGGGGAAAGAATCGAGCGCGAGCCCCCTGGCAAGGTACGGCATGTCCCCCGGCATGAGGGGATCGCACGAGTGCTCGGAGATGAAGGCGGGGATTTCCAGCGAACACAGGGCCTCCACCAGGGAGATGGCGCCGGAGTTGAGGCTGAACCGTTCCCGGGCGGGGTGCTCGAGCCCGTAACGGTCGATGAGGGCGAAGGCCTCCCCGGGGAGGTGCCGGGGGTCGAGTCCGGTCAGGGTATCCAGGTCGCCGATGACCTCGTTCACGATGACGAGGTCGGCCCCCCGGAAGGCATGGATGAGCTCATGGATGTCCGCGTTGATGAACGAGACCTGTCCGGGGTAATCCATGAGCCGCTCCCGCTGTCTTTTGAGCAGCGTCTTCGAGAGATCCACCATGAACACCTTTCTGATGAGCCTTCCATGAGCCTCCATGAGGCCGCGCATGAGGCTTCCGTACCCACCGCCCAGCTCGACGATTGTCGAGCCCTGTCTGAGCATCCCTTGGCGGGTGAGGAAGTCGCCCACCATTGCGCCGTAGGACCTGGGCTCCGGAAGGACCGTCATGTAGGGGCTTTTCGTGTCGGAGAGCGACTCGCAGATGGTGAACTCCTTCATGAGGTCGATGCGGGTGTCCCGGTGAAAGCCCCGCGTGGAGTTGGTATGCATGGAGTGCATGTACCTGATTCTTCGAGGGGTGTACAAGCTCGAATTCGTTGATGAGAGCATGATTCTATGGTATGTCCCCCCTAGAAAAGGAGGATCATCCATGGTGAGAATCAGGAGAGCCGTTCTCGGCATCATCGTCATCCTGTGTTTTTCCGGCAGTTCCTTTGCCGATACGCCGAATCCCAAAGAAGGGGATTGGGTGGCGGACGTTGCTGCGAAGGTGATACCCTCGGTGGTGAACATCTCATCGATGAAGACCGTCACCCAGCAGTCTCCCCTGTTCTCCGACCCGTTTTTCCGGGATTTCTTCGGCGGCGGAGCGGTTCCGCATGAACGGATTCAGAGGGCGCTCGGCTCCGGGGTGATCGTTTCCTCCGACGGGTACATCGTAACCAACAACCATGTGGTGGGAGGCGCCGACAAGGTCGAGGTCCGGCTCTCCGATGCCCGGGTGTTCCCGGCCACCATCGTGGGCACCGACCCGAAGAGCGACGTGGCCATCATCAAGATCAACAAGACGGGCCTGCCGGCCATCCGGGTCGGCGACTCATCCAGGCTGCGCATCGGAAGCTTCGTCCTGGCCGTGGGGAATCCCTTCGGTCTCGAGCAGACGGTCACCCTCGGGATCGTCAGCGCACTGGGCAGATCCGGCCTGGGCATCACCGATTACGAGAATTTCATCCAGACGGATGCCGCCATCAACCCGGGCAACTCCGGCGGCGCCCTGGTGAACATGAAGGGCGAGCTCGTGGGCATCAACACCGCGATCCTCTCCCGCACGGGGGGGAATGTGGGCATCGGGTTCGCCATCCCCGTCAACCTCGTCATGGGCATCAAGAAGAGCATCGACAAGTACGGGAAGGTGGTTCGGGGCTGGCTCGGCGTAACCGTGCAGGAGGTAACCCCGGAGATCGCCAAGGGCCTTGGCCTGTCATCGGCCAGGGGAGCCCTGGTCTCCGAAGTCATGAAGGATTCACCCGCGGAAAAGGGCGGCATGAAGAGGGGCGACGTCATCATCGCCATAGAAGGGAAACCGGTGCAGAACACGTCATCCATGCGGTTCATGATCTCCGAGGACATGCCGGGCTCCCAGGTGAAGGTCAAGGTCCTGCGCAACGGGAAGGAAAAGAGTCTTACGGTCGTGGTGGGAGACCTTGCCAAGGCACAGATACCCGAGCACAAGATTCTCATCCAGAACAACAAATTCCTGGAGGGCGCATCCGTTGCAGACCTCACCCCTGCCATCCGGGAGACCCTGAGCATCGGGGACACCATCCGGGGGGTGGTGATCATCGACGTGGCAGCCAACTCTGCGGCTACCCGCACAGGGATCAGGCCCGGCGACGTGATTCTCTCGATCAACAACAGGACGACCCGCGACCTCCAGGAATTCAAGAAAGTGATCGCCAATCTCAAGGGCATGAAGATGAGCATCAGCATATACCGGCAGGGTATGGTCATGACCATGACCATCATCAGGTAGCAGGGATGCAGCGCATGTTATTTTAGAAGAAGGAGCCAATTGCATAACCCGGAAAAACCGTCACCCCCGCGAAAGCGGGGGTCCATAACACATTAAATTTGCTGGGTTCCCGCTTCCGCGGGAACGACATACCGAACTTTTGCAACTACCTCGAAAGTCCAGGCGGCCGTGAGGGCCATGACACGGCGGGGGCATATACCAAAACATGCTCTCCGTTTGAATACTCTTAGGAAAAGGGCTGTTTCGGATGCGTGCAGTGATCCAGAGGGTGAAGGGAGCATCGGTGGAGGTAAATGGCGAGGTCTTCTCCCGGATAGGTGTCGGCCTGTGCTGCCTCATCGGGGTAGAGTCTTTTGACAGTGCCTGCGATGTCGATTACCTTGCGCGAAAGATCTGCAGCCTCAGGGTTTTCGATGACGCATCCGGGGTGATGAACCTCGATGTAACCGAGACGCCCGGGGATATCCTCCTCATATCCCAGTTCACCCTGCTGGGTGATGCCAGGAAAGGACGGAGGCCTTCCTATTCAGGGGCAGAGGCGCCCGAGAAGGCCCAGGCGATCTTCGATGAGCTGGTCCTCAAGGTGAAGGGGATCCATCCAGGCCGGGTGGAGACGGGAAAATTCCAGACCGAGATGGAGGTGTCACTCGTCAACCAGGGGCCGGTCACGATCCTGCTCG
>JAJFUP010000193.1 GCA_021372395.1 Deltaproteobacteria bacterium
TGTGGGCACCAGGACCTGCTCACCTGATGTCTTCCCGCTCTTCTCGAGCATGATGAGGATCTCCCGGAAGAACCCGGAAAGATCTTCCCCTGCTTCGATGCCCGAGGCCCGGGCCTTCTCGAGGATGGTTCGCGAGGTCTGCCCCTGCTCTGCGGCCAAAGCCGTCACGAGCCTCCAGAAGCCGAACGGCAGGGCCCCCACGTACGCGATCTCGCCTCCGAACAGGATCGTGACGGAGGTCTCCTTCCAGCCCATGCGCAGGAGCACCACGGTCGTGTCAGCAGGCAGATCCAGGGTGGCGCGCGCACCCCCCGAGGCTGCCACCGAAGGGCAGTCGACGATCTCCGGGTCGAGACCTGTTGCCCTGAAGGCGCCGATGAGGGCCTGAACCGAGGATGCCTTGGTGCAGAGCACCTGGATAAGAGTGGCCCCGGAGGGGTCCTCCCCGAGCAGGACGAAGTCGGTGATGAGCTTGGAGTCGAGAGAAGGGAGGAGGGTCTCCGCCTCGAGGCCGATGGTCTCGGCGATCTTCCTGCGGTCGGCAAAAGGCCTGGTGAGGGTGCGGTACATGAGCTCGTTCTCGGGCAGCGCTGCCACGCAGATCTCGAACTCCGAGCCCACCCGGTCCGAGAGGACCCGGAGGTCTTCGGCCAGCGTGTGCCTGGGGCTTCCCGCATCGTCAAGCTCCCGGGGGATACGGATGATCCTTTCGACGGTGAACTCGGCGATGCCCGAGCGGATCACGCAGGCCTGCACCTGCTGATCGTCCCAGGATATGCCGAGTGTCTTGCGCGTGATAACCGTCCTCATAGTCCCCTCAATAAATCCTATAATACACTATTCGAACGGAGTTGTTAATGCGTTCCAGCACTGCCCTGACATTTACCAGGGCACCCGAGGGAAGCGAACCCTTCATGTCCGCTGAAAACCTGGCGCTCTTGACATCGAGAACGCTCTTTATCCAGATGCTCTCTTCCGAGCCGTCGGCAAGGTCGATCCCCTTGATGCAGTCGTAGGTCTGCTCGGTGAACGGCCTGCAGTCGAGGACGCTGTTCACCGCGTTCTCGGTGAAGCGGTCCGAGAGGCTCCGCAGAACCGTTTCGGATGCGGTGTTGATGTTGATCTTGCCTTTGGTGCCCACGGTCACGTAATTCCTTATGCCTTCATAGTTCTCGGTCCCGGAGAAGTACTCGGGCTTCATCCCCCTGACGAGCAGGATCTCCTCGGCGCTGTCCAGGGGTGCGTTCTTGCAGTGGTACGGCGGATCGAGAGACTGATAATATTCCTCCTCCGCGCCGAAGTCGGTGTCGCTGTCTGCATCGATCCAGTCGATGACGGCATGGGCGAGGTCATCGAGTTCCTCGTCGGTGATGTCGATCTTCAGCAGGGTAAAGAGCCGCTTGAACTGCGCGATCCTGTATCCCCGGTCTTTGAGGTCGACGGCGGCAAGGCTGTTGAGGTCGAATTTGGAGCACTCGTCGGTGATGGTTCCCGACAGCTGTGCGTCATCGAGGTACGAGGCGGAGGCCACTGCGTATTCCGCGAAACTTGCCCACTGGTCGTCAAGGGAATCGGACTGCGTGTCGTCCTCGGACAGGATCGTGATCGCGGCTTCCACGCCGGCACGGGCGATGTACTGGGCCTGGAGGGAGTCCCGGAAATTGTACGCGAGCTCGATGTCCAGGCTCTCGTCCGCACCGAAGCTCACGATCATGGCGGTGAAGAGCGCCACCACGCTCAGGACCAGGATGAGGACGACGCCGCGCTTGTCCTTGAGCACCTTCATGGCTGTTGCTGCCCCTGTGCAAGGATCAGGCGGATCCCCGAGAGCGGGAGCGAGGCCGTCTCGGAAAAGGCGAGGCTTTCCTTGCCTGCCTCGAAGGTGAGGGTCACCTTGACCTGCCTGGGCAGGGTCAGTCTCTGCTCGAGGTTCCACTCCTTGACCTCCAGGGAGGCCTCGTCGAGGTAGACGATGTCCATGCCGAGGAGACCCTCTGCGATCTCCATCTCGCGACCCGCCTTGGTGACTCCGTAGTGGGGGGTCGGATCCTCGCGGCGCATGAGTGCATAGACCCCCTTCCTGTCCTCCATCTCCTTGAGGTAATACCCCACCTCGCAGACTGCCCCCGGCACCGGAGAGAAGCCGATGTCCGCGGTAGTGGTCAGCGTGAGGCTGTCCTTGTTCGTCTTGTCACTCTCGTCGTTTGTGCCCACGAACCTGTACAGGGAGATCTCGTCCATGGTCATCTGCCGGCCGTCGGACGGGAGATAGGCGCAGGTGAGGTCCTTGAGCATCCGGTCCATGACGATGCGGACCGTCTGATAGGCCTCCCTCTGGGAGCGTATGGACTCGATGTTGGCGTGGGACTGGAAAAAGGCGGTGTTCACGATGACGAGCACTATCGCCGCAATGGCGATGGCCAGCAGCAGCTCCATGAGAGTGAAGCCGCTACTTCGCCTGGATGAAGGAGATGATCTTCGTCTCAAGGGTGCTCCCTTTCCCGCCCCACTTCACGGTCACACTGTACTTGAGGTACCCGGCCAGAGGGGTCGTCTCCACCGTTTCCTGGTAGGTGTAGCCCTTGTGGTCGTCACCGAAGTCACCCTGGTTGTCCCCGGGAGAGATGCTCCTGGCCCCGGAGGTGACCTGCGAGATCCTCTCCTGGGCCAGCAGGGTCGAGGTGGTGAGGAAGCGAGACCTCAACGCCATGTCGATGCCCTGGCTCTCCGCACTCAGGAGCCACAGGAAGGTGATGCTCAGGATCACCACCGCGATGAGGACCTCCAGCAGGGTGAACCCCCTATCCATAGGTGACCTCGATGTAGTGGTCATAGATCTTCACGGTCCCGGAAAACGGCTTGATCACGAGGGTGTACGTCTTCCCGAGCCCTGCCTCCAGGTAGATCACCCCCTGTTCCACCACGCCCTCGGGGGTCACGCGGAGGTCCATCTCGCCCTTGTCCTTCTTCTGCTGATAGGGGCTCTTGATTCCCCTGAGCACGACGCCGTCCGGCAGGGAGCGCTCCCTGAGCATCTCCGGCTCCTGGCCCGAAGATTCGGGCATGGGGTACAGGGCGATCTTCTCGCCGTCGATATCGAACCGGACAAAGTAGGTCTTGTGCTGGGTGATGGCCGAGGATCGGGCCACCTGGATCACGGACATGATGTCCCTGATGGCCCGGTCCATGTTGGAGGCGAGCAGGCCGCTGAAGATCCGGGGGCCGATGTACCCCATGGTGATGCCGATGATCACGAGCACGATCATCAGCTCCAGCAGCGTGAACCCTCTCCTACTGCTGAGTCTGCTCCTCGGTGTCCCAGTTCCCGATGTCCGCATCATTCCCCTCTCCGCCTGCCTTGCCGTCGGCACCGTACGAGAAGAGGTCAAAGCCGTCCGGGTTCCTCATGCCGGGAGACAGGTAGACGAACTCGTTCTTCCACGGGTCCTTCGGAACCTTGTTCTTGTCCAGGTATCCGCCTTCCCTCCAGTTCCTGGGCACACTTCCCACGGTCGGCTTCTCCACGAGGGCTTTGAGCCCCTGCTCGGTGGATGGGAACTCTCCGCTGTCGAGCTTGTACATCTTGAGCGCGTTCTCAAGGGCCTCGATCTGGATCTTGGCCTGGGTGCGCCTGGCCTCCTCGGGTTTGCTCATGATCTTGCTCCCGACAAAGGTCGCCAGGATGCTCAGGATGACGATGACCACGAGGAGTTCGATGAGCGTGAATCCTTTCTTGTCCATATTCGTTTTACCCCTTTTGCGTTCTATCTGACGATGGTGCTCATCTCCAGCATGGGCATGAGGATGGAGAGCACCACGAACCCCACGATCACCCCCATGATGACGATCATGAGGGGCTCGAGCAGCGAGGTGAGCCCCGAGATGGTGGTCTCCACATCGCCTTCGTAGGATTCCGCGGCCTTCATGAGCATCTCCTCGAGGCTCCCGCTCCGCTCGCCCACGCTGATCATGTGGATGAGGATGGGGGGAAACACACCCGACTTCTTCAGCGGGGAGGAGATGCTGGAGCCGTCCATGACCGCGGCGATGGAGTCATCCACTGCAGATTCCATGATCTTGTTCTGCAGGACGGTCTTGACGATCCTGAGCGACTCGATGATCGGCACGCCCGATGCGAGGAGCGTTCCCAGGGTCCGGGCGAACCTGGCCACGGACACCTTCCGGTATATCGACCCGAACACCGGCAGGTTCATGGTGAACCGGTCGAAACGCCTGGCACCGCGCTCGGTCTTTTTCCACCTCAGGAGGATGATGATCCCTGCGACGAGCGCAATGGCCAGCATCCACCAGGTGGAGGCGAGGAACTGGCTCACGGCGATGAGTATCCTGGTGGGAAGGGGAAGCACCTGGTTCATGCTCTCGAACATGCCCACCACCTTGGGCACTACGGCGGTCAGCAGGTACAGAAGGACCAGAAGAGAGATCCCCAGGAGGAAGATCGGGTAGAGCATGGCGGACCCGATCCTCGACTTCAGGCGGTGCTGGCCCTCCATGAACTCTGCCAGCCGCAGCAGGACCACGTCGAGGGCCCCGCTCACCTCGCCGGCGCGAACCATGTTGATGTACAGCTCGGGAAAGACCCTCTTGTGCTGTGCCAGGGCCTCGGCAAACGCGAGCCCCTCGTTCACGGAATCCCTCACCTGGGCAATGGTCTTCTTCATGGCAGGGGAGTCGGTCTGCTCGTAGAGGGCGCTCAAGGCATCGACAAGGGGTATGGAGGCACCGACCAGGGTGGAGAGCTGGCGGGTCATCACGGTCAGGTCTTCCATCCTGACCCTGCCCAGGATTCCGCGCAGCGTGATATCCTTGAGCGGGTGCGCTATCCCCCGGGTCTCCTCCTCGATGGCGCTCACGAACATACCCTGGGAGCGGAGCTTGAGCTTCGCCTCACGGATGGAGTCGGCATCCATCATGCCTGAAGAGGCCTTACCGTTCTCGGTATACCCGCTCCATGTGTACAGCGCCAAGAAATCCCCCTTCCGGCCCGTTACTTGGCGGGTTTGCCGCCAGGCCCTATGCCGGGTGCTGCCGGACGGCCGGCATCATCGGGGCCGGGTCCCATACCTGGCATGACCGGTCGTGCTTCTTCCTTGAACTGGGAGAAATACCTCTCGTTGATCTCAACCTTTGCCTTGCCCTTTATCTCGCCTTTGAGCTCATCCACGGCCTTCTTCAGCTTCTCGCGCATCACGACTCTCTCGATGGACTTCTTCACCTGGTCGTAGGGCCTCTCCCTGCCGGGAATGACCTTCTCCGCCATCAGGATGGTGTATCCGTCAGAGGTCTTGATGACAGGGCTGATCTGCCCCTCCTTGAGCCCGAAGGCCGTCTTTTCCAGGGCAGGATCCATACTGCCTCTGCTGATCCAGCCCATGTCGCCGCCCTTGGCGGCGGACGCATCCCTAGACGATTGCTTTGCCGCCTGGGTAAAATCCGCCCCCTTGCCGAGTTTGGCGAGAACGGACTTGGCATCGGCCTCTGAGGCGAGCACGATCTTGCGCGCATGGACGCGGGGATGCGGGGCATACCTGTCCTGGTTCTCGTCGTAGTATTTCTTGATCTCCGACTCGCTCACCGTGATGCTCTTCTTCAGCTCTTCCTCGATCTCCCGGGCAAGGATCTGGTCGGTGAGCGTGGCGATCTTGAGCTGGATGTCTTCCCTCTTGTCGACCCCTCGCCTTCTGGCTTCCCAGGCCAGCATCTTCATGCTGACAAAGCCTTCGGCGATCTCCTTGCGGATCTCCAGGGCGCCGTAGCGGGCGCTCACCTGGGGAGGAAGCTGTCCGAGGAACTGATCGATCTGCCTGGCATAGATGACATCGTCTCCCACCTTGGCCACCACCTGGCTGCCATCGGATTTGGCAGACGAACCCTTACCGCCGAATATCCCTTTTCCGCCCTCGGACTTCGAACAGCCGAAGATGAGGAGCAGAACCATGAAAGCCACAGGTATACATCTTTTCAAGTGATCCTCCTTATCCGTGCTCATACGTAATGTAAGCCGCCTTGCGCACCACGATAACACTATCGTTTCTGCATGTCACTATCTTGCATCCAACCGGTCTACTATCAATAATATACGGCGAATAAACATCGAATGGGCCCCGAAGTCAAGCAGGACCCATGGACGCGGAAATGCCTCGTTCTCGGTGTGGTACTCCCCCATAGAGCCCTCATTTGTGACAGAGCGTACACCTCTCCGCTTTCATGCCTGTTTTGGGAAGGGTGAAAAATCGACAGTCTTGTTTCCAGCTGCACGGGGTAAATGCGCTTGAACAGATGGCCTGTTCTTAAAGTCCGGAACGGCTCCTACATCCAGCCCTCAGTCAAATGGTCTTTCAGCTTGCCGGAGAGGAAGCCTTTCCACTTGCTGGATAGGATCTCCTTCGCATCGGCCGCTGAAATCTTCTCGCCGTTTAAGAGCTTGAATCCGGTCTGGAGCTCGGTTTCGGAAAACGGATTTTCTCCCAGCCCAAGTGCAGCTCCTTTCCTCGTCACAGAGTCAAGGTCGTTCATGATTGCCTGGTAATCTCCCGGTCCGCCGTTGGCCAGGGTTCCGACCAGGCGCTGGGGTTCGATGGCCTTGAAGAGGTCGTCGGTGAAATCCTTCATCTTATCAACATGCTCAACCATGAGCTCCGCGTTTTGCGCGCTGGTTGGAAGGATACCTTTGATCATGTCCTTCATGATATCCTTTGCCGTGTCCTTGGCCACATCCTTCGCAAATTCCACACCTGACTTCACAATGCCGTCCTGCAGGGAGGATGTCTCGGTGGTAAGGGCCTCTGCCGGCTGCGCCATGTAACCGCCTCTCACATCCGGCGCACCTGTGCCCAGGATCTTGGGCGCAGCGTTTCCTCCGCTGATGGCAACCGGCTCGGCATCATTCTGTCCGGTGGAAAGGTCGGTGGGCTTTGTACCGGGATTGGACTGGGTGCCGAAAAAGGCCGTTCCCTGCCCCTGGCCCGGCAGGCTGAACACATCGTCGAGGTTTTCCGACATTTCTCGATCGCTCCCCTCCCAGAAGCTGCGCAGATTGCTTGCTGAGATGAGACGCTGCTGGCGCTGCTCCTCGGCGATGCGCTTCTGCTCAGCCTCTGCCATTGCCCTCGCTGCGGCTTCATCGGCCTTGTCCTGTGAATTATCGCTTAGAACTGCCTCAAGAAGTGCTCCCATGACCATGCCGGTTACCATGGCCTCCATCGATGCCGACTGATTCACCTTGGGCTTCGTTACGGTTTTCTGCGGCAGCGTGATCTTCTTCTTATAGGTATCTATCGTGCTGACGCCGGGGGACAGGTCGACCTTCTGCCCGGCCAGATCTTCGAGCTGGCCCAATGCACTGGTGCCCTGGTTTCCCGAGTCGAACTTCGAGGGTTCCCCGCCACTCCAGCCCGGTGCCGACAGCCCCAGAATGAGGATAGCTACCATTACCATCTTTACCCGGATGTCATCTCTCATTGGATTGTCTCCTTAAGCTCATGCGGCTGCATTGTTTACAGCTTGTCACGTTCTGCGCGGGCAACCTGCGCCAAGGCAGGATCGACGGCAGCCGCTTTTTCGAAGTCTTTCACGGCATCGCCCCTGCGGCCGAGCGCTGCCAGACACCTGCCCCGTGCGAGGTAAGCCTCTCCGTCCCTGGGCGCCATCTTGACCGCCTCGTTGAGCAGCTTGAGCCCGTCTTCCCTCTTGCCTGCAGCCGTCAGCGCGGACCCGCAGGTGACGTAGGCCCAGGGCTGCGCCGGGTCGAGCATGAGCGCCTTCCGGCTGTCGGAAACGGCTTCCTTCACATTGTTTTGTGACAGGCTGACGTTCGCCCGGACCAGCAGTGCCATGACCTCCTTCGGGTTCAGGGTCAGGGCATTGGTGCTCTCCTCCAGCGCGCTGTCCAGCGACCCTGTCTTCAGGTGGGCGAATCCCCGGAGCGCATAGGCGAGGCTGGACGTCTTTATGGCGAGCGATGCAGTGCAGTCATCGGCTGCCTGCGTGTACCGGCGGAGCAGAGTATTGGTCAGCGCCCTCTCGAGCAGTGTCCCCGCATCATTGGGTGCAACCTTCAATGCCTGATCGTATGACGCCAGCGCAGTCTTCGGCTCGCCCTTCTCGCGGTACGCCCGGCCGGCGAAGCGGTAGAAGTCAGGGTTTTCAGGTGCTATCCTGATGCCTCCTGCAGCATACTCGGACAGGGCATCCCAATCACCAAGCGCCACCGATGCCTGGCAGGCAATGAGATAAGGCTGTGCATCCCGTGAGCCCAGGACAATTGCCGTATAGGCATCTTTGGCAGCGGCTTCCCATGTTCCACCCCTCGCCAGCACCTCTGCCCTGGCGATATAAGGGGCTGGCGACTCCGGCTTGAGCTTGATGGCCCGGGTGAGATCTTTCGCAGCATCGCCGAGCTTGCCTGCGCCGGTATTCATCCTGCCCCGGTGGTAAAAGGCTTCCGCAGATTTCTTATTCAAGGCAATGCTTTTGTCCAGGTCGGCTTTCGCCTCCTGCCACATCTTCTTCTCAACGTATGCCCTCCCCCGGTTCAGGAGCGCATGTGCATCGTCGGGCCTTGTGTTCAGGATCTTTGTGTAAACGGAAATGGCATTATCCCAATCGTGCATTTCCCGGTATGAAATCCCCTGGACAGTCAGGGCGTCGGTGAGCTTCGGGGCAATCTCGGAGGCACGCCTGGCGTCCGCCAGTGCAAGCGGCCAGTTCCCCCTGAATGTCAGAATCCAGGAACGTTCCAGGATTATATGCGCATCGTTCGGAAAGCGTTTTACTGCATCGTCCGCCTGCTTCACAGCTGCATCGGACTCTCCCAGCATGCGCATGGCCTGGAGCCTGAATGCTTCGGGCTCGGGATCGGACGGGTTCTTCTGCACAGCGTCCGTTGCTGCCGTCAAGAGTTCCAGCCAGCGGCCGTCGCGCGCGAGCACCGCCATGTCAACCTTCGTCTTAACGCTGGATGGCTCTCCGGCCCATGCCGGAGTCTGAACCGCAAGGAGCCCCGCAACAGCAAGGACCATGATGAAAATCGTTCCTGCATTGCGCATGGAAGGCTCCCTAGTCCTGTCTCTTCACAGCCGCCTGCTGTTTCACAGCGGCCAGGATGGGCTTGAGTATCTCGATGCGCTGGCGGCACAGGACCGACAGTTCCCTGTCCGGCGCAGGGTCGCCATCTCCTTTCTCGACCTTCGTCTGCGCGCGGTCCTTAGCCCTTTCGCTCTGCTCGTTCAGGTCAAGGATCGACTTCTCGATGCGGGTCGCCAGGCCCACCAGCTCGCTGCCGCTTTTTTCCTTGAGCACCTTCGGCAACGATCGGTTTTTCGCCTCCAGCAGGACACCGTTGCTCCAGCGTAGATTGTCAGCCGTAAGA